>NZ_JBFAON010000017.1:0-126077 GCF_040659795.1 Pseudonocardia sp. NPDC049635
CGCGACCGGCGCCCCCCGGCCCGTCCGCCGCGGTCACCGGGCCCCTCCGCCGGCTCCCCGGCAGCCGGGGCGTCCGGCCCGGCCGCCGACGGCACGGCTGCCGCAGCGGGGGCCGCCGCCGGTGGCACCGCGGCCTCCGTCCGCCGCAGGTGGGGTCCGGCCCGGCCCGGAGCCGAACCGCCCGGTGCCACCGGACCGGCCGGTCGCGGTACCGGGGCCCGGCCCGGCGGGGCCCGGCGCCCCGGCGACGCTCCCGCCGACCGCGCGGACGCAGGGGGCCGCAGCCGTCCGCTGGACACCGCACGGGCGACCCTGGGCGCCGCGCTCGGCCTCACCGCGGCCTCCGCGGTGCTGCCCGGATCCGGCCACCTCGCACTGCACCGCCGGCGCACCGGCGGCCTGATCCTCGGCACCCTCGTCGCGGTGGTCGTCGGGCTCGCCCTGCTGGTGCTGCTCGCGCGCCGCTCCACGCTCCTGCAGAACCTGCTGTCCACCACCACGCTCACCGTCATCGCCGGGGTGCTGGTCCTCGGCGGGGTCGGTTGGATCGCGCAGGTCGCCCGCACCTATGCCCTGGCCCGTCCGCGGGAGATGCCGCCGGGCCAGAAGGTGCTCGGTACGGCGACCGCCGCGCTGATGTGTCTCACCGTCGCCGTCCCCTTCGGGTACGGCGTCGAACTGCTCAACTCCCAGCGCGGCCTGCTGAACTCGCTGTTCCAGGGGGGCGGCACCTCCGCCGCCGAGGCGCTGGGGAAGCCACGGCTGAACATCCTGCTGCTCGGCAGCGACGCCGGTGACGACCGCGCGGGTACCCGCACCGACACGATGATGCTCGCCAGCATCGACACCCGGTCCGGGCGGACCACCCTGTTCAGCCTGCCCCGCAACATCGAGCGGGCCGAGTTCCCGCCGGGGACCCCGGCCGCCGAACAGTTCCCGGACGGCTTCGACGACCCGTCCGAACCGGCCGGGAACTACCTGCTCAACGCCGTCTACGCCTACGGCGAGCAGAACCCGCAGATCGCGCCACCGGGCCCGACCCGCTTCCCCGGCATCAACCTGCTGCAGTCGACGATCTCGTACATGACCGGCCTGCCGATCGACTACTACCTCGAGGTCAACATGGCCGGGTTCTCCGCCATGATCGACGCGGTCGGCGGGGTCACCGTGAACGTCGGCCCGGAGCCGGTCCCGGTCGGCGGGGTCACCGCGTTCGGCCGCTACACCACCCCGGACCGCTACATCCAGCCCGGCGTGCAGACCCTGAACGGCGAGGACGCGCTGTGGTTCGCCCGTTCCCGCCGGGACGGCACCGACTACCAGCGGATGGGGCGGCAGCGCTGCCTGATCCAGGCGGTGATCGCCGAGACCAGCGCGACCGAGCTGATCGGCCGGTTCCAGAGCATCGCGGCGGTCACCCGGGACAACGTCGCCACCGACATGCCCCAGCAGGTGCTGCCGGCGCTCGCCGTGCTCGCCGACGAGGGGTTCCGGCTGGAGAGCGTCGCGTTCGACCCGTCACTGCCGGACCCGAACTCCTCGACCGGCTTCTTCGTCACCGCCGACCCGGACATCGACTACATGCGCGAGGTCGTCCGCAACGCGATTGCGGACCCGCCGCTCGCCCCGGACCCGGCGCTCGCCGCCCCGGCCACGGAGCCGAGCACCGAACCGAGCCCCACCGAGAGCCCGACCTCCGGGTCGACGCCGGCCGCGGGCCCCGACGCTGAGGAGCCGCCGTCGGCGGCACCCCAGTCGGTCGAGGACGCGTGTGCCGCGGTCGGCGCCGCGGACGTCCCGGCCGGCGAGGAGGAGTACCCGGGCTGACCGGTGCCCGCCGGGCCGGCGGGCACCTCGCCCGCGATCAGGCGGTGGCGAAGGCCCCCAGGACCCGGTCCGGGCGGATCCCGGCGAAGTGCGACTGCCAGATCTCGTAGTAGAGGAACTCCTCCTCGCTGCGCAGCGGCCAGGAGTGCTCGGGGTGCTCGGGCACGCTGCGGATCTCTCCCGACAACCGGGCCGCCTCGGCCTTGCGGGCGGCCAGCTCGGCGAGCACGGTGCCCGCGCCGGAGCCGTCGCCGAACTGCTCCTTGCCCCGCCACAGCAGGTCCTCGGGGAGCCAGCCCTCGAACGCCTCGCGCAGGATCGCCTTCTCGGGGCGCCCGTCCGGGCACTGCTTCCACTCCGGCGGCAGCGCCAGCGCCGTGCGCACCAGGCCGGAGTCGAGGAACGGCTCGCGGGCCTCCAGACCGAAGTACATCGTGGTGCGGTCGCAGCGCTGCAGGTTCAGATGGTGCAGCTGCTCCAGGGAGCGCACGAGCTCGGCCTGCAGGGTGTCCGGGTCGGCGTACTCCGGGCCGTGGGTGTAGGCGTACCCGGCGAACAGCTCGTCGGCGCCCTCCCCGGTCAGCACGACCTTGACCTTCTTCGCCGCCTCGCGGGCCAGGATCAGGTTCGGCACCGCGCTGCGCACCAGCGCCGGGTCGTAGTGCTCGATGACCTCGACCGCGTGGTCGAGCGCCTCGCCGATGTCCTGCGGGGTCACCACGATCTCGTGGTGGTCCGACCCGATGTGCGCGGCGACCTTGCGGGCCGCGATGAGGTCGCCGGAGTCCTCGGTGCCGACGGCGAACGTCGGCAGCTGCTCGCCGCGGGCCCGGGACTCCTGCGCGGCGATCGCCGCGACCAGCGCCGAGTCCAGGCCGCCGGAGAGGAACACGCCCACCCCGACGTCGGACATCATCCGGCGGCGCACCGCGGAGATGACGGCCTCGCGGACCTGGGAGAGGTCGGCGTCGTCCCAGCCGGGCCGGATGGCACGCCGGGCCGGGCGGACCTCGACCGGCACCGCGTCGGCGAACCGGACGAGCCCGGACGACGGGCTCCACAGGCAGCCGGGCGGGAACGACTCGACGTAGGGCCGGTCGGACTCGTCGAAGGCCCGCAGCTCACTGGCGAACAGCACGGTCGCGTGCGGGTCCGGGCCGGTGTAGGGAATCGTGTCGCCCGCGCCCGCGGCGAGCTGGGCCGGCGGCACCCAGTAGAGCGGCTTCACCCCGAACGGGTCCCTGGCGACGAGCGCCGAGCCGTCGTTGCGGCCCATCGCCACGGCGAACATGCCGTTCAGCGAGGCCACGGCGACCTGCCCGTCCCACATCACCGCGTGCAGCGCCGCCTCGGTGTCGGACTTGGTGCGCACCGTCCCGTCCGGGAAGGCCTTGCTGATCCGCTCGTGGTTGTAGATCTCGCCGTTGCCGACGATCCAGGCCGTCTCGGCGGCATCGGACATCGGCTGGTGTCCGCCGCTGACGTCCATGATCGACAGTCGCTGGTGGCCGAGCCAGGAGTTCCCCACCACCTGGATCCCGGTGTCGTCGGGGCCGCGGTGCGCCACCCTGGCGAGCATCCGCTCGTACTTCTCGGTGTCCTTCGGTCGTCCCACTGCTGTGCCGCCGAACGCGGCGACGATCCCGCACATGCACTTCATGGTCCCACGCCCGGTTGATACCGCATGTCGCTTGCGCGTGATCGATGTGTGAGTTCGGACTCTGGGGTGCGTTTCCGGGTCGTTTCGAATTGCTCAGTCGCGCGGGTGTTCGTACGGTCGGGGACTGGCCGGACGGCCCCTCGTCGTTGTCGACCGTCGTCGACTCACCAGGACCGCCCACGCTCGGGACGGGAGGAGCCACACCCGGCCGTGGAGCACGGCGCGGACACCCCGCGCACCGGAGCGACCTACGAGGGGCGGACCCAGTGAGCAGGCCAGTGCACGACGGACGACAGGACCGGCACAAGGTCGTGATCGTCGGCGGCGGGTTCGGCGGTGTGCAGGCCGCCAAGGCACTCAAGGGCGCCGACGTCGACATCACCATCGTCGACCGCACCAACCACCATCTCTTCCAGCCGCTGCTCTACCAGGTCGCGACCGGGATCCTGTCCCCCGGCCTGATCGCCCCGGCGCTGCGCCGGGTGCTGAAGAAGCAGCCCAACGTCCGGACGCTGCTCGCCGAGGTCGGTGACATCGACCTGGACGCCAAGATCGTGCGCGCGGCCGCCCCCGACGGCAGGCACATCGACCTGCCCTACGACACCCTGGTGGTTGCCGCCGGCGCCACGCACGCCTACTTCGGGCACCCGGAGTGGGCCGAGTACGCCCCCGGCATGAAGACCATCGAGGACGCCCGGCTGCTGCGTTCGCGCATCCTCGGCGCCTACGAGCTCGCCGAGGTGGCCGACGACCCGGCCGAGCAGCAGGCCTGGATGACCTTCGTGGTCGTCGGTGCCGGCCCGACCGGTGTCGAGCTGGCCGGCCAGCTGTCCGAGCTGGCGCGGTACGTGCTGCCCCGCGAGTACCGGGCCATCGACACCCGTCGGGCGCGGATCATCCTGCTCGACGCGGCCCCGGCCGTGCTGCCGCCGTTCGCGAAGAAGCTGCAGCGCTACACGAAGAAGACCCTCGAGGCGAAGGGCATCGAGGTCCGCCTGAACACGATGGCGACCGACATGGACGCCGACTCCATCACCGTGAAGGGCCCGAACGGCGAGGAGCGCATCACCGCGCGGACCAAGGTGTGGGCGGCCGGTGTGCAGGCGTCCCCGCTGGCCGAGCTGCTCGCCAAGGCCTCCGGCACCGAGGTGGACCGGGCCGGGCGGCTGCCGGTCGACCCGGACTGCAGCCTGCCCGGGCGCAACGACGTCTTCGCCGTCGGCGACATGGTCTCGACCATCGACCGGCTGCCCGGCGTCGCCCAGGTCGCGATGCAGCAGGGCACCTACGTCGGCAAGCTCATCGCCGCCCGGGCCAAGGGCGACGACACCACCCCGGCCCCGTTCCGCTACTTCGACAAGGGATCGATGGCCACCATCGGTGCCCGGGAGGCCGTCGCCGACGTCCGCGGCGTCAAGATCACCGGCTGGCTCGGTTACCTGATGTGGTGCTACGTGCACGTCGCGTTCCTCATCGGCTGGGGGAACCGGCTCGGCACCCTGTTCAACTGGGTCCGGTCGCTGCGCTACGCACGCCACCGCGGGCACCGGCTGATCAGCGTCACCGCGTCCTACGAGCGGTCGCTGGACTCCCGGGCGGGCGCGGTCGACTCCGCCCACCCGCACGAGAACGTCGAGCACCGGCCCGAGATCGACCCGAACACCACGTCCGGGTCCGTGCCGCGACCGGCGGCCTCCGCCTGACCCGGCCGGGCGCCCGGACGACCTGCGCGTCCGGGCGTTCCCGGCCGCGGCGCGCCGTGGCACCGTGGCCGGGTGACCCCGGCCATGCAGACACTGATGCGTGACGTCGCCCGGACCTGGGACGAGGTCGTCACCGCGCTCCACGAGCGGCGCGACACCGGTCCCGCTGCCGCGGCGCTCGCCGACGCCGTCGTCTGGACCGAGCTCCCGACCGGGGCGGGCGGGACGGGCCGCGACGCCGCCCTCGCCCATCTCGACGCGATGGCGGCCGGCCTCCCGCACCGGTGGGCGTGGACCCGGCTGTCCCGCACGCTGGACGTGCGCCGGATCGCCGACGAGACACGGTTCTCCTTCGTGCACGACCGGGAGCTGCCCTGGCTGCTGCCCGGCGTCGCCCCCACCCACCGGCCCGCCGAGGTGACCGCGGTGGCGCTGGTACGGGTGCGGCAGGGCCGGATCGACGAGGTGCGGACGCTCTGGGACGTCGCCGGGCTGTGCCGCGCACTCGGGCTCCCGGGGCCGGGCCCGCCTTCATGCCGCTGACCTGCGACAACAGAGTTCACCGTTCCGGGGCGGCGGGCGGTCGGCCGGCTGCGGCGAGCAGCCCCCGACCAGGCCCGACACGCCCCGCGGAGGGGGTTCTGGCAGGTCGTGAGGGTGTCTCTGCCAGTCTGTACCGCGATCCGCGATACCAATCCGCCCCGGAACGGGGCGCGTGGAACCGAGAGGAGGCGTCAGCGATGGCCCTGCCCACACTGACCCCGGAACAGCGCGCCGAAGCCCTCAAGAAGGCGGCCGCCGCGCGCACCGCCCGCAAGGAGCTCCGCGACAAGATCGCCAGCGGTGAGGAGACGATCCCCGCGGTGCTGGGTCGCGCGAAGACCGACCAGATCGTCGGCAAGACCAAGGTCGCCGACCTGCTCAAGAGCGTCCCGGGCTGGGGCCCGGCGAAGGTCTCGAAGGTGATGGAGGAGGCCGGCATCGACGCCTCGCGCCGGGCCGCCGGTCTCGGCGAGCGTCAGCGCGCCGCACTGATCGAGAAGGTCGGCTGAGCCGCCTGACCCGTTCGCCCACGACGGCCCGGACCTGCAACAGGTGGTCCGGGCCGTCGCACGTCCGGGGCCGGTGACCCGCCCGCACGGGGCATCGACGACGTTTGGCAGGCTTCGGCCGTGCAGCGCGAGGTCGAGGTCGAGCCCGGCGTGACCGTGTGGGTGGAGGATCTCCCGGCGGTTCAGGGGGCTCCGGCCGCAGCGCCGGTGCTGCTCGTGGCGGGCGGTGACGAGACCGGTCCGGGCCGGTGGCCGGATCCGCTGGTCGACCGGCTGCGCACCCGGCACCGGGTGATCCGCTACGACCACCGCGACACCGGGCGCTCGGCGCGCCTGTTCGACGAGCACCCGTACCGGCTCGCCGATCTCGCCGGTGACGCGCTGCGGGTGCTCGACGCCTGCGGGATCGACCGGGCGCACGCCGTCGGCGCGGCACTGGGCGGGCAGCTGGTGCAGCTGCTCGCGCTCGACGCCCCGGACCGGCTGGCGAGCGCCGCGCTGCTGTGCACGGCCCCCCTCGGTACGCCCGGCGCGCCCGCCTCCGGCGACGACGAGCTGCCCGGGCCGTCGCGCGACGTGCTGCGGATGCGGCAGGAGGTGCACGACCCGCGCGACGAGCGCGGTGAGCTGGCCTGGCGGGTCGAGTTCCGGCGCCGGCTGTGCGGCACCGTCCTGCCGTTCGACCGGGCCGAGCACGCCGCCCTGGAACGGGAGGTGATCGCGCACTCCGGCCGGATCGAGCCGTCGACCGCCCACGCCACCGAGGCCGATCCGGCCGGTCTCGACCGCGGCGACGAGCTGAGCCGGATCGCGGTGCCGACCCTGGTCGTCGAGGGCCCCGAGGACCCGGTCCATCCGCCGCCGCACGCACGGCTGCTGGCCGCGCGGATCGGCGCGGCCGCGCGGCTGGCCACGGTCGAGGGGATGGGGCACCTGCTGCCCGCCGTCGTGCACGAGCCGGTGGCCGCGCTGCTGCTGGACCACGCGGCCCGGGCCGGTGCCCCGGAGCGTCCTCAGCCCACCCAGCGGTAGCGGCGCTCCGGGCGGCCGGTGCCGCCGTAGCGCAGCCGCACCGTCACCACACCGGTCGAGACGAAGTGCTCCAGGTAGCGTCGGGCGCTGACCCGGGACAGCTGGGCGGCCTCCGCGCACTCCGACGCCGACTGGTCGGCGCCGTGTTCACGCAGGGTGCGCGCCACCAGCTCGGCGGTCGGTGTGGTGAGCCCCTTCGGCATGCGCTCCCGGCCACCGGTCTGGGCCGTCCCGCCGCCGCCGAAGATCCGGTCGATGTCGGCCTGGTCGCGGACCCGGTCCAGGTCCCGCCGGATCTGCGACGCCCGGTGCACCTGGGCGGCCAGCGCCGCCGAGTCGAAGGGCTTCACCAGGTAGTGCAGCGCCCCGCCGTGCAACGCGGCCGCGACCGTGGCCGGATCGTCCGACGCCGTCACGACCAGTACGAACGGGTCGTCCGGCATCCCGGTGCGGAGCCGCGACAGCACCCCGAGTCCGGACATGTCGGGCAGGTGGACGTCCAGCAGCACCAGATCCGGCCGCAGCTGCGTCGCCAGCTCCACGGCTTCCTCGCCGCGGTGGGCGACCGCGACCACCGTGCAGCCCTCGATGCGCTCCACGTACCCCGAGTGGACCTTGGCGACCATGAAGTCGTCGTCGACGACCAGGACCCTCACGTCCGTACCTCCATCGGCATCAGCGGCAACGTCGCCTCGAACACCGCACCCGACCAGCCCGGTGCCGCGTCCCGGACCGCGATCGTGCCACCCCTGCGCAAGCAGGCCTGGCGGGCCAGCGCAAGGCCGAGGCCGCGACCACCGATCTCCGCGGCCTTGGTGCTGAACCCGGCCCGGAACACCTCCTCGGCCAGCTCGGAGGCCACTCCCGGGCCGGAGTCACGGACCACGACCCGTATCCCGTTCTCACCGCCCCCGTCCAGCCCGACCTCCACCCGGCTCCGCCCGCCGGCACCGGCGGTCGCGTCGATCGCGTTGTCGATCAGGTTCCCCAGCACCGTGACCAGGTCCCCGGACAGGCCCGGGTCCCGCTCCGCGGTGGTCGGGGCCAGCCGGCAGCCCGGCGACAGCACGAGTTCCACCCCGCGTTCGGTGGCCTGGCTGTTCTTCGCGACCAGCAGCGCCGCCGCCGCCGGGTCGCCGACCCGGGCCGACACCTCCCGGCGCCAGCCCTCGGTGGCGGCGACGATCCCGGAGACGAACCGGCGCACCTCCTCGTGCTCGCCCAGTTCGGTCAGCCCGGCGATGGTGTGCAGCCGGTTCGAGAACTCGTGGGCCTGTGCCCGCAGCGTGTCGGTGACGGTGTGCGAGGTGTCGAGGCGCTGCTGCAGCGTGGTCAGCTCGGTCCGGTCCCGCAGCGTGACGACGGCGCCGACCTTCCTGCCGTCGAGGCGGACCGGCATCCGGTTGAGCACCAGCGCCCGGGTGCCGCGCAGCACGAGCTGGTCCTCACCGTCCGCGGTCCCGGTCAGGACCTCGCGCAGCCGCTCGTCGAGCCCGAGATCGGCGACGTGGTCACCGGGCCGGGCGGTCGGCAGCTCCAGCAGCTCGCGCGCGACCGGGTTGAGCAGCGTGATGCGGTCCCCGTTGTCCAGTCCGACCACGCCCTCCTTGATCCCGAGCAGCATCGCCTCGCGGCGCTGCACGAGCTCCACGATCTCGGCCGGCTCCAATCCGAGGGTCTGGCGCCGCACCCGCCGGGCGAGCAGCAGCGATCCGGCGACCCCGACCCCGAGCGCCAGACCGAGCAGTGCCACCGACTCGGCGCGCGACCCGGCCAGGTACGACCACAGCGCCGGCGCCCGGATGCCGGCCGAGACCAGCCCGACGACGGTGCCCTCGTCACCGATCACCGGCACCTGGGCGACGACGGTGCGACCGTCCGGGTTACCCACCCACGCCCGCCCGGCCCGGGCCGTGCCCTCCCCCGGGTCGAACCGGTGGCGGACCCGTGCCGGATCCGGGGAGGTGCGCACGATCAGGCCGGCATCGACGATCTCGATCCCGTCGGCACCGGACAGGTTCTCCGCGCTGCGGGCGAATGCCGGGAGCAGGTCGTAGCGGGCGTCCTGCAGGGCGGCCCGCACGGTCGGCACGGACGCGACGTCCTCGGCGACCGAGAGCATCCGCCGGCCCTGGGTCTCCCGGAACGACTCGGCGGACTGCACCGCAGCCAGCACGGCGACCGCGCCGAGCAGCACCACGACCACCACCAGCTGCCACACCAGGAACTGGCGCGCCAACGGCCCCTGGCTCCCGCGTCGTTGCACCCGCCCAGACTAGTGCGACACGCCCGGCCCGGACCCACCGTCGCGCCGGGCTGGCGCGGGTCGGCCGGGGCGCACAGACTGCGGCCACCGGCAGTGACGACGGGGGTACCGATGGACCGGACGGCGACGGTCGAGCGTCCCGTCGCCGACCGCGCGACGCGGCAGCGGCGGCTGCGCCCGCTGCTGGTGACGGTGCTGTTGGCTGCCGCCGCGCTGGTCGCCGTCCCGGCGGTCCCCACTCTCACCACGGCGTTCGACCCGGCGGGCGCCCCGCTGCACGGGTTGCGGATCCTGGTGCCGAACACGCCCGGCGGTGGATTCGACGTCACCGCCCGCAGCACGGCGAAGGCGCTGGAGGACAGCGGGATCGCCGGGCCGGTGGAGGTGTTCAACCTGCCCGGCAACGGCGGGGTCGCCGGACTGGGGCGGACGATCAGCGAGGCCGGCAACGAGCGGCTGGTGATGAGCGCCGGCCTGGGTGTGGTCGGAGCGGCCGCCTCCCGGGGCGCCCCGGTCACGCTCGGCGACACCACGCCGATCGCCCGGCTCGTCGAGGAGAGCGAGATCGTCGTCGTGCCGGGGGACTCGCCCATCGGTGACGTGCACGCCCTGCTCGACGCCTGGCGGGCCGATCCGTCCGCGGTCCGGTTCGGCGGTGGCTCCACCCCGGGTGGCCCGGACCACCTGGCGACGATGGCGCTCGCACGCGGCGCCGGGGTCGATCCGGCACGGGTCGACTACCTGACCCACGACGGCGGAGGGGACCTGCTCGCCGCCCTGCTCGGCGGTGAGGTCGAGGTCGCCGTGTCCGGCCTCGGCGAGTTCGCCGACCAGATCGACGCCGGTGACCTGCGGGTGCTCGCGGTCACCGACGGCGACCGCGTCCCCGGGGTCGACGCCCCCACGCTGCGCGAGGCAGGGGTGGACGTCGAGTTCGCGAACTGGCGCGGGGTGGTCGCCCCACCCGGGTTGTCCGCCGAGGCACGGAGCCGCCTGGAGCAGGTCTTCGCCCGGCTGCGCGACACCCCCGAGTGGCGGGCCACGCTGCGGACCAACGGGTGGCGGGACGCGTGGCTGCCCGGCGCGGAGTTCGACCGGTTCCTGGCCGCCGAGGGGCAGCGGGTCGCGGGACTGCTCCACGAACTCGGGCCGGTCCCGCCGAGCTGACTGGCCGGTGCGCCCGGGAGCGTGGTGCGCGTCGTCCGACGCGGCGCGGGCCCGGTCAGCGCAGGCTCTCCACCGCACGCCGGGAACCGGGGGCGAGCGGCACCTCACCGGTGTCGGCGATCGTCTCGATCGTGATCTCGGCGGCCGCCCGGTTCACCGCGGCCAGCTCGTCGAGGTTCTCCAGCAGCGTCCTCGTGACGACGCAGGAGAGCGCCGGGTCGATGTCGGACCGGGCCAGCAACACGTTCCCCACCGCGATGCTCGGTGTGGACGACCCCGTGCCGTACACCTCCGCCGGGACACCGCCCGGTTCGTAGGCACCGTTGAGGCGTCGCATCGCCGGCAGCGTCGCGGAGATGTCGAGCATCGACACCTGGTCGCCGGCCGAGGAGAACAGGTCGATCAGCGCCGGTGTCGGCAGGCCGCCGACCCAGATCAGCGCGTCCAGCGAACCGTCCCGGAGGCCGTCGACGCTGGTGCCCAGATCGAGCCGCTGGGCGTGCGCGGTCACGTTCGCCGTCTCCAACAGGCGGTTGGCCACCACCTCGGTGCCCGACCGGGGGGAACCGGTGGAGACTCGCTTGCCGGCCAGGTCGGCGAGCGATCCGATGGCCCGGTCGTTGCGGACCACGACCTGGACGGTGCTGGTGTAGAGCCGGGCGAGCGCGACGACGTCGCGCCGGTCCGGTGCGAAGCTGCCGGTGCCGGTGACCGCGTCGACGGCGGTGTCGGCGGTGGAGAAGGCGACCTGGTAGTCACCGGTGCCGAGCTGTTCGATGTTCTGCACCGAGGCACCGGTCTCGGCGGCGTTCGCCCGGACCGTGCCGCCGGTGGACCGGCCGAGCGCCTCGGCCATCCCGCCGCCGAGTGCGTAGAACACGCCGCTGGCGTTGCCGGTGGCGATGGAGATGCGGGTCGGCCGGGTGACCTCGCAGGAACCCGGGTCCGCGGCGAGTTCGGTGGACACGGTGTTCTGCTGACCACCGCACGCGGCGATCAGCACGAGCACCGACACAGTGGCGGCGAGGCCCCACACGCGGTTGGGCTTCATACGGTCGGCTCCTTCGGGGTTCGGGTACGTCGGACGAGATGGACCCCGACGGCGAGGACGGCGAAACCGGCCCCGATCGCCGCGGTCAGCGGGTGCAGGTAGAGCGGGAGAAGTGCGGCGGGGGTGAGCAGCAGTCGTTCCGGGCCGGTGGCGGGCCCGACGATCCAGCCGCCGGTGACCCCGGCGAGTGCCGCCACCGCGCACGCGCACGCCGCGAACGCGCCGAGGATCGTGAGCAGGTCGCCCTGCAGCAGGACGCCCTGCCCGGCCGGGGTGGCGACGATCGCGATCGGCACCAGGAAGGCGGGCAGGGTCACGCGCAACGTCTGCCACATGGTGCCGATGGCGTTGCCGCCGGTGATCGCGGCGGCGGCGACGGCGGCGAGCGCGGTCGGCGGGGTCACCTCGGACAGCACGGCGAAGTAGAAGATGAACATCGCCGCCTGCGGTGCGCCGACCCCGAGCTCGATCAGTGCCGGGCCGATGACGACCCAGCTGATGATGAACGAGGCGGTGACGGGGACCGCCAGACCGAGCAGCGACACGGCCAGCGCCGCGAACAGCACGGTCAGCAGCAGCACCGCGACCGGGTTGCCGGCGCCGAGCTGCTCCGCCCCGCGGACGAGCAGCGACGCGGTCTGCAGACCGAGACCGGTCCTGGTGACGGTCGCGGTGATGATCCCGGCCGCTGCGCACACCGCGACGACCGGGAGCACCGCCCGGGCACCGCCGGCGAGGGCCCGGTAGATCCCGGACGGACTCATCGCCCTGCTGCGGTCCAGGAAGGAGAGCAGGAAGGCGGTGAGCGTCGCCAGCAGGACCGCGCGGGGCGCGGACACGTGCATCACCAGCGCGCCCACCATGACCGCCGGCGACACCAGGTGGTAGCCGTAGCGGAGCAGGGTGCGGCCGGCCGGGGGCACACCGGCGTCGACGGCCCGGGTGCGCAGCCGGCGCGCCCCGATCTCCACGGCGAGCACGATGCCGAGGTAGTACAGCACGCTGGGGATCACCGCCCAGACCAGGACCTGCAGGTAGGGCACCGCCAGGTACTCGGCGATGATGAACGCCGCCGCGCCGAGCGTCGGCGGGGACAGGATCGCGCCGATCCCGGCGGCGGCCAGCAGCCCGCCGCCCACCTCGCGCGGGTACCCGGCACGGCGCAGCACCGGCCAGGCGACCGAGCCCAGGGTCACGGTGGTGGCCGCACCGGAGCCGGAGACCGTGCCCAGCAGGAAGCCCGACATCGTCACCGCCCGGCCGGGCCCACCGCTCGACCGGCCGGTCAGGCCCAGCGACAGGTCCACGAAGAACCGGCCGGCGCCGGAGAACTCCAGGACCACCCCGTAGAGGGTGAACAGCACGATGTACGACGCGGCGACCGCCAGCGGTGTGCCGTAGAACCCGGAGGCGTCGTTGTAGAGGGCGTTGACGATCTGGGAGAAGTCGAGGCCGCGGTGGGCGATCTCCCAGCCCTGCGGTAGCAGCCCGCCGTAGTAGCCGTATCCGAGGAACACCAGGCAGATCGCCGGGAGGATCCAGCCCGTAGTGCGTCGGCACGCCTCCAGCACCAGCAGGGTCAGCAGGCCACCGGCGATCACGTCCACGGGCAGGAGCAGGCCCTGGCGGTCCAGGAAGGCGTCGAAACCGCCGCCGCCGCCGAGGACCGGGAACGGCAGCATCGGGTAGGTCGCGACCAGCAGCGCCACGACGGCGAGCGTCCGGTCGAGCGCACCGGGCGACTCGCCGTCGAGCCACGCCCCGAGCCTGCGGTGGCCGCGCAGCCGGGCGGGCAGACCGGCGCGGTAGGTCAGGAACACCAGCGGTAGCGTCGCCGCCAGGAAGATCATCAGATAGAACTGGATGCCGCGGGTGAGCGGATCGAGGACCTGCACGATCGCGAACACCGACACCGCGGCACAGACGAGACCGACCAGCAGGCTCACCGGGCCGCGCAGGACCCTGCCCGGCCGCTCGTCGTCGAGCTCGGCGGTCGGCACCTCGTCCCGGGCCCCACGGGCGTCGCCGGCGTCACCGTGGTCGTCCTCGCCGGTGTGCCGCGCCCCTGCCTGCACCATGGCGGCGGACGCTAGGGCCTGCGTCACACTGGGCAGGGCACTGCACGGCAAGAACTTGCGTTGGCCTAACACTCGCCGGGGGGCGAAGGGATGAGACCCAGCCGGGTGCTCCTCGTCGAGGACGACGAGGGGGTCGCGGCGGCGATGGCCGACGCCCTGCGGCTCAACGGGTTCCGGGTCGACCGGGCGCGGACGGTGGCCGACGCCTACGACGCGTTCCGCCGGGAGCCGCCCGATCTGGTCCTGCTGGACCGGACGCTGCCCGACGGTGACGGCGCCGCCCTCATCCGCTCGATCCGCAGGCACTCCGACACCCCGGTCATCCTGGTCACCGCCCGGGCCGATGCCGCGTTGCGGGTGCAGGGCCTGGAGGCGGGCGCCGACGACTACGTCGTCAAACCGTTCGGCATGCGCGAACTACTGGCTCGGGTGCGGGCCGTGCTGCGCCGCACCGGCCACCGGGACGGGCCGCCGGGGGCCGTCTACCTGTATCCCGAGGACGGGACCGACCCGCCGCGCACCGCGGCGGTGCTGCACCTGCAGCTGCGCCGGGTCGTCCCCTCGGTCCCGCACGGACAGGCCGATCCCGCGCCCGAGCAGTTGTCGGGCAAGGAGTTCGACCTGCTGGTGCTGCTGGTGCGGGCCACCGGGCGGGTGGTGTCCCGGGAGGTCATCGCCGAGCAGGTGTGGGGCAGCAGCTGGGTCGCCGACTCACGCACCCTCGACGTCCACGTCTCCGCGGTGCGCGGCAAGCTGGGGCACCGCTCGATGGTCCGCAGCGTCCGCGGCGTCGGATACCGGCTCGCCGCCCGGGTGGAGGGCAGGTGAGGACGCGGCTCGTCCGGTGACCGCGCCGCCGAGCCGCCTCACTCCGCCAACAGGTGCTCCGGCACGTCCACCACCCGGCTGCGCAGGTACTCGCCGAGCCCCTTGGCCTGCGGGTCCGGACGGGTGGACGAGGCCACACCGTCCCCGAGCAGGCCGTGCACGACGACGTTGACCGCGTGCAGGTTGGGCAGGTCGAACACCGTGACGTCGAGGTCGGCGGCCTCCGGGCCGAGCAGCTCGCGGACCCGCCGTGGGGTGAGCAGCGCCGCCAGCCACTCGTGGCCGGGGCGGTCGCGGGCCCAGACCCCGATGTTCGCGTCACCGCCCTTGTCCCCCGAGCGCGCCCCCGCGACCGCGCCGAGCGGCACCCGCCGCGTGCGCCCCCCGCCCGGCTCGCCCGCGCGCTGCGCGGCCGGGGCGGCTCCCGCACCGCTCTGCTCGTCCCCGCGCGGCGCCGCCGGGGCATCTCCCGCACCGCGCGGCGGGACCGGGACAGCTCCCGCACCGCTCGGCGCACCACCGCGCAGCGGGGCGACGGGCGGAGCAGGTCGCCGTACCGGTGGGTCGGCGACCCTCCGGCGGGTCCCGTCGGGCAGCACGACGGTGTGCGCCACCGCGTCGCGGGACACCGCGGCGGGCCGGTAGATCCCGAACGCGGTCGCGTCGGTCGGTGGGGTGGTGGTGTGGAAACCGGCGTAGCCACCGAGCGCGAGCTGCATGGTCGCGTTCGAGAAGGTGCGTCCGACCAGTCGCCGGTCGGCGCCCTTCACGGTAATCCGCAGGTGTGCGGTCGCCTCCGGGTTGGACCCGGCGTCGGGGTGGTCGAAGCGCAGCAGACGGACGTCGACGTCGTCGAAGGCGTCCCGGTCCAGGATCCCGAACAGCAGTTCCTTCGCCCACGCCGCCTTGGCCTCCACCTCCAGCCCGGTCAGCACCAGGGTCATCGTGTTGCGGTAGCCGCCGACGTCGTTGAGCGCGACCTTCAGGGTCTCCGGCGGTGGGCTGCCGCGCACCCCGTCGATCGCGACCCGGTGCTCCCCGGCCTGCTCCAGCCGGATCGTGTCGAAGTGCGCGGTGACGTCCGGCCCGAGGTAGGCGGGCGGGCCGATCTCGT
The DNA here is from genome assembly GCF_040659795.1 of Pseudonocardia sp. NPDC049635. NCBI lineage: Bacteria > Bacillati > Actinomycetota > Actinomycetes > Pseudonocardiales > Pseudonocardiaceae > Pseudonocardia > Pseudonocardia sp. NPDC049635. Next base: position 15,779 of record NZ_JBFAON010000017.1, read on the forward strand.
AGAGCAGCTGGGCGGTGACGGTGCCGACGGACACCAGACCACCGGTGCCCTCCGGCTTGGTGATCACCGAGCTGCCGTCGGCCGCGACCTCGGCGATCGGGAAGCCCGGGTAACGGCGGTCGGTGATCTCGTCCAGGAACGGGTAGTTGCCGCCGGTCGCCTGCGGGCCGCACTCGATCACGTGCCCGGCGACGACGGCGCCGGCCAGCGCGTCCCAGTCCTCGCGCGCCCAGCCGTGCCACCAGGCCGCGGGCCCGACGACCAGCGAGGCGTCGGTGACCCGCCCGGTGACCACCACGTCGGCACCTGCCGCGAGCGCCTCGGCGATTCCCCACGCACCGAGGTAGGCGTTCGCCGAGACCGGTGTCCCCTCGACCGCCGGGACGATCGCGGACAGGTCCCCGCGCAGGTCGTCGCCCTCGACGTGGGCGACCCGCACCGTGACGCCCTGCGCCGCGGCGACCGCCCGGACCGCTCCGGCCAGCCCGGCCGGGTCGAGCCCGCCGGCGTTGGCGACGATCCGGATGCCGCGCTCGGCGCATCCGGCGAGGATCTGCTCGACCTGGGTGAGGAACGTCCGCGCGTAGCCGACGCCGCCGTCGCGGGCCTGCGCCTTCGCCAGGATCAGCATGGTCAGCTCGGCGAGGTAGTCGCCGCAGACGACGTCGACGTCGCCCGCATCGACCATCTCCCGCGCGGCGTCGATCCGGTCGCCGTAGAACCCGGACACGTTGCCGATCCGCACTGCTCTGCTCACCTGTACGCACCCCGCTCGCGTCCGGTGCCGGGCGCCCCGGCGAAGGCCTGCGCGATCTCCATCCAGGCCGTCGCGGCCGGGCCGGTGACCGTGAGATCGACGTCGTCGCGGTGCCGGCGCTGGGTGACGACCAGGCAGAAGTCGAGCGCCGGGCCGGTGACGCGGTCGGCGGCCTCGTCCGGGCCCCAGGTCCAGACCTCGCCTGCCGGGCCGGTGAGCTCCACCCGGACCGGCTCCTCGGGGACCGGGCGGCCGTGCACCGCGAAGCTGAACACCCGCGCGCCGACGCCGATGTGCGCGACGTGCCGCAACCGGCCGGTGGGCTCGCGGACGACGCCGAGCGTGTCGGCGACGTCCTGGCCGTGCGCCCAGGTCTCCATGATCCGAGCGGTCAGCGAGGACGCCGCGCTCATCGGCGGCCCGAACCACGGCACCCGCAGGCCCGGGTCGAACCCGCGGAACACCACCAGCAGGCGTCCGCGGGCGTCGTCGAACCAGGCCAGCAGGGCCGCACCGGACAGCTCCCGGTACGACGCGGCGATCGCGTCCGGGTCGATCCCGCCGCCGGCGACGATCCGGTCCCGCTCCGCGGTGAACCCGTCCGGGTCGACGGCCGAGCGGACCGCGACGTCGTCGAAGTGTGCGAGGTGCGAGACCTGGTCGGCGATCGTCCAGCCGGCGGCCGGGGTGTCCCGGCGCCAGTCCGGATCGGGCAGTGGCGCGAGCAGCTCCCGCAGCACCGCGGACTCGGCCGCGAGATCGTCGGCGAGTGCCTCCATCGAGATCGGCATCAGGCTCCCTTCCAGACCGGGGTGCGGCGGTCGCGGAACGCGGCGGGCCCTTCCTGAGCGTCGGACGACGCGTACACCGGCGCCCAGATCTCCTCGGCCCGCGCGTACGCCTCGTCCCGCGGGTGCGACGCCGACAGGTACGCGGTGCGTTTCGCCGCCCGCACCGACAGCGGCGCGTTGGCCGCGATCCGGCTCGCCAGCTCCTGGACCCGTGCCCGCAGCCCCGCGGCCGGGACGACGTCGTTGACCAGGCCGACCTGCAGCGCCCGGGGCGCGTCGACCGGGTCACCGGTCAGCAGGATCTCCATCGCCACACGGGGCGGGACCAGCCAGGACAGCGGAGCCGCCCACGGTGCACCGCGGCCGACCTTCACCTCGGTCACGGCGAACCGGGCGTGCTCGGCGGCGACGACGAGATCGCACTGCTGGGCGAGCAGGAACCCGCCGGCGTAGGCGACGCCGTTGACCGCAGCGATCGTCGGCTTCGGCACGTCGATGTTGCGCCCGAACTGGGGCAGGAAGTCCGGCGGTGGCACCTCGAGCCGCTCCGCGGCCATCTCCTTGAGGTCGCCGCCCGCGCAGAACGCCCGCTCCCCCGCACCGGTCAGCACCAGCACCGCCGCCGACCCGTCGTCGACGAACCGGCGCACCCCGGCCCACAACCCGGCGCGGACCGCGGCGGACAGCGCGTTGCGGGCATCCGGGTGGTCGATGGTCAGCCAGGCGACGCGGTCGACGACCTCGTAACGCACACCGGGCACGCTCACCGGAACCGCTCCCGCAGCGTCGGCCGGTCGAGCTTGCCGCTGCCGGTGCGCGGCAGCTCCTCGACCACCTCGATCCGCCGGGGCCGGGCGATGCCGCGCAGGTCCGGGTGGGTGGCGCACCAGGCTGCGATCTCCTCGGCGGTGACCCCGGGCCGGTTGGCGACGACGACGGCGGTGACCTGCTCGACCCACCGCTCGTGGGCGGTGCCGATCACCGCGACCTCGGCGAGATCGGGATGCGCGGCCAGGTGCTCCTCGACCATCTGCGGGAACACGTTCTCCCCGCCGGAGACGATCATGTCGTCGATCCGGTCGACGTAGTACAGGTAACCGTCGTCGTCGTGCGACATCAGGTCACCGGTGCGGAACCAGCCGTCGTTCCAGCGCTGCGCGGTCAGCTCCGGCAGGTTGCGGTAACCGGGGGTGACGGCGTCGCCGCGCACCCAGAGCTCGCCGACCTCACCCGGACCGGTGACGTCGCCACCGGTGGCCGGGGACACCAGCCGGGTCCGCACGACCTGCTCGAGCGGGCGGCCCATGGACCCGGGCCGGCGCGGTTCACCGGGCGCGTAGGAGACGACCAGCCCGCTCTGCTCGGTCTGCCCGTAGATCTCGGTGCCCTCGATGCCGGTGCCCTCGCGCAACCGGTCGATCGCCGCGGTCGGGGTGCGCGAGCCGCCGAACATGCAGATCCGGAACGAGTCGAGCACGACCGGTGCGTCGACCGTCCGGTTCCCGACGTCGATCATCATCGTCGAGATCAGCCCGCCGTAGGTGGGTCGCAGTCGCTGCGCGAGGTCCAGCCAGACCGTGGCGTCCCAGCGCGGCATGAAGGTGATCCGGCCGCCGCGGGCCAGCACCGGCAGGCTCGCCAGCTGCAGACCACCGACGTGGAACAGCGGCATGCAGTTCAGCACGTGGTCCTCGGCGGTGATCCCGTAGAGGTCGATGACACCCTCGACCTGCGCGAGCGTGTTGCGGTGGGTCTGCCGGACGCCCTTGGGGACGCCCGTCGACCCCGAGGTGTACATGACCAGGGCGTCGTCGCCGTCGAGGCGGGGCGTCACACCGGGCGCGGGCCCTGCGGCGCCGACCGCGGCGTCGAACGCCGGTCCCAGGGTGAGCAGGTCGACGCCGGGTACGAGGCCGCGGACCCGCTCGACCTCGGACTCGGGCAGCACCAGCAGGTCGGGCCCCGAGTCGGTGATCGCGTGCCGTAGCGCGGAGTCCGGGAACAGCGCGTTCAGCGGGACCGCGACCGCCCCGGCCTGCCAGGCGCCGAGCAGCCCGGCCAGGTAGTCGGGATGGTTGGGCAGGAAGAACCCGATCCGGTCACCGGGCGAGGTGCCGCGCCCGTGCAGGTGGCCCGCGAACCGGGCGGCCCGCTCGACGAGGGCGGCGTAGCTGAGCTCGGTGTCGTCCAGCGCCACCGCCGTCGAGGACGGGTGGTCGAGCGCGGAACGGCGCAGCAGGGTCGCGATGTTCATTCCATGATCCCCGTCTCGGGAGTGTGGCGGCGCGGTACGGGCACGAGGACTCCCAGGACGCGGATCATGATCCGGGCTCCTCGACGACGGCCAGTAGCTGCCCGGAGTCGACCTGGTCGCCGGACCCGACCCGGAGCTCGCCGAGGACGCCGTCGGCGGGCGCGACGATCGTGTGCTCCATCTTCATCGCCTCCAGCACGACGAGCGGCTGCCCGGCGGTGACGCCGTGCCCCACCTCGGCCAGTACCCGTACCACCGACCCGGGCATCGGGGCGAGCAGCGAGCCGGCACGGGTGATCGCGTGCGGGTCGGCGAACCGGGGCAGCTCCTGCAGCGCCACGGAGCCGTCCGGTCCGTCCACGTAGGACATCCCGGCGGCGCGGTGCACGCGGTGGGTCCGCCGGACACCGTCGATCTCGGTGACCACCACGTCCGGGGTGACCGACACCGGCGTCAGATCCAGCGGCTCGTCGTCGACCCGCAGGTCCAGCCCGTCCCGGCGGAACCGGTAGGCGACCGGCAGCTCGCGGTCCCCCAACCGGTAGGCGATCCGCTGGAACGCCCCGCCGACGTTGCGCCAGCCCGAGGGCATCCCGCCCAGCACCCGCGCGGCCCGCCGGTGCTGCGCCTGCGCGGCCAGCGCCGCCGCCGCGGCGTGCCGGTGCCCCCCGGCAGCGAGCGTGCCCGCGCCGAGGGCGACCGGGTCGTGCCGGACCAGGAACCCGGTGTCGGTGTCACCGGCCAGGAACTCCGGTGCCCGCAGGATCCCGACGAGCAGGTCCCGGTTGGTGGTGACACCGTGCAGCGCCGCCCCGGACAGCGCCCGGGCGAGCGTGCGGGCCGCGCCGTCGCGGGTGGGGGCGTGCGCGATCACCTTCGCCAGCATCGGGTCGTAGTGCGGCGAGACGACCGAGCCGGTGCCGACGCCGGAGTCGACCCGGACGTCACCGGGCACGTCGAAGCGGTGCAGGGTGCCGGTGGCCGGGAGGTAGCCCTCGGCGGTGACCTCCTCGGCGTAGAGGCGGGCCTCGATCGCGTGCCCGGTGATCGTCGCGTCCCGCACGTCGGGGCCGAGCGGAGCGCCCTCGGCGATCCGCAGCTGCTGCTCGACCAGGTCCAGCCCGGTGACGAGCTCGGTGACCGGGTGCTCGACCTGCAACCGGGTGTTGACCTCGAGGAAGTAGAACTCCTGCCCGGTCAGCACGAACTCGACGGTGCCGGCGCCGGTGTAGCCGATCGCCTTCCCGGCCGCGACGGCGGCCGCGCCCAGCTCGGCGCGCAACGCCTCGGAGACCGCGGGCGACGGGCACTCCTCGACGATCTTCTGGTGCCGCCGCTGGATCGAGCACTCGCGCTCGAACAGGTGCACCACGGTGCCGTGGCCGTCGCCGAGGATCTGCACCTCGACGTGCCGCGGATCGACCAGGTAGCGCTCCAGGAAGACCGACCCGTCACCGAACGCGCCCGTCGCCTCGCGCCGGGCGGACTCGACGGCGCCCGCCAGGTCGGCCGGGTCGCCGACCACCCGCATGCCGCGCCCGCCACCGCCGTAGGCGGCCTTGACCAGCAGCGGGAAGCCGAGTCGCTCCCCGGCGGCCGCCAGGTCGGTGTCCGGGGCGACGGTGACACCGGGCAGCACCGGCACCCCGGCGGCCTCCATCAGCGCCTTCGCCTCCACCTTGGAACCCATCGCCGCGATCGCCTCGGGCGCGGGCCCGACGAACGTCAGCCCGGCCGCGGCGCAGTCCCGGGCGAAGCCGGCGTTCTCGGACAGGAACCCGTACCCGGGGTGGACGGCGTCGGCGCCGGTCGCCAGCGCCGCGGCGATCACCAGGTCGCCGCGCAGGTAGGTGTCCGCGGGGGCGGTGCCGGGCAGCCGCACGGCCTCGTCGGCGTCGCGCACGAACGCGGCGTCGGAGTCGGCGTCGGAGAACACCGCGACGGTGCCGATGCCGAGCCGGTGCGCGGTGCGCTGCACCCGAGTGGCGATCTCGCCACGGTTGGCGACGAGCAGCTTCTCGATCATCTCGGCGCTCACATCCGGAAGACGCCGAAGCCGCGGCGCCCCTCGATCGTCTGGTTGTGCACCGCGGACAGCGACATCCCCAGCACGGTGCGGGTGTCGCGGGGATCGACGACGCCGTCGTCGTAGAGCCGGGCGGTGATGTGGAACGCGTGCGACTCGGCCTCGATCTGGGCCTCGATCGCAGCGGTGCGGGCCGCGTCGGCCTCCTCGTCGTAGGCCTTGCCCTGGGACCGTGCGGACGCCCGTCCGACGATGGACAGCACCCCGGCCAGCTGGGCGGCACCCATCACGGCGAGCTTGGCCGACGGCCAGGCGAAGATCAGCCGCGGGTCGAACGCCCGGCCCGACATCCCGTAGTTCCCGGCCCCGAACGACGACGCCATGTTGATCGTGAGGTGCGGCACCGTCGAGTTGGTCACCGCGTTGATCATCTTGGCGCCGTCCTTGATGATGCCGCCCTGCTCGTAGTCGGCGCCGACCATGTACCCGGTGGTGTTCTGCAGGAACAGCAGCGGGGTGTCGGTCTGGTTCGCGAGCTGGATGAACTCGCTCGCCTTCTTCGCCTCCTCGCTGAACAGCACGCCGCGATGGTTGGCGAGCACACCGACCGGGTAGCCGTGCACGCTCGCCCAGCCGGTGACCAGCGAGGTCCCGTAGAGGGCCTTGTACTCGTCGAACTCGGAGCCGTCGACGACCCTGGCCAGCACCTCCCGCGGGTCGAAGGGCACCTTCGACTCCGGCGGGAGCAGCCCGAGGATCTCCTCCGGGTCGTGCAGCGGGGCCGCCTGCGGGTACGACGGTGCCGGGCCCAGCTTGCGCCAGTTGAACCGGGCGACGATCTCGCGGCCGATCCGGATGGCGTCCGGCTCGTCGACGGCGAAGTGGTCGGAGAGCCCGGACACCCGCGAGTGCATCTCGGCACCGCCGAGCGACTCGTCGTCGGCGTCCTCCCCGGTGGCCATCTTGACCAGCGGCGGCCCGCCGAGGAACACCTTCGCCCCCTTGTCGACGAGCACGGCGTGGTCGCACATCCCCGGCACGTACGCACCGCCTGCGGTGGAGTTGCCGAAGACCAGCGCGACCGTCGGGATGCCCAGCGACGACAGCTCGGTCAGCTCGTGGAAGATCCGGCCGGCGGGCACGAACAGCTCCGCCTGGGTGGGCAGGTCGGCGCCGCCGGACTCGACCAGGTTGATCACCGGCAGCCGGTTGGTCCGGGCGATCTCCAGGGCCCGCAGCGACTTGCGCAGCGAGTACGGGTTCATCGCGCCGCCGCGCACCGTCGGGTCGTGCGCGATCACCATGCACTCCACGCCGGACACGACGCCGATCCCGGTGAGCAGCGACGCCCCGACGGTGAACCCGGTGCCCCAGGCGGCGAGCGCGGACAGCTCCAGGAACGGCGAGTCCGGGTCGAGCAACAGCTCCAGGCGTTCCCGGACCGGGAGCTTCCCGCGCTCGCGGTGCCGGGCCACGTACCGCTCGCCACCGCCGGCGACGACCTTCTCCAGCTCCGCGTCGAGCGCGGCGATCGCTTCGAGCTGGGCGGCCCGGTTGCGCCGGTACTCCTCGCTCCTGGTGTCCAGTGCTGATCTCAGGACGGCCATGCCGGCTCCCTCCCCGGTCGTGGCCGGGATCGTCGGTCAGTACGAGCGGGGCAGACCCAGGCCGTGCTGGGCGACGTGATTGAGGATCATCTCCCGGTTCACCGGGGCGACCTGCATCAACCGGGCCATCCCCCAGTACGGGACGAGGCCGTACTCGCTGGCCAGACCGTTGCCGCCGTGCGTCTGCATGGCCGCCTCGATCGCGTGCATCGCGGCCTCGGCGGCCGCGTACTTGGCCATGTTCGATTCCTCGCCCGCGGGCAGCCCCCGGTCGTGGCGCCAGGCCGCCTTGCGGGTCATCAGGGCGGCGAGCTCGGTCTCGATCCGGGCCTTCGCCAGCGGGTGGGCGACGCCCTGGTGGGCGCCGATGGGCACGTCCCAGACCTGCCGGGTGCTGGCGTACTCGGCGGCCTTGGCGAGTGCGAACCGGGCGATGCCGACACCGAGCGCGGCGCCGGTGATCCGCTCCGGGTTGAGGCCGCGGAACACCTGGCGGAACCCGTCGCCCTCGGTACCGACCAGGTTCCCGGCGGGCACCCGGACCTCGTCGAAGTGCAGGACGTGCTGCTTGTCCGGCGCGATCAGGTCGACCGGCAGCGGGGTACGGACCAGGCCGGGCGAGTCGACCGGGACGACGAACAGGCTCAGCTGCGCGCGGTCCGCCGCGTCCCGGCCGGTGCGGGCGACGACGAGCACGGCCTCGGCGTCGTCGGTGCCGGAGATGTAGTGCTTGGTCCCGGACAGCACCCAGTCGTCACCGTCGCGCTGCGCACGCGTCGCCATCCGGTGGGTGTTGGACCCCGCCTCCGGCTCGGTGATCGCGAAGACGACCTTGGTGGAACCGTCGGCCAGGCCGGGCAGCCAGCGGCTGCGCAGCTCGTCCGAACCGAACTCGCCGATCACCTCCGCCGAGATGGCGGCCGAGACGAGCACGAGCAGCAGCGGCGCGCCCTGGGCCGCCGCCTCCTCGCAGACCACGGACAGCTCGACCAGTCCACCGCCCCCGCCGCCGTAGGCCTCGGCGATGTTCACCCCGAGGAAGCCGGCCTCTCCCATCGCCGACCACAGCTCCTGGGTGTGCCTGCCCTCCCGGGCGCACCGCAGGTAGTAATCGCTGCCGAACGAAGCCGCGATCGCCGACACGGCGGCGCGCAGGTCCCGTTCCTCGTCGGTCTCGGTGAAGTCCACGCCGACTCCTGCCTGTCCGTAGTGGTGCTCAGGTAGTGATTTTCAGTTCACTCATAGCGGACGATACCGCCCGGCTGGCATGCTGGCCAGATGGTCGCGGAAACTCAGCACGCCGGCCGGGTCGTCCGCCGTCGGCGGGACCCGGACCGCGCCGAGCGGATCCTCGCCGCGGCGGCGCGACTGGCCGCGAGCCGCGGCTTCCACACCGTCGGGATGACCGAGATCGGCGCCGAGGCAGGCATCGTGGGCTCCGGGATCTACCGGCACTTCGCCTCCAAGGAGGCGATCCTGGTCGCCCTGCTCGATCGCGGGATGGCCCGCCTCGAGGCCGGTGCCGCCGATGCCCTCGATCGCGCCCGGTCCGATGCCGAAGCGTTGTTATTGCTGGTGAAGGACCACATCGCGGTGGCACTGACGCACCGCTCCGAGCTGGCGGTCTACCACCGGGAGTCGCACACGCTGCCCGAGGACGAGCGACGTTCGCTGCGCAGGCGCCAGCGCCACTACGTCGAGGACTGGGTGCACGTGCTCGGCCCGCTCCGCCCCGACCTGGCCGACGCCGAACTACGCCTCGCCGTGCACGCGGCGACCGGCGCGATCCAGTCGACGCTGTTCTTCCGCAGCGGCCTCGAGCCGGAGCGGATGACCGTCCGGCTCGCCGAGTTGGCGCACGGCTGTCTCGGTGTCCCGCTGAGCGAACCACCCGACACGGCCATCGAAGTGAACTCGAAATAACTTGCCTCTTGTTCGAGTGGCCCCGGTCACGTCATAGTCGGCGGCACGCGGACGAGGGAGAGCGACCGGCATGGACACCATCGACGTGACGACGCTGCGCGGACGGCGCGCCGCGCACCGCTGGGAACGCACCTGCGCCGGCGACGTCCTGGAGCGGCTCACCTGGAGCCGCCCCGACCAGGTGGTGCTCACCGGCGAGCCCGGTGCCTACGGCGACGAGCGGTTCGCCGCCGTCACCGCGCTCGACGGCGACCGGTGGGCCGACCGGTTCGCGCACGCGCTGCTCGACGCCGGGCTGGAACCGGGTGACCCGGTCCTGCTGGTCTGCGAGAACTCGGTCGAGGCGTACCTGGCGAAGATCGGCATCGCGAAGGCGGGGATGGTCGCGGCCCCGGTCAACCCCGGCCTGGCTCCCGAGGTCGTCGCCGAGCTGATCGCCCGGGTGCGACCGCGGTTCGCCCTCGTCGACGCCGAGCTGTGGCCGCGGGTCGAGCCGGCGTTCGAGGCGAGCGGGCTCACCGTCGGCGCCACGGTCACGATCGGCGGCGGACCGGTCGCCGGTTCACCGGCGTTCGGCGAGCTCCTCGAGGGCCGGCCGGAGACCGAACCGGACGTCGCGATGCACGGTGACGACATCGCCGAGCTGCTGTTCACCTCCGGCACGACCGCGCTGCCCAAGGCGGTGATGCTGTCGCACCAGTACATCCAGACCGGCGGTCTGAACTTCGCGCTGTCGCTGACGCGCGGGCTGCGACACGAGTCCGATCTGGTCGTCGGCACGTCGCTGCCGGTGATCTACCACGTCGGCGGCGTCATCTTCCCGAACGCGGCACTGCTCGCCGGTGGCTCGGTGGTCCTGGGCAGGCGCCCGGTTCCCGGGGCCGTCGCCGCCTCGGTCGCCCGGCACCGGGTGACCGCACTCTGGGCCGGGTCCCCGCAGCTCGTCGGGATGCTGGCCGGTGAGCTGGACCGCGATCCCGCGCTCGACTGGTCGTCGGTGACGACACTGGTCTACGGCTGGGGTGCGCTCGCACCGTCCCTGCTGGAGAGCCTGGAACGCCGGTGCGCACCCGGGATGACCGCGGTCGGCATCTTCGGGCAGACCGAGGCGATCGCCTGCCACCGGTTCTGGCCCAGCCGCTGGCCCGACACGCACGCGGCGACCGCCCCGTCGGTGAACTACGTCGGCGTGCCGAGCGGGCTGCTCGCCTCCGACGTCGTCGACGCCACCGGCGCCCCGGTGCGCGGCGAGCCGGGCGAGGCCGTCTACCGGTCCCCGGTCATGGCCGCCGGCTACTACCGCGACCCGGACGCGACCCGCGAGGCGTTCCGCGACGGTTGGTTCCACTCCGGCGACTCGGTGCTCGTCGACGACGACGGTCTGCGGATCATGGTGGACCGCTACAAGGACATCGTGAAGTCCGGTGGTGAGAACGTCTCGTCGATGCGGGTGGAGGCGGTGCTGCACCAGCACCCCGCCGTGGCGAGGGCCGCGGTGATCGGACTCGCGCACGAGCGCTGGGGAGAGGCGGTGACCGCGGTCGTCGTCCCGGCCGACGGCGCGCCGATCGACGAGGCGGAGGTCCTCGCGTTCTGCCGGGAGCGGCTCGCCGGGTTCGAGACCCCCAAGGCGGTGATCGTCGCGGACGGCCTGCCGGAGACGGTGGGCGGCAAGGTACTGAAGTACCGGCTGCGGGCCGAGCACGCCGATCTGTACCGGGGCGACCGGGGGTGAGCGGCCGGCGGGTCGGCGCCCCGGCGCGATCGGGTCTCCGGCCTTCCTCGCACCCGACAGCCCGGTGGCCGATGGTCTCCGACATCGACACCGTGCTGACCCGCTGGGCCGGGTGACCGTGAGTTCCACGGCCAACCGTTGACAACCGCGTCCGCCTTGGGTTCGGTAGGGATGTGATCGCCTTTCTGCTGACGCGTCGCCGTCACGTCGATCACCTGGTCGTCACGAGCCAGGCCTGTCGCTGACCCTCTGGTCACCAGGTCCGTTCGTTCCCCCTCTCATCGGGCGCCCGCGCGCCCGCCCGCGCCGTCGCGGTTGATCACCAGGAGATCCATCCATGTCCGAGAGCGCCATCGAGTCCCTCGACACCACGCTGAACGCCCAGGTCAGCGAGCCGTTGAAGTTCGCCTACTGGGTCCCGAACGTCTCCGGCGGTCTCGTCACGAGCACCATCGAGCAGCGCACCGACTGGGGCTACGACTACAACGTGAAGCTCGCGCGGACCGCCGAGAACAACGGCTTCGAGTACGCGCTCTCCCAGATCCGCTACCTGGCCAGCTACGGCGCCGACCACCAGCACGAGGCGACCGCGTTCTCGCTGGCGCTGGGCCTGGCGACCGAGCGGCTGAAGGTGATCGCCGCCGTGCATCCCGGCCTGTGGGAGCCGGCCGTGCTCGCGAAGTGGGTGGCGACCGCGGACCACCTGACCAAGGGCCGGATCGCGATCAACGTCGTCTCGGGCTGGCTCAAGGCCGAGTTCACCGCACTCGGCCAGCCGTGGCTGGAGCACGACGAGCGCTACCGGCGGGCGAACGAGTTCATCCGGGTGCTGCGCGAGATCTGGACGGCCGGCGAGGGCGGCGCCGAGTTCGCCGGTGACTTCTACCGCGTGCACGGCTACGACCTGAAGCCCAAGCCGGTCGACGTGCCCGGACGGCCGCACCCGGAGATCTTCCAGGGCGGCAACTCGACGGCCGCCCGCCGCAACGGCGGCACCGTCTCCGACTGGTACTTCTCCAACGGCAAGGACTACGACGGCTTCACCGAGCAGGTCGAGGAGGTCCTCGGACACGCCAAGACCGCCGACCGCCGCACACCGGTCCGGTTCGGCCTCAACGCCTTCCTGATCGCCCGCGACAGCGAGGCCGAGGCCCGCGACACACTGCGCGAGATCATCGCCAAGGCCAACAAGCCGGCCGTCGAGGGCTTCCGGGACGCCGTCCAGCAGGCCGGGAACGCCACCGGTGACAAGCGCGGGATGTGGGCCGACTCCTCGTTCGAGGACCTGGTGCAGTACAACGACGGTTTCCGGTCCCAGCTCATCGGCACCCCCGAGCAGATCGCCGACCGCGCGATCGAGTACAAGCGGCGCGGCGCGAACCTGCTGCTGCTCGGTTTCCTGCACTTCCAGGAGGAGGTCGAGTACTTCGGCGCGAAGGTGCTTCCGATCATCCGGGAGAAGGAGGCCGAGCTCGCTGCCCGCGAGCTGCAGCCCACGTCGGTCTGACCGCGGGCGCGACCTTCACCCGCACATTTCTGCGCACGCACGGGCCGTTCCGGGAGCACTCCCGGGAACGGCCCGTCGGTGTATTCCGGCCGGGTCGTAGAAGGTGACCGGACAGGTATCCGGATTCCCAATCCGAGAAACCCGGAGTTGACATTGCGCGGCGTTATCGTGAGTATTCAGGTGTGCTGTTCAGCGAGCTCACCCGTCGGCGCCACGTCGACCTGTCCCGCGTGACCTCCTCGATCTGTCGCTGACTCCTGCCCGGCGACCGGCGCATCACGCCCGCGTCGAGACTCGCACGTCGAACTCGGCGAACGGCCACCGGCGTCGCCGCCACCGGCCGCACGACCCCCTGCACCGCCCGCCGGGCGGCCCGCGGTGCAGCCGGTCACGGCCGTGGCGCACAGCGTCACGCCACACCCCGGCCCATTTCTGCGCCGGTTCCGCACCCGTTCTGCGCCCGCGTCGACGCGCCCGCGAAACGGGCACCCGCATTTTCGACGAATGCTGCCGAAGCGCAGTTTCCGAACGAGATCCGGGTCCGCAAGAACGCCGGACCCGCCACGTAGGGAGACACCCCATGACGACGACCGAGAACCGTCCCGGATCCGACATGATCGACTGGTCCGCGGCGCCCGCACCCACCGACGAGGCAGGTTGGCTGCAGCGGGCCCGCGAGGTCCGCCGCATCCTGGAGCGCGACGCCGCCGCCCGCGACCGGGCCGGCGCCACCCCCTACGACGAGGTCGCCCTGCTCAAGGAGTCCGGCCTGGTCACCCTGCTCGGCCCGGTCGAGCACGGCGGCGGCGGTCAGGAGTGGCCGACCGCGTACCGGGTGATCCGCGAGGTCGCCGCCGGTGACGGTTCGATCGGTCAGCTGCTCGGCTACCACCTGCTGTGGTTCTGGGCGGCCCGCCTGGTCGGTACGCCGGAACAGATCGAGGCGGTCGAGGCCGACGCCACCCGCAACCGCTGGTTCTTCGGCGGTGCGGTCAACCCGCGCGACGCGGACCTCACCATCCGGGAGGACGGTGACGACATCGTCTACTCCGGACGCAAGAGCTTCTCCACCGGCAGCAAGGTCTCCGACGTGACCGTGCTGGAGGGCGTCCTGGAGGGGACGGACACGCACATCTTCGCGATCGTGCCGAGCCAGCACCTTCCACGACGACTGGAACATGGCGGTCAGCACGCACTAGTTCGGGGCCGTTCTCAAACCAGCATCTACGCAGGTCATACCGCGTGTCGGTGATCATGAAACGCGCCGCTCGCGTTCACGCTCGACCCGCAACATGCCCCACGCAGTGCCCCACGCCGCGACACGCAGGGCCCCTACCCGCTGTGACGGTCAGGCGTAGGCCAGGAACAGGCGTCCCGGCTCGACCGCTGGCTCCGGCTCCTGCGGGCGCTCCCCCGCGCTGATCACGACCAACTTGCCGGCGAACCCGGACGTCGGGACGGGCACACCGGAGGCGGTCGCCGACCGCGACACCGGTCCGGTCTCCACGACCTCGGTAGTGATCAGATAGCCGGTGAATCCGTCGCCACCCATGTTGCCCTGCCCGCGGACCGTGACCCCGGGATCGTCGGGGGTCCAGACGATGCCGCCGGTGAACTGCACCCCCGCCCACACGCCGAGCACGAGTCCGCCCTCGGCGGGGACGTCGACCGGACCGATGGTCTGCTCGGGCCCCGGGCCGGCGTTGCGTGGCACGAGGTGGTCCGAGACGTCCTCGACGACCGGTGGGGCGTCAAGGTGGAGCACGGTCAACGACGATTCGTTCGTCAGGGTCGCGGTCACCGTCCGGGCCCCGGTCGTACCGGTCGGGGTAGCGACGAACATCGCGACCCGCTGGTTCGCTTCCCCTCCGCTGTCGCCGAGCTGACCGCCGACCGGTGTCCACGCCTCGCCGCCACCCGGTGTCATGTCGTCGCCGTTGTAGATGGAGGTGACGACCGCGAGGAGGCCGTGCCCTTCGGCGACCGCCGGCACCTCGACGCTCAGGGTCCCGACGCCGCCGCTGGCGCGGATGTCGTCCTCGACGTTGAGGACGGCCGGGGCGCCGTCACCACCCGGCCCCGGCCCCGGTTCGTCCTCGGCGGCCGGCACGAACAGCGCCAGAGCGGACCACGCCCCGGCCGAGGCCGCCTGAGCTGTCCGGGTCCCGGACGCTCCACCGGTCCGCTGCTCTCCGGCCAGCAGGACGTTGTAACCCATCGGGCCGTCGGACAGCGCCGCGGCGAGCGTCACCATCTCGGGCGGTTCCGTCCACGCGCCCTGGTTCGCGGTCTGATCGAGCCGCGTGACCATGTGACCGGTCACCAGCATCCCGTCGCCGGTCGGCACGCCCGGAGCCGTCACAGCCGCCGAGTTAGCGTTCGATCCGGTCACGGACGGGGTGGATGCCAGGACGGCGGCGTTGTCCGCGCCGCGGAGCGTCACCAGCGCCCCCGCCACGTTCCCGGTCTGCGTCGTGGCCGCCGTGTCCGCGTCGCCGCCCTGCAGCTCCCGCGCGATCACCACCAGCCGGCGGGACACCGGCTGCCCGGCTTCGGCACCCGCCGAGTCGAACAGCACGACCCAGCCCGGTGGTGGGGTGATCGTGCGGTTCGTCGACGTCGAGAGGACCGCCAGCCGCAGGTCCCCGGGGAGCCAGTTCTCACCGAGCGGCAGCGGGAGGGACCCGGTGCCGGTGATGACGTAGGCGGTGCCGTCCAGCGGTGTGAGCGGCATCGGGTCACCCCACCGTCGCGGCCGTCAGCAGCCACGCCGAGCGTGGGCCGACGTACTCCAGCGCACAGACCAGCGTTTGGCCCTGCGGAATCTCGTACGACTGGTCAAGGCCCGTGGTGGGCAGGATCGCGGGCGCGAACGTCAGCGTCCGGGTGGCGCCGACAGCCGTGAAGCGGTAGCGGAGCACCTGCCCGTCGCTGGGATTGGTCGGGGCCCCGAGGGTCGGGTTCCCGGTCACCGCGATGTTGGAGATGAGACCACCGGCGGAGCGGGCCGCGTTCGGGGTGAGCGCGACAGACACTGTGCCGGTGCGGATCTCCGAGAGCACCGCGGGTAGCTGCGACGGGTCGATCATGCCGGCCGCGCCGCCCGGCTCGGTGATGGTCACCGCGTCCAGGATCAGGCGGGTGCCCTGCCACCACGGCACGTTCTGGATCTGGTTCCCGGCCCACTCCACCGCGAGCAGACGGCCGGTGTCGTCGCCCTCCCCGAAGCGGTACGCCCACGCCCGGGAGGTCGTCGGACCGGTGGGGTTGGCGAACACCGCGGTGTTCCCTGCGAACACGACGTTCGCGAGGAGCTGGCCGGCCCCGGCGCGGGCGTAGAACGCCGTCCACCGGTAGCCCTCCGGTTCGTCTGGGTGCAGGACCGACACGGTGTTGAGTGCGACGATGCTCGCCCGGGTGTCGAGCACCGACTCCAGCGCGATGCCGGAGAAGTAGCCGTAGGTAGGTGCGACGTCGTTGTTGGCGCCGTTCACGCCGCCGAAGTCCTCGACGTAGTTGCGCATCACCTTCGTCGCGTAGCAGAGCTGCAGCGCGATGGCGTTGAAGCCGATGCCGTAGAAGTGGTTGTTCTCGATCGACCAGCCGGCCGCCCGGGTGATCCGCACTCCGTCGCCGGCGATGGCGGCGAAGAACCCGTCGAGCAGGTGCCCGTCCTGGTTGCTTTGCCCGTTGTTCGACTCGGCCCGGAACGCCGTCGCGCCGTCGGTGTGGTCGAGGAACCGGCACCGCACGAAGGTGTTCTCGCTGTGCGAGTTGGTGGTGACCGTGACGCCGTCGCGGCCCAGGTCGGTGGCGAGGATGCCGCACGCAGCCGGACCTGCGACGTTCCCGACCTGCACGTCCTCGAAGTGCGACCAGAAGTGGAACACCACCAGGCCGTGTGTGCCGGGGACGGAGGCGGCGTCGAGCATCAGCCCTTCCATCCGGATCGGGTTGTCGCACGCCGTCGCCGAGCCCCACCAGCCCTGCGCCGCCAGCACGGCGCCGCCGGTGAGGCCGCTCGCGGCCCGGATGACGCTCAGCTGTGCCCGGCCGCCCGCGCCCAGGTAGGCGCGGTACGGGGCGAGCCGGATGGTCTCCGACACCAGGTAGGTACCGGGTGGGAACCAGATGACCGAGCCGACCGGGCTGGTGTCGATCGCAGCCTGGATCGCCGCCGTGTCGTCGGTGACGCCGTCGCCGGTCGCCCCGTGCTCGGTGACGGAGACGGTCCCGGGCACCACCCCGGGCGGCCCCTCCGGGCCGCGCAGAGTACCGGGGAGCGGGTACCAGTCGGCCACGTCAGGGGGCCGTCTCGGCGTAGATCGACACCTGCCCCGTCTCCGGGTTCAGGTTCAGATCGCCCTCCGCCGCGCCGGTGCTCGGCGGGTTCACACCCACCGTCCAGCGGGTGCCACGCGGCCCCTGCTCGCCCTGGATGCCCTGCGGACCACGGACCTCGATGCCGTTGCCCTGCGCCGGGAACGCCGTCCCGGACCAGGGGTACAGCTCGCCGTCCTCCTCCACGTAGTAGCCGGCCCCGGCGTCGGCCTCGGTGAGGTCCGTCGGGAGGTCCGCATACGTTGGGACGGTCGCGGTGAACTCGATCGACTTGCCGTCCTCACCCTTCACCGGCCACGGCCCGGCCGTCGTCGAGTCCGTGTAGGTGAGGAGGAGCGTCCCGGCCACGGGGTCGTAGGTGGCGGAGGCGACGCCGCGGCCGGGCTGCCCCGGTTGCCCCGTCGACCCCGGATCGCCCTTCACCGGGAACGGGCCCAGGGTCGTCGCGTCGGTCAGGGTGAACGTCAGGTTCCCGTTGCCGTCGACGCTCGCCGAGGAGACGCCCACGCCGTCAGCGCCCTTGAGCGTCGCCCCCGGGATCGCGTACCAGCTCGCCATCAGGGTGCCTTCCTGTAGATGCGTAGTTCCGGCCCGAGCTCCACCCACACCGCCGATGCGGGTGCGGTGTCCGGGTCCGGTTCGGTGGCGGAGAACGCCACGGCGTCGCCCCACTGGGCGCCACCCGTCGGGGGGTTCTCCGGGTACCAGACGCCGTCCGCACCGCGGACGAGCACCTGCCCCGGCTGTGCTCCGTCGGTGCGGACGTCGGCCAGGTCCCCGAGCGCGAACTCCTCATCGGGTGGCTCGGGGGTGTCCGGGCGGAGCACGCCCGGCTCGGAGATGTCGACCAGCCGGTCATCGTCCGGGCGGGGTGGGACGTTCAGCCCGAACGTGGCCCGTTGCCAGACCCGCACCCGCCAGTAGGCGCCGACGGCGAGGCGGTCGCTCCCGAGCAGGTCAAGCGTCCAGCGGCCGTCGACCCCGGTGTAGGTGTCCTGCCGGCCGTCGATCTGCCCGGTCTGGTCGGCCAGCCACCGGGACCCGACCAGCTCGGCGGCGACGTACACCCCGGCGAGCGGGGTGCCGTCGTCGTCGCTCACGAGGCCGGTCACGCGGGTCATGGCAGCCGCCTACTGACCGCCGGGCAGCGCCGAGCTGGTGCCCCGGTCACCGGTAGCACCGGACGCCACACTCGTCAGCAGGGACAGCACGGCGGCGCCGGCGGCGACCCCGAACGCCTCCGGCACATCCACGGTGAGGATGTTCAGGCCGGCGTCGGCGCCCCACAGCAGGATCAACATCTGCGCGCTCGACTTGATCGCGCGGTCCGCGGCCCCGGTCCAGAAGCGGCGGGTGAACAGCCGCGACGAGGACTGGTCGTTGGTCATGGGAGGTCCCTTCGGGTCAGCGTTCGGTGTGCTGTTCGTGGGTGCGAAGCACCTCGGCGTGCTCGGCCGCGTGCTCACCCAGCGCCCGCCACGAGCGGCGAAGCCCGAGGAACGCGGCCACGGCTCCGGCGGCAGCTCCGGCGAGGCAGATACAGGCCCAGTTCACTGGCCCATCTCCCGCCACGTCTTCGGGCCGACGATCCCGTCCACGACCAGGCCACGCATGGCCTGATAGCGGCGGACGGCCGCCTCGGTCTGCGGGCCGAAAATGCCGTCGTCGGGGATGCCGAGCCACCGCTGCACGAACGCGACGTCCCGGCCGCGGGAACCCAGCCGCACGGTGGGGCGGCCCACGCGGTCGGGCGCTGCCTGTGCCGGTGCGCCGCTCGGGTAAGCAGGGCGCCCGTAGCCGACGATGCCGGCGCGCCGGACTCGGCGATACACACCACCGCCGTTGCGCTGGCTACCGCCGGTGCCGGGGCTGGTGTTGCCCTCGATCGTGGTGATCGTCCCGTCGGCGTTGATCTTCTCCACCAGGCCGACGTGGCTGATGCGGTTCACGCCGTCGCCGGGGAAGTCGAAGAACACGAGGTCCCCGACGGCCGGGGTGGTGTGCCAGGCGTCTCGGCGGCGGAACCAGTCCGCGATCGTTGGGGTGTACGCACTCTTCGGGACGAGCGTCGCGAGCCCGGCCTGCCGGAAACACCACCACGTGAACATGGCGCACCAGGCATAGCCGTCCATGCCATACGCCATGCCATACGGGGTGCGGTTCGAGCCCGGTGGCGACTCCACCGTCCCGAGCTGGGAGCGAGCGACGTCGAGGACCGCCTGTGCGCCGCTCACCACGGGCCACCCGTCCAGGTCTGCGCGGGCTGCACGAGCCCGGAGTCCGTGCCGTACGGGGTGTCCTTCACCGTGTCCGCAACCAGGTGGTCGGTCTCAGTGAGATCGTCCTGCCCGTCGTCCGGCGGTGGCGGAGCCGGCCGGGGCGGGCCCGACAGCAGCACGGAGAGCGCCGCGACGGTCTCTGCCGCAGCGGTCAGCTCGTCACCGAGCCGATCGAGAAGGTCCGCCAGCTGCTCCGCCCGGGACCCGAGCGGGCCCGGTCGGGTGTAGGCCGCGAACGCCTGCGTCCGCACCGGCGGTGCGGTGAAGGAGTCCGGCCAGGTCACTCCCGGGCCGTCCCCGTACAGCGGCGTGTCGTCGCTGCGCTGGTGGTGGTCCGACATGCCCTGATCGTGTGTGAGCACCCGCAGCGCGGGACCCGAGGTTCTCGGGGCTACAAGCAGATGCCGGTGTCGCTCCCGAGGAGGCGGGGCAGGGGCAGCTCCAGCGGCGGGAGCAGCGGCAGGTCCACCCGGACACCGCCCCGGCCGGGGGGCGGATCGGACGCTGGGGGCGGAGGTTCCACCGCGTCCGGCGGGGACAGGTCGAGATCACCGGCCGGAGGCGCCGGAGAGGGCCCACCGCCGGAGCCGTCCGGGGCACGGAACGCGGTCGGTTCCACACCCTGGTTGGACACGCCGGGACGGCTCGACGGTGAGCGCAGCGTCCCGTCCGGCACTGGCAGGACCAACACGTCCTGCCCTCCGTCCCGGAGCTGCTGACGGAGCGGAGGCGGTAGCAGCCCCATCACCTGCGCTGTGGACGCCGCCACCACCAGCTGATCCGCCGACGCCTCCGGCCCAGGGTCCGCCACCACCGGCAGCCCCTGCCGCCGCAGCTCCTCGTTCGCCGCGGCGAGGAGGCGACGCCCCTCCTGCCGGCGCTCCTCCCGGGCGGTCCGGACCTGTTGCTCGGCCACGACCGGGGACACCCGCTCCGCCACGTCCTGCGCGGAGGTCTCGGCCCGGAACGCCGCGATCACGACCGCCCCGACGGCGAGAATCAGCGCCACCGCGGTACCGGCCAAGTAGAAGCGGCGAGCCCGACGTTCCCGGGACAGCGACTGCCGGTCGACCGCCGAGACACCCTCGCGTGCGGCGTCGATCAGCGAGCGGGCCCCGTCGGAGGCGGAGGGGGCCAGCGCGGCGGCGGCTGGTACTGAGCCAGGAGCCGGTGCAGGTGCTCGATCGTCCGGTCCCGGCTCGCTACCTCGGCTTCCAGACGGGCCACGCGGGCGGCGAGCTTCCGGTTCTCCTCCCGGAGGACGGACGCCGCCTCCCGGTCCCGTTCCTGCTCTCGTTCCACGTTGTCGAGCATCTTCTCGATCAACGCCATCTGTGCGTCGACCCGCTCGATCGGGCGCTGTGGGCCGGGCTCCGGCGTCGCGGAAGTGGTGGCGCCCTCGCCGCCGCTCGGTTGCCCCTTCGCCTTCCGGGCGAGCGCCGGGCCCCACCACGCGGCCGTCGTGGTGAGCACTCCGGCCAGGATCGCCAGGGCCACCAGCCACGGCGGACCGTCGGGCAGCGTCGCCTCCTGCGGCACCTCTCCCGAGCCCAGCACCCTGCACCTCACGCCTCCCGCTGTCCGTTCCCGTACGGACGGGCTGAGGTTTACCCGCCCGCTCGCGGGTCGGGTCACGATCTGCTCGGGGCGCCACGGCTACGCCTGGTCGTTCATCATCGCCGCGAGGCCGGCCGGGGGCCCCGGGAAGGCGTCGACGTCCATCGCCATCCCCGGGTAGACCAGCCCGTACTGCGTGAACTGGAACGCCTCCGGGGTGCCGCCGGCGAACGGGGCGAGCCCGAACCCGTGCGGGTCCGGGATGTCGTCGAACAGGACCCGCGGATGGTCGGTCTCGTTCGTCCAGTAGCGGGCCCGGATCAGGTGCAGCCCGGCACCGTCAATATTGGTGGCGGGCCCGCTCTGCGGGTTCGTCGCGTACCCGGAGCCGCAGTAGAGCATCGTGACCCGCAGCTCGGCGTCCCGGAACGCCTGCAGGACGTCGAGCAGGTTCTGCCAAGTCCCGCCGCCGTCCTCCCAGTCCAGCATGATCGGGATGCGGGTGTCGCCGAGCGCGGCCTTGCACCGGGCAGCCTGCGAGGCCGGGGACTCGACGTTGCCGACGTACCAGTAGCCGGCGAACGTGTCCGGCCATAGCTGGCGGCTGGTGTCCCGGTTGATCTGCCAGTACGGGTCCAGCGTCTCGCCGTACTGGGTGCCTCCGATGGTGAGCCCGGCGCCCTGCCCGATCTTCGCGATGTTCCCTGAGTAGCCAAGGCTCTTCAACCGCGCCAGGTCGAGCGGGTCCGGCCGGTCGAACTGGTAGCGGCTCGTGTCGACGAAGAACGTCCAGCCGGGAGGAGCCAGCGTCTGCTGAGCGGTCGGGAGCGGCCGCAGGCTGACACGGTCGAACAGACCGTCGGGTCCCAGCTCGCGGCTGGTCTTGACGATCGTCCCGATGACCGGCTGCGTCGCCTGCCCGCGGAACCGGGCGCGGGCGACCATCCCGACCTGCACCCGGGGGTCCCCACGCACGGGCAGGTCCTCCAGCACCGGAATCTCGTCGGCCATCGCGGACAGCAGCTGCTGCGCGACGGGGTCCAGCACACCCGGGGTTTGCCGCCACTCCGACGATCCGAGGGACAGCGCGCGAGGGCCGCCGTACCGCTGGATCGACTCCTCGTCGCGGAACTCCGCGACGTGCGCCGGCCGGGACAGGATCGGCCACCCCGCGATGCGGAGCGCCGGCTCCCCGGCCGCGTTCGGGGTGTCCGCCGTCGCGATCCGGATTTCCCGGGACCCTGCCCGGTTGTCGATCCACACACGGACCCGGCGGGCGTCGGTCTGCACCCACTTCACGATCACGGACTGCACGTTGTCCAGGATCGTCCAGCCTCCGGAGGCGCCGCGGGTGCTGTAGGTCCACCCGTGCTGGACCTCGCTGCCCCACGGATCGGCCCAGCCCGGGTAGACCTCCGCGTCCGGCTGGTAGTGGTACGGCAGCACGCCGCCCTGATAGCCAGCGGCGCCCCACGGCCAGTCGAACTCGTAGATGTAGAGCCGCCGGGCCGGGATGACGAACTGGAACACGTCCTCAGCCTTGACCACGGTCTGGTACTCGGAGTCGTGGTACTTCGCCGTCGACTGGTAGCCGATCACGTTCCGGACCGAGTCGGAGCTGACCGTGTAGCTGACGTCGGTCAGGTTTGTCTCGACGTCGAGGTCCACCTCCGGTTCCGCGGAGGTGACGTCCGCGCGCGGACGGAAGAACGGGCGCCCAGCCTCCGTGAACCCGAGGACCCCGAACTCGGCTGCGGTGACGGCCTTCAAGACGTCCCAGGAGTCGGCGGCGGCGATGTCGGGTAGGTACAGCAGCTCGTTGTGACCGCGCGCGATGTCAGCCTCAGGGGTGTGGGACTCCAGCGCCTGCCACTCCGCGAGGGTCGGGGTCTCGGCCGCGGTCCACCACGCGCTCATGTTCGACCAGGCTCGCCAGAGCATCATCCGGACCTGCACGTTCGCGCGGTACCCCTGCCGCTCCCACGTGTCGGGGACCTGCACGGCGGAGTGGTTGAGCGTCCAGGCGCGGGTCACCCCGTCGACCCGGACGGTGACGATCATCGTGGTGGGGGTGGTCCACCGCCAGTGGACGCCGATGTGCCGCCAGCGGGCCGGCCCGGTTGTGTAAACGCGCGGGGTGCCGGTGATCGCGCCGTTGGTGTGGACGAGCCCGGCGTAGAACGAGCCGTCGCCGAACCAGTTGACGAACAGCCGCGGTGTTGCGCCTTCGGTGGGGCGGACCTGCATGAGCCGGCGCTCGTAGCTCGCGCCGAGCCCGATCCACGGTCCGATGTGCACCCAGGCGGACCAGCCGAACCCGTTCCCGGAGTTGATTTTGAACGGCGGCGTTTCCTGGTCGTCGCGGGTCCCGTAGAACTCCTGGTAGGCGTCCGCTGGGGAGGTTTCGGTGTCGGCCAGCTCCGGGGTGCCGAGCATCCCGAACGGGTGATCGTCCTCGGTCCACATGCGGCTGTTCGGCGCGTACGTGGTCTGCAGCGCGATCGGCGCACCGTTGAACCCGATCTCGGAGGCGAGGCCCCCGTGACCTGTGCAGGAGATGATCGCCCGCGGGTGCGGGCGCGGCGACGAATAGTAGCCGTTCCGCCGAAGTACGTAATCGACAACCCACTGCGTATTGATTGTGAGCGCAAAGGGCCGCCGTTGTACGTGATTAATGAATTCGCCGTAAGTGGGCAGCGTGATGATTTCTCGGATTCGTTCAGAGGGGTCCAGGGCGGTGATACTCACCGTCTGGTCGCCCTGGTTGATCCGCACCTTCCGCAGTGGCCCCGTCAGCTGCCGGTACAGCTTCGCGCCGTCCTCGGTGAGCAGGCCCATGTCGGCGCGCAGCCACGGTGTCGTCCGCCGCACCCCGTACAGCGGGGAGTCCGACCGGTAGACGTCCAGCTCCTCAGCCAACGACAGTGCCGACCCGGGCCGGTGCCCGCCCAGCTCGGCGGTCAGCTCACCGGAGGCGAACCCGTCGACCATGCCGGCGGCGTCCGGCAGCTCACCGGTGATCGAACGCTCCACGACCATCGACCGCAGGCACCAGGACAGGTCCGCCACCGGGCCCGTGTAGTCCTGGTTCGTCCAGTCGACGCGCAGCACCCCGATCGGCCACCGCTCGGCCGCCGACTCCGCTCGGGAGAACTCCGAGTCCGTGATGACCGGGCTCGTGTACACGCCGAGCCCAGCCTCCCGGGCGGAGGCCAGCAGGCCGGGCCACACCTTCACCCGCTGCCCGGGCCGGGACGCGCTGCCCTCCCCCGGTTCCCCTGCCGCGGCCACGGTCTTGGTGACGGCGCCGCGGACCCCGGCCTCCGCAGCCGTCGGCAACCCGGCCGGCCACACGCTGCTCCGGGCGCCCGCCGGGGCCGTGTGCGTCGCCGTGGGCACCCCCTCGGCCTGGAACAGCGGCACGGGTCAGCCCTGCGACCGGTAGAACCCGGCGGCGTCGAACGCGAACACCAGGTTGGAGCCGTCCACCGTGGAGGGGAAGTCGAGCCATGCCAGCGGCACGATCGCGCTGTTCGCCGCGCCGGCGGACGGCGCGAAGCACACCCCGATCTTCGACAGCTTGTACGGGTCGTTGGGGTCCCCGGCGGTCGACCAGGTGGGGTTGGTGATCGCGAGGTCCACGCGGTCGTTCGCCGTGCTCACGTTCACCGCCACCGAGCTGTACGACTTCCGCTCGTACCCGGTGCCCCCGGGCCACGCGGCCTCCTTGTTCGCGGTTACACCGAGCACCGCGGCGAGGGTGGCGCGGTCCACCAGGGTGCCGTCCGCCTCAGCGCCGTCCGCGAGGAGCACGACGAGCAGCACCCCGCGGCCGGCGTTCACCTCCTCCGCGTACCAGCGCGCCTTACCCAGCGACGCCAGCGTTACCCGATCAGCCATCAGTCCGTACCTCTCTCACGTCTCGACAAGAACCAGGCCGGCATCGTGGAAGCCATAGCGGACGTACGTGCTCGCGATCGGGTCGGCGACCACGAACGGGGCGCCACCCCCGATCCGCCAGCCCGCCGCCTGCTCCACCGGCACACGACCCGACCAGAGGCCCACGGGCGGCTCCTCGGCGTCGAGGGCCGCGACCTGCCAGGCCGTCGTCAGCACCACCCCGGACGGGGCACCGGGAGGTGTCATCAGCATCGGCACCAACCCTGCCGACAGGTCGCTGGGGAGCACGTTCACCACGAGCTGCTGCCACGCCCCGGACTGGAGCTCGACCTCGTCCCCGTCCGCGTCGGAGGAGTGCGACGAGGCGTTGCCGTCCTCGTCGTACTCGTCCCACACGATCCCGACCGTCAGGCCGGCCTTCCCCGCTACCCAGCAGGACAGCTCCAACGGCTGCTCCGGTAGCACCGGCACCTGCCACGGCTCCCCGTCCGGGGTCACCGGGTACAGCAGCCCGTCCCCGCCCGCGGAGCGGCCCCACTCGATGCAGCCGCGGAGCAGCGCCCGCGGCCCGAGCGTCGCGGGGTCGGGCTCGACGGAGCGCAGGTTCCGGTACGTCAACCCGCCGGATGTGACCGCGAACCCGTCCGGGGACCGGGACCGGGACCCGCCGGACGCGACCTGCTCCGGTAACCGGTTCGCGCGGCGAGGGTCGATCAGCCGCAGCGGGCCCGGGACCATGCCCGTCGACAGCGCCTCCACGTAGGGCAGCTGCGACGGCAGGAGGTCCAGCCACTTCCACGTCCACGTGCGCTGGTACCCCAGCGTGTCCCGCCACTGGCGGCCCATCAGCGACCGGCTCGACGACCCGATCCGGTCGGTCGCGACCTCGACGGCCGACGACACGTCCGGTAGCGGCAGGAGCAGCCCGAGAGGCCCCACGTAGAACCCGGTGTCCACCGGCTACCTCCGATCGTTCTCGCGCTGCCCGCGCGACACCAGGCGCGCCAGGCCCGTCCCCGACACCTCCATGCGGGCGCCGTTGAGCGCCCGGTACACGCCGTCCGCGACGGCGCCAGCCATCTGGTCCGGAGCCTGCGGCGCCGCGTCGCGGCCCGGCCGGGTCGTGCTGCCCGGATCGAACGGGGCCGTCGTGATCCCCACCCGGCGCAGGTCGTCCCATGGGTCCCGCTGCCGCTCCGGGCGGCGGTCCCGCTCCCCGAGGAGCCGCGCGAGGACGTCGCGGGGCACGTAGAGCGCCTCCCGGGAGTCCCCGGCCCGGCCGCGGTATCCGCGCTGCAGGAGCTGGTCCCACACCGCGCCGGACACCGAGCCCAGCTCGACGGCGATCTCTTCCGACGCCGCCGCCGACACTCCCGCGGCCAGCTCCCGCGCTGAGTCGATGACCCGCGGCCCGATCCGGTCCAGACCGCGGATGAGTCCGCGGCCCAGGTCCTCGCCGATGCCGGCGAACACCCGCGACGGCGACGCGATCCCGAAGAACGACTTCACAGCGTTGAGCGCGTTCCGCGCCATCGACATGAGGAAGTCGGTGACCGCCCCGGCGGCGCTGCGGAGCCCGCGCACGATGCCGTTGATGACGTCCCGGCCGACGCCGACCATGCGGCCCACCCAGCCGGAGAGCGCACCGAGCGCGGAGGAGATCATCCCCCGGATCGCGCCCAGCACGCCGCCGACCAGCGACGACATGGCGCCGATGACACCGCCGAGCATGCTCCCGAACGCGCCGAGGACCCCGCCGACCAGGGACCCGACCAGACCGATCGCGCCGCCGAGCAGGGAGGCGAAGAACCCCAGCACGCCACCGACGATCGAGCCGACGATCCCGATCACGCCGCCGAGCAGGGAGGCGAAGAACCCGACGACGCCGGCAACGAGCGACGCGACGATGGACAGCACACCGCCCACCAGCTGGGCGAACGCGCCGACGACCTGGGCGACGAACGAGATGATCGGCCCGAGGACGGCGAGGACCGCGGTCGCGATCGACGCGATGGCCTGCACCAGCGGCCCGATCGCGGGTGCGAGCGCGGTGATCACCGGGAGCAGCGCGCTGATCAGCGTCGTCGCCAGCTGCAGGATGACCGGGACCAGCGGCATGACGGCGCCGAGGATCTGCGCGAGCGCGTCCGCCACGACCGGGAAGATCGGTGCCAGCGCGGTGAGCGCCTGCAGGAGCAGCCCCGCGAACGTCTGCGCGAACTGCGCGATGATCGGGACGAGCGCGGTGATCACCGGCGTGAGCGCCTGGAACGCCGTGACTAGCACCGTCGACAGGATCGACGCGACCGGCCCGAGGACCGGGAGGAGCGCCGCGACGAGGGTGCCGGCGAGCTGCGCGACGACGGCGAGGAGCGGCCCGGCCGCGGTCACCACCGCCGCCAGCGCCTGACCGATCACGGGCAGCACGGGTGCCAGAGCGCCGAACGCCTGCACCAGGACACCGGCCAGCACCTGCGCCAGCTGACCGAGGACCGGGGCCAGCGCGGTCAGCACCGGGGCGAGGGCGGACCCGAGCGCGGCGATGACGGGCCCGACGGCGGCGGCGAGCTGCCCGAAGGCTGCTGCGATGACGGGGAGGACGGGTGCCAGCGCTGCGGTGAGGGTGGACACCAGCTGCGCGATCATCCCGGCGAGCTGCCCGAGGACGGGGCCCATCGCGCCGATGATCTGAGCCAGAGCCGGCCCGAGCGCCGTGACCATCCCACCGAGCGCGGTACCGAGCTGCTGCAGCGCCGGGGACGCGGTCTGCAACGCCTGCCCGAGCGCGCCACCGATGGTGACGGCGAGCTGCCCGACGGCCGCGATGATCGGGGCCAGGGCCGGGAGGATCGCGGACAGGATCGCGGAGAACGCCGCCGCGCCCGCGGAGATCACGTCGAAGATGCCGCCGAGGAGCTGCATGCCCTCCGCGGAGTTCGCGAACGCGTCCATCTGCGCGGTCACGTTGACCATGCCGGTGAGGAACCCGGCGCCGCCCGCCCCGGCCGCGGTCCACATGGCGGAGAAGACCCCGCCGATGTTCGACGCCACCGCCCCCAGGTCGGAGAGGGTCTGCTTCGCCCCGTCGATCATCCCCTGCAGCTGGCCGGAGTCCCGCGCCGTCACGGCCCAGTCCCGGAACCGCTCTGCCACGTTCTCGATGGCGACACCGAGCTGCGGCAGCTGCGCCGAGCCGACGTTCGCCATCGCGAGCAGGCCCTCGACGGCGGGCTGGAACGCCCCGCCCAGGCTCCTCGCCATCACCGCGGTGTTGCCGAGGACGACCCCGACCTGCGCGGTCGCGATCCCGGACTGCAGGAAGTCCATCGACTGGATCGCGCCCATGCCGAACGCCGCCGAAACGCGCCGCAGGTTGTCCCGGAGCATCGGCATGTAGGTGGTGCCGAGCGCCGATATCCGCTGCCCCAGCCCCTCGAACAGCTGCTGCTGCACGTCCAGCCGCATGGCGGTGAACGCCGGACCGAGGCCGCGGATCGCGTTGACCGTCTCCCGCGCCGATGGCGCGAGGTTCGCCATCGCCTCGCTGAACTCCTCGGCCTTGCTCGGGTCGAACGCGTTCTCCAGGGCGTCACCGATGCCCATGAACCCGATCCGGACCGCGGCCGTGACACCGGCGATACCGGCGAGGAGACCGGGGAGGACGACCAGGCCGCCGGCGAGGTTCGCGACGATCGAGACGAGTCCGGCGAGTACCGATCCGAGGACAGCGAGCCCGGACGCGGCCGCCGGGCCAGCCACGCCGAGAGCGAGGACCCCGCGGGTCAGCGACGCGAGCGGGGCAAGCGTGGCCGCGAGGAACGAGCCGAGCCGGCCGCGGTCCAAGTCCAGGTCGATATTGACGGTCGCGCCGATCCCGGCGGCGATCGCACGGACCCGGGCGGCAAGGGAGCCGGCCGATCCGCTGTCGACGTCCATCTCCACCGGGACGCGGGCGCGGACGACCCGCTCGATATCACGGACCTGCCCCCGGACCTGGGCGGCGAACGCGGCCAGGTCCCCGGGCTCGACCGGGATATCCGCGGACACCGCGTCCTCGACCTGCTGGACGGCGCGCGCCACCTGCTCGCGGAACACCACACCGTCCGCGTCGAGCGGGACCTCCAGCTCGATGGTGTTCTGAATGGCCCTGATCTGCGCGTGGACGTCGCGGCGCAGCTCGTCGGCCATCGCCTCTAGGCCGACCTCGATGGGCGGCACGTTGACACCGCGGGCGGCGCGGGCCACATCGTCCTGCAGTTCACGCCCGAGGTCGGTGGCGAACGTGCCTTCCTCGGGCGTGATCTCGATGCCGGCTTCGCCGATGATCCGGGCCATTGCGCTACCGGTCCCCGCCCTGGGCGTTGCCCATCATCTGCATGAGCCGTTCCTGGCCGGCGACGTGTTCCGGGAGCAGCCCCCACGACTCGCGGTCCGGTTCGCCGTCCACGTCGTCGCCGTCGGTGGAGTGGAACGCCCGGTCCCACAACTTCTGGACGTCCTCGACCTTCGCGCCGGTCGAGAGGAGGTCCACGACGGCCGACCACGCCGCGGAGCACCAGGTGCGCAGCGGTGTGGTCGTGGGGTCGAGGCCGTCGCGGGCCAGGCGTCCGTCCACGTACGCGCCTAGCGGGCCCTCTTGCGGGTCCGCGGCTTGGGCGAGCGCGTGGACGGTGCGGTAGGGCGGCCTCCGCTCTCCTTGGCCAGGTAGTTCACGATGTCCCGCAGCGCGGTGAGCTTCACGCGCTCGCGGGGGTCGTCCATCAGGTCCGCGAACCGGCGCAGCGACGACCCGTTCTCCCGGGCGTGCTGCATCGCGAGGTCGTGGGAGGCGAACCGCTCGCCGTCGACCTCCCACTCGGTCGGCGAGAGCTGCCCGCCATGCACGATCAGCTCGCCGTCGGAGTCCTCGTCCGGCTCGATCGTGTCGCTGTCGGCGGTCACGGCGCGGGGGGCGGCGTCGGCCGGCACCCCGTCGTCGTCGAGCAGGGTCCGCTGCAGGAACCGGACGAACACCCCGGCCTGCGCCGACTGCCCGCCCCGCATCGCGCCGAGCGCGGTGGCGGCGTCCACCTCCGCGCGGGCGGTGAACGAGTGGTCGGTCTCGCGTGGGAGACCTGTCTCCGGGTCGCGGGGACCGTACGAGCGGAGCTGGAACGGGACCAGCCGCTCCGGGGAGGTGTCGACACCGAACAGCGGTGTCTTGGTGGTGGCGGTCATACCAGCCACGCTGGTCCGGAGACCCGTTCTCGGGTCCCGGTGCGGCCCCACGAACCGGGGGCCGCACCGGGAACCGCTACCTCAGCGCCACGTGCAGGTTCCGGTCGATGAACGGGTTACCGCGGAACCCGGGGTGCCGCACGCGCTTCGAGAACACGACCCGGCCGTTCTTCACGAACCGCAGGTGCGGGTTCCGCCGGTTCTGCTTGGGCAGGATGACGTGCGGCCGGGTCCCGTCGTGGTAGAAGCCGAGGTAGTTGGTTCGACCCTGCACGCCGGCGATGCAGGTGACACCCGGCCCGGTCCGCGTGCCCGGTTGCTGGCGCAGCGTCTGCTGCAGCTGCCCGCCGGTCGGGACGTCCCGGCGCCACGCCTGGATCGTGTTCGTGCCGCGGCGCTCCATGTCCCGTTGGACCGGGCCGCCGCCGGCACGGAGGTAGGCGTGGAGCTTCGCCCGGTCCGGGCGTACCCGGCCGACGTGCGTGCCGACCTTCACCCGGTACGTCGCCACGGTCCTCTCCCCTACACCAGTGAGGCGGTGCAGTGCACCGCGTAGCCGGCGAGCGCGCCCTCCGGCCCGAGCGGCGTCGCCTGCCCGACCGTCACCACGATCCCAGGCGGCTGCTTGGCAGCCCACCGGTATGAGGCGTCCAGGAGCACGCCGAGATCAGCCAGCAGCAGCTCCGTGCACGCCGTCAGCTCCTCCACCGAGGGCGGGTCCCCGGAGCTGTCCAGGGTCGGGACACAGCGCAGCACGCGGGCGTCGTACGTGGCCCGTGGCAGCGCCACCGATCCGACGCCCCGGCCCGGGTAGGCGCCCGGCCGGTTCGTGTTGTCCGCGGTCCCCGGCAGCGTCTGCGCCAGGGTCACCGCCACGTGCTCCCCGTCCCAGGCCGCGAGCGGGCCCGGCGCCAGGTACTGGCGCTGCGGGATCGGGACCCCGGCGTCGGCGTAGGCCGCGACGACGGCCGCCATCAGCGCCGCCGCGGGCCGGGCCGGGTTGATGCCCATCTACTCGCCCCCGGGAGGGACGACTCCGGTCAGCCCACCGGTCGGGGCCGGGGAGCCCGGTTCGATCCCCCGCTCGGCGAGCTGAGCGGCCAGCACCGTGGAACGGACGCGGAACGCCTCGATACCGTGGCGCTCGGCGAGTTCGACCAGGTCATCCCGATCGAGCGCAGCGAGACGGTCCACCAGCGGTGGCTCCGCCGGGCGCTGCGCCGACCGCTCCGGCTCCGGGGGGCGGGGCCCACCGGGGGCGGTCCGGACCGTTACCGGTGCCTGCCGTACCGCCTCACGCTGACGCTGACGGTACGGGTCATGTGCAGTGCTCACAGGGTCCTCCTCAGTCTCGGCCGGTCCGGGCTCCACACCCGCGCCCGTCGTTGCAGGCCGAGTGGGTTCACCGTCCGGAGCCAGACGTCGATCTCCCAGATGCCGGTCCGCCCGCGTTCCAGGGAGTCGAACGAGTCCTGGAATCCGACCGTCACCCCCTCGCGGGTGATCGTCTGCACCCGCTTCGGGAGCTTGCAGCTGCTGTCCCCGGTGAACGCCTTCCCCAGCTCGACGGCAAGTAGAACCGCGGACTGGCGGCCCCCGACCGGCGGCGGGATACCGTGCCGGTAGACGACCTGCAGGTCCGCCGACGCCGGCCAGCGCTTCCGGTCGCGCCGCCACAGCTGCCCGGTCGCCCACTCGCATTCGGTCTCGACCGGCTCGCCGTCCAGCTCCACCGAGACCAGCTCAGTGATGGGCGGGTCCGGGAGCGCCACCACCGGCCACCCCCGGGACCCGCCCACCATCGCGCCGTACCTGGTCCCCACAAGACCGGCCGGCACGTCACTGGCAAGCACGGCGTCGTACGGCCAGGACCAGCAGGCCCGACCGTCCGGGCGCCGTACCAGCCCGACCTGCGACTCGCAGTTGCCGCTGTACTGGCGCCCGGACAGGGCGTACAGCAGCTCCGACGCCTGCCAGAGCACCGCGTCCCACACCTCATGGGGCAGATCGGGGCGCTTGACTGGCAGCTCGGAGACCTGCGCCCAGGGGCGGCAGATCGTCCGCGAGTCCCTGACCATCAGCCCGAGCCCGAGTCCAGCTCGACGGTCTCGTACCCGGGCGTGTACTCGGGCAGCGACTCCTCCAGGACCCACTGGTACACGCGGTCGGACACCCAGGTCCAGGTGCCGTCCGCGCCCGCACCGAAGTTGATGTTCTCCGCGCCGGAGCCGTTGAACGTCGGGGTCAGCGGGTTCTCCGCACCCAGCTCGAACCCGTCGCTCGACTGCACCAGCGACAGCCGCGGCAGGAGCCAGTGCATGTAGCCGATCTGGCTGCCGCCGGCCACCGCGCGCGACCAGAGCTCAACGGCGACACCGTTCGGCTTCGGTGCCGCACCGACCTTCGGGGCGGCGTACCCGATCGCCTGCTGCGCCTGGTCGCCGGTGCCGAGGATGATCTCGCCGCCGGCCAGGAACTCGGTGTTCCGCGGGTCCGGGGTGCAGAACGAGAACTCCGAGACCTCCATCGAGTCGATCGTCTTGGGTGCCTGGAACACCATGCAGGTCACGCCCGAGCCGTTGGTCTGCTTGACCGCCTCCGGCTCGTTGAGGGTCAGCCCGAGCCCCACCTTGATGAGGCTGTCGGTCCAGAACACGTTGTCGTCGCCGCCCAGCGGGGCGCCGGTGGCGTCCAGGGCGGTGAACTTCGCCAGGAGCGCGTGGATGCTCCCGGCGCCGCTGTAGCCTGCTCCGGCCACGGCTCCTCCTACGGGGTCACCTGGCACGAGACCAGGGTTGCGGGATCGAACATGACGAGGGCGGGCCGCTCGGCCCACACCTCGATCTGGTTGTTGGCGACGTTCGTGACCTCGCCCGGCTGGTCCAGCACGTCGATCGCACCGAACCAGGCGGTGACCGGGCCGGACCCGTAGATCACCGCCGGGGTCGCGTCGGCCGGATAGCCGTAGTCGGCCACCACCACCGAGCCCGCCGTGGTCATGAGCAGGTCGCCCATCGGCATCAGGTGGTCGACCAGCGCGGGGAGCGCCGCCACCGGCACGTGGACGTGCGGGGAGCCGAGCAGGAGTCGTTCACCGACGGCCTGCTCAACCGCGGCCACGGCCGCGAGCACGTCCCCCTCGGCGTCGAGGACGGTCCCCCCAGTCGCCGCCAGGTGCGGGTTCACGTACCCACCGCCCAGCTCCGGGTTCGCCCAGTCATAGCGGTCCGGCAACTCGTACGGCGCGTCCCGGGTCAGCTCTCCGCCCCACAGCTCCCGCGCCATCGCGCGGCTGGTGACCGCCTCGCAGCGGTGCCGCGCCCGGTCCGCCATCTGACTGGCCTCCGGGCGCGGACCGGTCACGCTGGTCTGGACCAGGAACGGGCGAGCAGCGGTCGGGCGCAGCTCCCCACCGTCACCGTGCTCCACCTGAGCCGGGTCGCAGTCCGCGACGAGCCGCCACGCGGGCGCAGGCTCGTGCCAGGTCACCACCCCGCTGGTCCAGCGAGCGTTCGTGTCGCCAGGCTGGGCAGCCGCCAGCAGTCCCCCAACGCGGTGAGGGACTGCCGGCGGCGCCATCGCCGGGCTCAGCATCGGCGTTGCCATTGCTGCTCTCTCAGCCCGGCCCGGATCAGCCGCCGACGGAGGTCACGGCCGGCTCGACCGTCCCGGCGCTGGCGCCGTTCGGAGTCAGGTCGGCCACGATCCGCAGCGACTCGATGCCCTTGAACGCGACCCCGACCCACTCCTCGGTGAAGGTGCGGTAGCGGTTCTGCTCGATCAGCCGGGAGTCGCGCACGACGCCCAGGTCCAGCTCGCCGCCGTCGAGGTGCAGCCACTCACCCTCCAGGTAGAGCAGAGCCTCGACCTGCGTCGGGAACGGCGGCACCGGGTCACCGTTGGAGACGCGCAGGCCGTAGCGCTGCGCCACCGCGGCCGGGGTGCCGGCGGCGGTCGCCTCCCCGTCCAGGTGCCAGGTGATGTTGACGTTCCGGTCGGAGAACCAGCGGGCGATCAGCGAGTCCGGCGCGGAGAAGTACTGATCGTTGCTGGTGTGCAGCGCCCGCAGGACGTCGACCCGCAGCATGTTCTGCACCCACAGCGGCAGGATCATCCGCATCGGCACGGTGGAGTCGAGCCGGTGCACCGACCGCTTGTAGGCGATGACCTGGTCGAGCATCGCCAGCACGTCACGGGTCGCGCCGAGCACGCTGTCCCACGTGATCGTGGTCGAGGCGGTCATCAGCTTCCGGAGGAGCCGGTTCTCCGACCACCGGGCGTGCGCGACCATCGCGGCCTTGATGTTCGCGGCCGTCGACTCCGGGTCGAACCGCGTGGTGACGTTGGAGAACTCCAGCTGGAAGGTCTCCGCCTCGACCTCGGCCTCGATCATGTCGGGGCAGTCGACGACGGCGTACGGCTTCGGGTCCGGGTCGAGCGGCTCGCCCTCCCCGTCGACCGTGCCGACCGCCGCGTCCATGTCGTTGGTCCACACCCCGGACGCGCCGGGTGCCGTGGCAGCACCGTCGAGGTTCGGGCGGAACCAGATACCGCCGCGGTCCGCGGTGAACCCGACCAGGGCGTCCCGGACCGGGCGGGCGATGGAACCCACCACGTCGATGCTGTAGTCCGGAGTGAACGGCGCGCAGAGACCACCCGCGGCGACGAGCGCACCGGTGTCGGTCAGTGCCTCGATCTTCCGGGTGTTCTCGTCGAGCTGACCCTTGACGAGGTGCCGCTCCTTCGGGCCGTCCTGCTTGAACGTGGCCACGTGCACCAGCTCGTTGCGGCCGGACGTCGCGCGCGACACCGCGCGGAGCCGATTCGCCATCGCAGAGGCCAGCTCGTCGCGGGTCAGCTGGTGGCCGGCGCTGTAGCCGGTGTCCGCGGCAGCGTAGATGGCCGGCGCGTTCCGCTGGTTCACCGCGGCGGACGGGGTCCGCCTCCGGGTGCGGGCACCGATCCGCCCGAGCGCGGGCCGGTTCGCGGACGCGGCGACGGGCTCCCGCTCCCGGTCGCCCTCCGCGTCGGCGTCGGCGGTCTCCTCGGACTCCTCACCGTCACCGGCGCCCTCGGTCTCCGCGGTCTCCCCGCCGCCGTCCTCGCCGTCCGCGTCGGCGTCGGCGTCGGTCTCGGCGGTGGCGGCCACCTCGTCGAGAACCCCGCGGGCAGCCTCGGACCGCTCGGCAGCAGCCTGGGCCCGGCCGTCCTGCTCCGCCTTGATCTGCCGGAACGCGTCGCCCAGCGCCTCGATCTCCGCGTGCTGCTCCTCGGTGACCTCCCCGGCCTCGATGGCCGGGGCCAGCTCCTGCATCCGCGCGGCGATGGCCTCGCGCGCCTCCGTGAGCTGGTCACCGGTGGCGTCGCCCAGCGCGGCCAGCAGCTCCTTGATCGTCTCGTCCATGACCCTCGTCCCTGCTCGGTCTGTCCTGGTGTGGCCTGCGCTGGGCGCGTGGCCGCTCGTGCTGCCGCTAGGCGGCGTGCTCACCAGGGACGCTAGGAACGGGCCGCGAGCGCGGGCCGTGTTGTTCTCGGGCCGAGACACAGAACGGCCCCCACCCGGGCAGAGTGGGGGCCGTTCCGAGGACGACCTAGCCGCGCGACACGGTGTCCAGCACGTGCCGGGCCCGCACCGAGCGCAGCATCCGGAGCTGATCCGGGGGCAGCCCCGCGCCGGCGGACACGGCGTCCTCCGGCTCCGTCACCGTGATCAGGGAGGCGTCGCAGACCACCTCCACCGTGACGTTGTCACCGTCCGCGCCGACCACGGTCCCGACAAGCTCACCGCCCGCGGCGATCGTGACCATGTCACCGGGCGACACCGCAGAGGTCTCCTCCGCGTCCTCCGCCGGCTCCTCCTCACCCGGGACACCCTTCGGGGTCGGTGCCATCTGCGTCTCCTTCGTCATGCTCGTCGCAGCCGGACCGGCCGCGATCAGTGCGGTAGTGCGCCCCGACGCCACCCGCGCCTGGACACGAGGGATCGGGAACCCGGGGGTGTTGACGTTCAACACGGCCACCAGCTCGTGGCTGCCGTTGATCGGACGCCAGTCCCCGGACGGCGGGGAGGCCCGAAGGACCCGCACTTGCTCCTCGGTGACACCGGGCCGGAGCGCGCCGGCACACCAGATGCCGTGCTCGTCCTCGCCCACGGCGATGTCCGCGACGGCGGCTCCGGTGTTGTCGTAGTGCGCCACCGCGGCCTGCGCCCCCTGCGAGAGGTCGGCGTGCCCGGTGCCCAACGTCAACTGCCCCACGGGCACCTGCTCCCCGTCGCTGGTGAGCACGTACCCGGTGAGGAAGTAGGCGTACCCGCTCCGGGACCGCGGTGTCCGCGTGCACCCCGGCAGCCCGATGTGGCAGGTCGTCCAGTCCGCGATGTGCCCGAACACCCGGCCGTCCTCGGTCACCTGCAGCGGGGTCGGCTCCGTCAGCCCAGGATCGGTGAACCACTCCGACGGCGGGGTCACACAGGACGCACACAGCGCCGACTCCGTCTCCAACCGGAACGCTCGGCCGCGACCCGACTCCACCGCGGACGCCGCGAGCGGGGCCGCCGACTGGCCGGGTGCCGGCGCGTCGTCGGGCAGCACGATGTGAGCGCCCGGGAACGCCGGGATCGTGCACACCGTCGCCGCCGCCATCCGCCCGGACCGCAGCACGAGGACTCCCTCGTCGTCCGGGTCGTCCTCGTCGAACTCGAAGTCGGCGACGGTCTCGGCCAGGTCCACCGACAGCCCGGTGAGCGCGCCCGCGTACATCAGCGCGTAGTCGGGGTGCTCCGGGTTGACGTACAGCTCCGGGGCCCGCCACACGTAGGTGCCCTCCGGGAACGGCTCCCCGGTGTCGATGTTCGTGACCTCCGGGCCCGGGACCCGTTCGAGCTTGTCGATGCGCCCGGCCACGGTGGCATCGAGGTGCCCGCCCTCGCTGGTGCGGGACAGCGACATGAGCGCGTGCGGCAGCGCCCGGTGGGTCAGGCCGCCGACGTCGATGCGACGGCCGTCGCCGGTCTGCATGCCCTCCACGACGACGACCGGGGCGGAGGCCCGGACCCAGCCGTCGGGGTCCGGCAGGTCCCGGTCCTGCCCGAGCACCGGCACCAGGTCCGGGGCGTCGTCGGTGCCGGCCTGTGCGCAGGTCACGCAGATGACCTCCACCAGGTCGTCCCCGGCGTCGGTGCGCCCGACGGGCCGCTCGGTGTAGTAGCTGCCCTGCTCGAACGGGGCGTGACAGCTGACGCAGCCCAGCTCGGCGGCCACGTCCGCGGAGGTCACCAGGAAGCAGGGGCGGCCGTCCGCGCTCGCGGTCACTGCCCGCCCGGCCGGGAGCGGCCGCAGCGTGCCGGCCCCGAATCGCTGCTGCACGGTCATGCGTCCTCCTCCACGCGGCCCGGCCAGTGCCAGGTACCGCCGTCGTGGTGCCGGCCGTCGCACAGCGCGTGCTGGTCGGTCACCCGGTCCGTGCCCGGGTCGAACTCCACGCCGCCATCCGCGAGCGAGTGGAAGAACATCCCGGTGGGGTTCAGCACCGCCAGACCGACGTGCTCGTGGTCCCGGGCGACTTCCGTCACCGTCGCGGCGCGGCAGGCCGGTGGGAACCGGCCGTCCGCCGAGCCGCGGCTGACGTAGTGAACGACCCGGCCGGTGCTCGGCTTCACGGTGTCTCCCTCGCGTTGATGTGTCTCTCCCGCAGCTCGACCAGCTCCTCGTGCAGATCCCGCTGCGCCTGCGCGTGCGTCCGGCCGTCGGGCAACGTGCCCCGGCCCGGATACAGGTCGTCGATCTCGGCCATGAGGATTCGGGACTCCACCTGGCTGTCCCGCTCCGTCAACGCGGACGCGTCGGCCTGCGCCCGCGGCTCGTCCGGGTCCATCGGGACCGCCCAGATCGGGAAGAACCCGCACAGGCAGCCGTCGTGGTCCCCCGGGCTGTAGTGGGACCCGATCCAGCCGCGGTCCTGCGGCTCCGTGGCGAGTACGTCATCCGTCCACGACGCGAACCGCTTCCCGGACAGCTCACGGTGCGGCAGGAACGGCACCCGGTGGATGCCGTAGTACTGCCACTCGTAACCCAGCTCCGCGCCGCCGTTGCTGCGCACCACCTCCGCCACGACCTCCCCGGTGGCGAGACCGCGGAGCGCGTTCCCGGCCCCGGAGAGATGCCGCTGCCCCCGGGCCGCGACGCCGGCGCTCTCCGGTGGCATCCCACCGGCGCGGGCGAGCGCGGTCCGCAGCATCCGGGCGGGCACCGGGCCGGCCGGAGCCTCACCGCGGTCCAGGCGCGGAGCGACCCGGCCCGCCAGGACGTCCCGGATCAGGGTGCGCAGCTCCTGGTCCAGCTGCGGCCACGCCGCCCTGGCCTCCGCCTCCAACCGGGACACCAGCTGCTCGTCCCGGGCCCCGACACCGAGCATCGCGGCGACCACCTCCGCGATGGCCTCCGCCGCGGCCTGGATCGCGCCCAGCCACAGCTCCCGCAGCTGGTCGGTCGACCCGGTCAGGTCCGTCTCCTCGGAGTACGGGCCGAGCCGGTCCCCCAGCTCGGCGCACACCTCGACGGCCGGTCGGTCCCGGAACGCGGCCACCATCTCCGGGTCCCGCTGCGCGCGGGCACGGGCACGGTTCGCGGCCCGCTCGACCGCCCTCCCCACCGTGGCGTCGGCGTGCGCCAGCAGCTCGGTGATCAGCTGCGCGTCGATCCGCCCCAGGTCGGCGCAGGCACGCTCGACGACGCGGTACGTGTTCCGCCGCCGCGGCGGCCCCGCCGCGTTGATCGGTGCCGGCGCCGGTGGGGGCCCCGGTTCGGCCGGCGGCTCCCCCGACGGCGGGTCCCCGCCGCCACCGTCCACGGTCGGGGCGCCGTTCACGATCTGCGGGGCCCGCTGCGCCCTCCCCGCCTTCGCCGCAGCCACCGCCGCCCGCATGATCGGGTGGTCCTCCTCCATCCCAGCGAGCGCCAGCATCAGCGGCACCTGCTGGTCAGAGATCGCGCGGGACTCCAACGCGCGGAACAACCGCTCGTTGAGCTTCGGCCGTTCGTCGTCGGCGAACCCGAGATGCCGGACCAGAGCCTCATCTGAGAGCGTCCCCGCCGCGTGCGCGTCCCGCGCGTCCTGCCCCCGGTTCGGGTTCTGCACCAGCTCGGCCGGGTCGAACCAGAGCACGACCCGCTCCACCTCGTCAGGTGGGCAGCCCATCTCCCGCAGCATCGGCCGCAGGTACGCCGACGTGAGGGAGTCACACAGCACCTCGGCGCGCGGCTCGATGTGGTTCCGCACGGTGTCCGCGGAGATTAACCAGCTCGACCAGTGGTTCCCCACCGAGAGACCGGTCATCACTTCCGGTGGGATGTTCAGGGCCCGCGCGAGCACGGCGACTTTCCGGTCCCGGCGGTCGTTGAGCTCGGCCGGGTCCTCCCGAGGGATCGGGACCGCCCCGAGGAGGTCCTTTGCCGCCTTGTCCTGGATCAGGCCGGGGCCGCGCATCAGCAGAGGGACGACGGCCTCCGGCGCGTCCTCGTTCTGAATCGGCTCGATCATGGAGTTGACCAGCTCGTCCATGAACGGGTCGTCGTCCTCCGCCGCGCCCGGGACGCTCGCCTGCACCGGGGCGCCCCCGGGGCGGGACAGGGAGAACTCGTCCGGGACGTAGAGGATCTGCCCGGAGGAGATTCGCGAGCGGGTCGAGGCCCGCATCAGCCGGTCGATGAGCCGCAGCTCCTCCGCGGTGTCGAGAGCCGACGCCAGCTCGGAGTCCGGCCAGTCGTAGTACTGAGGGTGCGGCCGCCAGACGCGCAGCAGCTCCACCTGGTCGGGGTCCAGTTCCCGGCCGCCGCCACCGGTGGTGGACCGGGCACCCGGCTCGATGAGCCGTATGCGGCCGTCGTTGGTCACGCTGATCTCGGTCACCGACCGCACGGACCAGGACTCCCCGGTCGGAGAGTCGGGGTCCGGTTCACCGAGGAGATACCCCTCGGCGGCCACCTCCAGGTTCTCCCCGAGCCGGGCGAGGAGGCTGGACCCGCGCACGTCGAGATTGATCCGGGCGATCGCGGCACGGGCAGCGGCGGCGGTCGCTGCGGACACACCGTCGGTGCCGCCCTCTTGCAGCGGGATCGGCTCGCGTCCCTCGCGCTGGTTGACGGCCGGGAACACGCGGAGGCGGCCGAGCGCGTAGGCGATGAACCCAGTCACGAACCGCAGCTCCGGGACGGTGTCGCGGTAGCCCCACGCCGCGGCCTGCCAGTCCTTGCGGCGCAGCAGGGTCGGGGACGGGTTGCTCAGGTCGACCCGGCGGCCGGCCGCAGTGAGGGGACGCGGCCGGTGCGGCAGCTCCGCGGCAGCGGGTACGTCGTCGTCGGCTGCCTGCCAGCGGCGCAGCCAGTCCCCGGTGATCCCCACCGCTTACAGCCCCCAGCTGTCAGGGGTACCACCGCGTGCCACCAGGTCGTGCCCGGTCGCGGCATCGGCGGCATCCTCGGCAGCGGCGAGGAGACCAACGGCGGCGCTGCCTGCCAGGACGGTCGCGAGCGGCCCCCACACCCGGGGGGCGGTGTGTCGGGCGATAGCGACGAGCGCGGCGACGTGGAACCCGGCGCACCAGGCGCAGTGCAGCAGCTCCCCCCAGGCCCGGTCCCCGGCGGCCCGCGCAAGTCGGTCACGCAGGTCGGGCAGCGGGGGCAGGGTGTCACGCTGCAGGAGACGCACCAGCCGGTAGGCGGCCAGCGCGTCGGTCACTGCGGCGGCAGGGCTCGGGGTGCGCACGTCCCCGATCGTCGGTAGCCCCGACGTGTCCGGGGCGGGGTGTTCTCGGGGCTACTCGGTGCTGCCGCGGCGGGCGTCCCGGAGCGCCGCGAGCTGACGGCGCAGGTCGTCGAGGTCGTACCGGTGGTGACCACCCGCCGTCGTGAGGGTCGGTTCGATCTTCCCGGCCGCGACCCAGCGGGCCAACGTCGTGCGATCCACCCCCACGGCTTTCGCCGCTTCCACGGAGCCCATCAGGCGGGCCGCCTCCTCCTCGGTCACGGGGCACACCTTGTCACGCCCCCGCCCCGGGGGCCGCAGACGCCACGGGATGCGACAGACGCGGCAGATTCGCTGCGCTACGGTTGCCACAGATCGCCACCTATGCAACGTATGCCATCGGATTGACCAGGAGGGCCACGTGGGACAGCAGGGGACGCGGTGGACACCGGAACAGGTGGCCATCGCCCTGGGCGTCGCCGGTTCGATGGCCGGCAACGTCACCTACGCCGTACAGAAGGGCTCCCCGATCCTCATCGGGGTCGGCGTCGGCATGTCCCTCGTGCTGCCCGTCGCCGTCCGGCTCTGGCGCTCCACCCCGACACCGGCGAGCGGCTTGCGCCGGATGGAACGCGCGCTCGTCATGGGCGGCATCTGCCTGGGTGCCGCCATCTACTCACTGGTCCACATCGCGGACGTCCTCCACGCGGCCGGGCTCCCCCTCGGGATCGCGTGGATGCCCGGCGCGGTGATGGAGCTGCTGGTGGTTCAGGCGGCCCGCGCCACCGACCCGGCGGAGCCCGCACCGCCGGCTCGCGCTGCGACGCCGCGGAAGCAGCCAGCGGCGGGCCGCGCGGTGGCCCCCCGTCCCCCGTCCCCGCCGGTGAAGCGTCCCGGTGGGGACGGGACCCGCCCGGTGGCCGGGGAGCCGCAGCGCCCGCAGCTGGTGCCGACCCCGGGCGTCGAGGACGAGACACCGGAGGAGCGCAGGCGTCGGCAGGAGCGGGAGAAGAAGCGCCGCCAGCGCGCACGGAAGGCCGAGCAGCAGTCCACCACCACTGAGGAGGGCACGGGCTGATGGGGATCAAGTACAAGAAGAACAAGAAGTGGGGCAGCCGGTACTTCCACGTCGCGCTCAACTTGACGCAGAACGGGTTCTCCTCGGTGGGGTTCAAGGTCGGCCCGCTCTCGTGGAACACCCGCACGAAGGCGTTCCGGTTCGACGGGCCGGGCGGCATCTACTGGCAGCAGAGCAAGGGCAAGCAGTCCGGGAACCGGGAGCAGCGCCGCGCGAGC
Source organism: Pseudonocardia sp. NPDC049635 (assembly GCF_040659795.1). Classification (NCBI taxonomy): domain Bacteria; kingdom Bacillati; phylum Actinomycetota; class Actinomycetes; order Pseudonocardiales; family Pseudonocardiaceae; genus Pseudonocardia; species Pseudonocardia sp. NPDC049635. The sequence continues at coordinate 57,712 of NZ_JBFAON010000017.1, forward strand.
GGCGACACCGCTTCCCGCGGGCGGGGCCGCAAGCGCCGCGGCGCGGTAGGCGCCCTGGGCGAGTGGAGCGTCACGTGGGTGTCCCGTGGCGCGCGCTGGACCGCCGTCACGGCGGGACAGGCCGTCCAGGGGCACGTGGACACCATCACTGCCCCGGGCCGGCTCGCGGCAGAGCGGCGCCGCATCCACGGGCGGGCCCCCGTCGTCGTGGACATGACCACCGGGACGGAGGAGCGCGCGGACCGGGTGGACCTGCCAGACCCGAGCTACACCCACCCCGGTCTGGACGCCGCCGCTCTCGCCGTCTGGCGGGACCAGCTGTCCCGGGACCGGTCACGGAGCGTCGAGCACCTGTCCCGGTACCGGCCGTTGTCCCCCTGGGAGCGGCTGGTCATGCGGTTACGCGGGGACGACCCGACTGAGTGGGAGCGCAAGGACGCCGCGATCGACGTCGCGCTCGCGCTCCACCGATCGCAGCGGGCGCTGGCTGCCGCCGGTGTCCCCGCTGTCCGGCCGTCCCCGGTCCCGGGGCTCGGCGTCGTTACCAACGAGGAGGAGGACACCGTGGCGAACCCGGTGCGCACGCTCACCGACCTGACCGACCCGCAGATCGACCCGCACAACTACGCCGAGGAGCTGCCGGAGCACATCACTGCCGCGGCCGGTGCGGCACGGGAACGCGCCGAGCAGCACGCCGAGCACGCGGCCGGCCTCCGGAAGGAGGCTGAGGCGGTGCAGGCGTACGCGGAGTACATGGAGCGCGCCCGGGTCGACGCCAGCGTGCTGTCCGAGCTGCACGAGGCCGCGGAAGCGCTGGACACGGCGGCCACGGCGGCCGCGACGATCGCCGAGCAGTACGAGGCGTGCGCGGACGCGCTCGCCGCCGGCGGCCGTACCGCGCAGTCGATCTACGGGGAGCACCAGCCGCCCCGGTTCGACCAGGCCAGCTGAGGGCCGTGGACAGACGCGGGATGACGACATGAGCAACCAGGACACGGAGCTGGGCGCGACACAACGAGCGCTGGACCGGCTGGACCACGCGCTGATCTACCGGTGGCCGCACATCGCCGGGCCAGCGGTCCTCGCCGTCTTGTCCCTCGCAGTGACGTGGGGGACCTATGAGGCGTCCCACCGGTGGCCGCTCGTCGGGTGGCTCCCGTGGGCGCTGACCGGGTTGTCCCTCGTCGTGCTGGTCCTCGGGATGGACTCGGTGTCCCGCCTGCCCGGTCCCCGGGAACGCCGCTGGGCGGGACTCCTCTGGGTGGGGGGGACGGCGTGGACGACGGCCGCGGGGTGGCTGTCCCCCTTCACCGGCCCCACCTGGCTGGGGCTCGGTCCCCTGCTGTGGGCGTGGCTGGCGCTCCTCGTGATCGGGTGGCCGCCGTATTTCAAGCACCGGCGGGTCCGCCGCGCGGTCGAGGTGTCCCACGAAATCGCCGCGTGGTCCGGGGACGCGGTGGGGCTCCCCCGGGTGGACCTGGTGTCCCAGGGCGGGGGCGCGGACAGCCACTCGTGGTGGGCACGGCTGCAGCCCCGGGTGAAGGGCGAGTACACGCTCGCGAAGCTGCGGCAGGCAGTCCCCCGGATCGCCGCACGCTACGACGTGGCGCAGGGGGACGTGTCGATCGAACCGGTGCGGGACGGCCGGGAGGGCGAGTACCTCCTTCGTGTCCAGACGTCCCCGCGTGAGGAACGCGGCGCCGCGTGGGACGTCCCGGAGAAGGCCCCGGACGCGCGGGACCCGTTCCCGATCGGGGTGCAGCCGTCCGGGGCCCCGATCTACGGGGAGCTGGCCCGCCGTGAGCACGGCGGCGTGGACGGGCTCGCCGCGGGACAGAAGGGCTACGGCAAGACCGAGTACGCGAAGCGGACGGCGCTGCACGCGCTCGCCTGCCGGAACGCGCTCCCGCTGATCTGCGACCTGAAACCGGGCTCCCCGGACTACGGGGACGGCATCGGTCCCGCCGCCTACGTGTACGCCACGGCCCCGGCGCAGGTGGACCTGGTGGTGCGGGCGCTGCTGGTGATCTGTGAGCAGCGCGGGAAGGTGAAGCGCCCGGACCGCAAGGTGCTGGTGTTCCAGCTCGACGAGACGGCGCTCTACTTCACCCCGACCGTGCCGGAGCCGGCCCCGAAGGACATGACCGACCCGGACCAGCGGCGGCGGTGGGCGCAGCAGGCGAAGCGGGCCGCTGAGCAGACCGACGCGGACCGGGTCGGGAACATGGAGCGGCTGGCCGCAATCTCGCGGGCGTTCGATGTGGCGTTGCGGATGCAGGTGCAGCGTGGGAAGGCCGCGACGCTCGGTGGCCCCGCGGTGCGGTCGGCGTTGCTGGCCGGGGAGATCGTGGGGTTCCACTCCCCGCGGGAGGCGGACGGCGCGCTCCTCTCCGACGACGGGGAGTTCCAGCTGTCGAAGCTCCCTCGTGGTGTCCCCGGTGAGTGCCTGGTGCAGAACGGGGCGCACCCGGCGGTGACCCGGGGCCGGCTCCACCGGGTGACCCGGGAGCAGGAGCGGGCGGTGTTGGAGCGGTTCGGCAGCGAGCAGGGCGATCTGCACGACGACGAGCTGCGGGCGCTTGACCGGGCGCTCGGCCAGGACTGGCACGACCTGCGCGCCGCGAACCGGGTGCGGGCGGTCCCCCCGATGGTCGAGCCCGAGCCCGAGCCCGAGCCGGTGGCGCGTGTGGTGGCGGCCCGGATGACACCGGAGCAGTCCCGCCAGCATGTCTTCGACGCGCTGGTGTCGGTGGGGCGCCCGGCGTCCCTGGCGGAGGTGGTCGCCGCCGCGGGTAAGGGCGACACGCTCGTGCGTGGACGACTGGCGGAGCTGGTGGCGGAAGGTCGCGTGGAGCGCACCGGGCGGAACGTGCGGACGCGGTACGCACCCACCGGTAGCACCCCGGGAACCCCTCAGTAGACCCCTCACCAGCCCCTCGGTAGACCCCTCGGTAGCCCCGCACCGGGGGGTCTACGCGCGCGTGCGCGCGCCTGCAGGGCACCCGGTGACGCTGCGCGTGGGCGCGCCCGGAGGCCCCGGCCCGGCGCCTTCGGCCGTAGGAGGTCGACGACCTCCGCTCAGCAGCCCCCACGTTCGACCCTAGGCGTCTACCAGGCAACGAGCCTGACCTGCAGAGAAGGCTAGACACTATACTGGCTGAACCCGTATGGTTGCGGTCAGTGAGGCGGTCACTCCGGCCGCCCCGACCGGAAGGACCACCCCCGATGGCCCACGAACTCGACATCACCAACGGCGTCACCTCGTTCGCATCCGCCCGCGTCCACGCCTGGCACCGGCTCGGGCAGGTCACGCCCGGCCTCATGTCCGTCGACGAGGCCCTGGACGCCGCGCACCTCCGCGGCTGGGACGTCCGCCTCTCCCCCAACCAGACGACCGTGCTCGGTGAGGACGGCGTCACCACCCTGGACACCGGCGGTTACTCCACCGTCCGCACGAACCCGCAGACCGGCGCCCCGGAGGTCCTGGGCGGCCATGTCTCCGACGGTTACGTGCCGGTCCAGAACGAGGAGCAGGTCGAGTTCCTGCAGGCCCTCCTGGATCAGTCCGGCGCGTTCATCGAGACCGCCGGCGCGCTCCGCGGTGGCCGGCAGGTGTTCCTGTCCGCTCGCCTCCCGGAGGAGATGACCATCGGTGGGGTCGACCCGATGCAGCTCTACGTGTCCGTCCTCAACGGGCACGACGGCAGCATGGCGCTCCGCGCGATCGCGTCCCCGGTCCGGATCGTCTGTGCGAACACGCAGTCGGCCGCGCTCCGCTCCTCGCAGCAGCGGTGGAGCATCCGGCACACGAAGGGCGCCGTGAACGCGGTGGCGCAGGCCCGGCAGACCCTCGGGCTGGCGTGGAAGTTCAACACCGCGTTCGAGGCGGAGGCCGAGCGGATGATCCAGGAGCAGCTGACCGACGGCGAGTTCGACCGGCTCGCCGCGCAGCTCCTCGGGGCCCCCGAGTCGAAGGACTCCCCGCGGACGCGGCGGAGCAAGGCCCGCCGGTTGGACACGGCGCGGTGGCTGTTCCGGGAGGCCCCGACCCAGCAGGCGGTCCGCGGTACCCGGTGGGCCGGCTACCAGGCGTTCACCGAGTTCGTCGACCACTACCAGGGCGGCAGCGAGGACAACCGGGCTCTGTCCGCGGTGTCCGGGCCGGGCGCCAAGACGAAGGAGCTGGCGTTCGACCTGCTCCGCGTCCCGGCCTGATCGACCGTCCGCTACCGGCCGCCCCGGACGTGGGGCGGCCGGTCCCCAACGATCCGGACGTCCCCGCGCGGGGCCCCGGGATTACTCGAGGAGGAGCAATGACCGACTTCGCTGACCTGATGCTGGTGGTCGTGTGGCTCGTGATGGGAGCCGTGGCGATGGCTGGCTATCACCGCGGGACCCGCGCGATGGCCGCTGCCGGCCACGCCCACCTGGTGGCCGACTACCTGATGGACCGGTGCGGGGTGACGTTGGAGCAGGTCGACGAGTGGCACCGGGAGCAGCACCCCGAGTGTTTCGACGACAAGCCGGGGCGGGAGCCGGGCCGGTGAGCACCGCCCGCCCGGCGCCGCTGATCGCTGGCGAGGAGGCGTACCGGCACGAGGGTTCCGCTGGCGCGACCGAGGCCGAGGCCTTGGACGTCGCCCTGCACGAGGCATTGCGGGCCGCGGGCCGGCCGGTGCCGGGCACGCCGCGCAAGACACGAGCCGACAAGCGAAAGACCAGAAGGTCCTCTAGAGTGATCTGAAATGAAAAGCACCCGAGGAGGGGAACATGGCGCGTATCAATTTCACCAAAGCTGAGATGGATTATTTCGCCACAATGGCCGGTACGGACCACCCGGGTGCAGTTGCCGACCGCCGGATTCGGGCGTACGCAGAGGAAAAGGGCGGAACAGTTCTTGCGTTCTGGAAGCTAACCCAAGGCCGAATTTGGGGCGATCCAGTAACTATGACAACTGACGAAGCCGCAAGCATTCTTAAGCTTCCGCTAGAGGAAGCTCAGAAGATCGAGCACGCCACGCTAGTCGCCTGCGGATACAGAAGCGAGCCAAAAGCGTAGGTGTCGCCTCAAGCCCGCCGGAGGAGAACCAGCGTGTGACACCGAGCCCACGGCGCCGACCACGGGCCGCCGGTGGGCGGGCATGCGCCACGGTGTGCGCCGCGGGGCTACTGACGAGCTGAACCGGCGAACGCCCCGCACGATATGCAGATGGTCGCGGTGTGGAGGATCGCCAGTTCAGCCCGGTCAGGGCTGCGCGTTGGCCGGGCCGGTGCAGGTCGCCATCGCGTAGTCACCGGTGGCGGTGGACTCAGCGATCACAGCGCCGGTCTCGACGTTCGTGATCCGGCACGTCAGTGACCCTCCACCATCGTTTGAGGCGATGAGCGAGGGGATCGTCATCAGGCCGGAGTCGAACGTAACTTCCTTCGTCCACGGCAGCTGCACCTTCGACTCCTGGTCGGAGGAGACCCCGTCGCCGCCGTTGGAGTAGGTCACCGCGGATGCGGTGGAGCCGTCTCCGGTGAGTTCGAGACGGACGGTGACCGGGCCGTCTGCGGCGACGACGGCAGCGGTTCCACCGCCGATGAGGGCGACGCAGCCGCCGAACATCAGGATCGGGGCGGCGACGAGCCCAAGGAGGACCCACGGCCAGACGCGGCGCCGCTTGGCGGGGGCCGGCGCGGGTGGTGGGGCGGCGTAGTGCTGCTGGTTGTAGCCGGGCGGCGGGGGTGGCTGCTGGTGGTGCCACTGCTGCGGGGGCGGGCCCTGGTTCCCGTGGGGGCGCGGCGGTTGTCCGTAGGGCTGGGCCCCACGGCGGGGGTCGTGCGGGGGAGGCGCGCTCGTCATTGGGGACCTTCCAGGGTGAGGGCGACCGGCTGTACCGGTGTCGCTGCATGGACGCGGGACGTCACCCGAGGGGGCACCCACTGTGATCAACGCCATACCGACAAGATCACCCCGAGCGTGTAAAGACCGCAGCTAGGGAACCGTCACGCCCCAACCCGGGACACCGCAGCAACCAGGAGGAACAGACAAGGAGCATCCCGTGAGCAGCACCGATGTGTGTCAGCCCGGCCCGTATGGTTGCCGCATGGCGCGCATGACTTACCGGGGCCGCGAGGTGGGCACAGCGGACGAGGCCGCCGCCGTGTGCGGCGTCAAGAAGGACACCTACTACTACTACGTGAAGCGGCTCGGCGCGCCCGACGGCATCAGGTACCGCCACCCGGACACCGGGGAGAAGCTGTACGACCTGGCGAAGGTGCAGGAGTGGCAGGACGCCCGCCCCGGGAAGGGCGCCCGTACGGACGTCGCCCGGAAGCGGCGTGAGGCGGAGCTGCGGCAGCGGGCCCGCGGTGCGGACGGCCGGTTCGCTCCCTCGGGTTCTGAGCCGGCCGACGCCTGATGGCGCACCTGTCGTGCCGGTGGTGCGGTCAGGTGATCCACCATCCGCCCGAGAAGCTGGTCGCGGTCGATCTACCGGCGGACGGGTGGGTACACGCACGGTCGCTGCGCCCGCACTGCCAGGACGCGCAGCACCGGGCGGAACCTGAGGAACAGGAGGAGCGGTGACGGAGCAGGAGGGCCGGACGGTGCGGGACCGCCTCGTCGGGTTCGGCATGGACCCGGAGCGGCTGGCCGCGCACATCGAGCGCGGGGCGCTGCTGCTGGACGGGGAGCCGGTGCGGGACGCGGACCAGGTGACGGCCCCGGGGTCCCGGCTGGTCGTGACCGGCCAGAAGCGGTCTGTGAGCGCTGCGTAACAGCCGCGGTGCGTTCGTCGTTTCATCTGGCGTGTCTGGATGCCGTGACTGCCGTACCTGTACCGCCCCCGGAGCTGCGCGGGCGAACCGCGCGATGCTGGCCGGGTTGATGCACCTGTGCACGGTCGGGATCACGTGGGTGGCGTCGCGGTCGTTCATGTCGCACTGCCCGAGCTGCACCCACCTGCTGGGGCGCCACGGCCGGCGGGCGGACGGCAGCTTCCTCGACTGACCAGAGATGGATCAGCGCCCCGGGAGGCGGACCTCACCGGGGCGCTGACACTTGGATCTGGGGGCCCTCTCGCCTACCCATTTACCGTGGCTACGAGTCCGAGACTCACACCAGGGATGCAGCTATGAGCCCGAGGCTTCCGCCGCATCGGAAGCGACACTACTCCGTCGCCGGCCCGGTACAACAGGGGTGCGGTGAGCGGTTACACAGCCCGGAGTTGGGAGCGAGCCGGTCCGCCGCGTGTGCGTGCGCGCATCTCGACGGTAGTGATCCGAACCCGGCCTTCGTGCCCGTCCAGTAGACCCGGCGCCTCGAACGCGGTGGCCAGCTTCTTCGCGACTCGCCCCTTGGGGCTCCGCGGGCTCTCCCCCTGGTCTGCCGCACGCCGCCGCTCGTGCATGATCGCGCCAGCGACCAGGTCTGCGACCTGGAGCAGGTCAGTCGACTTCGAGTCGAGGCAGACAGCGGACACCACCGCGTTGCTGCGGAGCCGCCCGTTGGTAATCGAGCGGACTCGCTCCTCAAGGGACTCACCCACGGGTGTGCTGATGGCGTCCATGAGCACGCCGACACGCTCACCTCGGTTGATGCAACCCCACAGCAGTTGGGCGATGACACGGGCGTGCTGCTCCCACCCCAGTCGGCCTGTGCCCTTCACGACGCAGGCTCCGATGTGGGCGTCGGATTCCTCAAGCGCGGTGATGATCTCGCTGAAGACGATGACGTTGCCGCTGTTGACCCGCGAGAACTTCAGCTCGTGCGGGTGGCTGTGGCGCTCTCGCACGTGCTTGATCGCCCGAGCGAGCTCACCGGGCTTCCGGACCTTGATTCCTGCGACCACGAAGAACTTGCTGCCGGTGGTGGCAGCACCGCTCTCGTCGACGAAGATCGTACTGCTGGGGCAGTCACCTGCTGAGGTTTCACGGGTTCGCGGCATGGGCTACCCCTGTAGCGGGTCGGAGCTTGAACGAGTGATCCCACGCTACTCGCGGGCTCCGACAGTCCCGATACTTTGCACGTATCAACCGAACTGCTACTCAGCCGGTCGTCCGGGGCAACCTCTCGGTCCTGTACACGTCCATTCTCGGAAGAGGTCGGTGGCCAGGCCGTGGTGGGGCACGGGGAGCGGGGGCACCCCGACGGCCTGGCCACCTGGTACCCGCCCGACCCTGGCGGGGGTCGGTCAGGCGGGGAGCCGTCAGCGGGGCGGGTTCCAGCCCTCGGCGCGGAGGCGACGCAGCTCAGCCCGGCGGAACCGGTGCCGCTCCCACAGCTCCCGCATCTTCTCGGTGGCGCAGTCGCAGACGGCCGCGACCACGGCGGCGGCACCGACGATCGCGGCGGCCCACGCCGCCCAGGCCGGGATCACTTCCGGCTCCGGGAGCCGGGCCACCGGCCGGTGACCTCTCGGATGCGGTTCGCGCAGTAGCCGCGGGCCACGGGCCCCTTCATCGGGGTGTGGCGTTCCACGGCGGCGACACAGGGCCGGAACTTCCCGCCCATCGCGGCGACGCGTTTCCTCCAGTACGCCTTGCCCTGGCGGACGAGGCGGCGGCTCCCGCCGCGGCGCCCCTTCGTGCGAGCCATCAGCGGACCAGCCCGTAGTCACGGCGGCGGCGGCCGGCCGGGACCTGCCACGGCGGGACCTGCCCGGTGTGGGCGCGGCCGAGCGCGGCACCGAACGCGCGAGCTACCTCGGCCGCCGCCTGCGCGGCGGCCACGAACGCCTTCCCCACAGCGCGCCCCAGCTCCTCGATGGCCGGGGCGGCGGTCCGGTGCAGGGCGTAGCCCAGCTCCTCCTGGATGGCGGCCTCCGCTTCCGCGCGGGTCGCGCCGCAGGCCATGAGGTCCCGCACGGCGGCGCGGCGCTGCAGGGTGACTTCGGCGATGGCGTGGGTGGTCACGTGTCCTCCCGGGTGTCGTCGGTGGCGATCCCGGCACGCCAGATGCTGGCGCGGAGCTCCACCGGTGCCGGGGCCGGTGGGCCGGCGAGCCGGTCCGCGAGCGCGGCGGTCAGGTAGGCGACGGCGCCGACGAGCGCGGCGACCATGAGCCGGGGCAGGCCGGGGGTTCGGTCCTTCACCGCTGCACCTCCGCGGGCATTCCGGCGAGCCGGTAGTTCGGCCACGGCTTCCAGCGGCGGAGCACCGAGCCGCAGCCGCAGCCACGGCCCCGCGCGATCTGGAACCGGCCGGTGTCGGTGGTGACCGTCCACGGGCTGCGGCCGTGCGGGACCCGGGTCTCGGTGAGCACCACCGTCGGGGCCCCGTAGAGGTCGGGGTCCGGGCGGCGGTCGGTGTACAGCCACAAACGGGCCGGCTCCCCCACCTCGCCGCGGGTGAGGATCGCGCGGGCGTTCCGCAGCACGGTCCCGTCCGGGCAGGTCACGTCCGCCGGGTAGCGGTCGGCGATCACCGCGGTGGTCATGCTGCGCCTCGGTCCTGGCGCTGCTGCGCCTGCTCGTAGGTGGTGGGGAGCCCGAGCTGCGCGCGGCGCCGCAGGAGGGGGCCGAGGATCTTCGGGGACCGGTACGTCTTGCCGCCCGGGGACCGCCAGCGGCCGTCCGGCAGCGGTGACCAGTCCGCCGGATTCGACTGGTCCGGGCGCACCACGCGGCCACGGCCGTAGCTGGTGCCCTGCACCCCGGCCGGCCGGCGGTAGGAGATCGGGCGCCGCGGCGGTTCGGTCGGGTCGTCCCGTTCGGTGAGCTGGTCGAGGTCATAGCGTTGGGTGCGCCACCGGGCGTAGGCGGCGACGGCTTCCTCGGTGAACGCTCGCCCGATGACGGTGGCGAGCTGGTGGGGGCCGCGGGCTACGGCGGCCCAGCCGCGGGCGCCGTCGGTGGAGACGCGGAGCCGGCCGTCGGGGAGCGCGTCCACGGTGAGGCGGATACGTCGCGGCTGGTGCCGCACACCGGGTGGCGGCCCGACGTTGGCGGGATAGGCGGTGTTCGTCGGGACGCGGTGCCGCACGCTCAGCTCCCCGGAGGTCGGCGGTGGTGACCAGGGCGCCTTTTACATCAGGGCCCCGAGAAACACCGCACGCGGCGGCGTGCCGAACAGCTCCGAACAGGTCAGCGGGCGCGGGGGCCGGTCGGGGCGTGGAACCCGCCGCCGTGAGTACGGGTCGGGAGCCGCCGGGTCGGGCGCCGCACCGTGGACTCCTGGCGTTGCTCGGCGAGCTGCGGGAGGAGGTGCGCGAGGGTGTCGAGCCGGTTCGGGGACGGCTGCCCCGGCTGCCACGTGCACGCTTCGTGTTCCAGCGGGCCGAGCCGGCCGACGTGGTGCGCCTTCCCAGTCTCGTAGTAGACGGTGACCGCCTCCGCGCGGGTCTGCTTCGACTGGCGCGGGGTGACCACCACCGTGCGGCACGGCGCACCGGGTGGCCGTGCGAGGACGTCGGCGACGTACGGGACCAGCTCGGTGAGCTGCGCCCGGTCCGCTGCTGCCTCGTCGCCTGCGGCGTTGAGCCCGACCACAGCGAGGTCCACCACGCCGTCGGCGGCACGGAGCTTCGTCGCCTGCCGTCGGATCACGGCCCACGCCTCCGCGACGGCGGTCTGCATCCCGAGGGTCCGTTCGGACACGATCGCGGCGGCGTCGTAGCGGACCGCGGCCAGGCAGACCCGGCGGGCCCAGGCGCCGCGGGACAGCGCGTCGGAGAGGTCCGCGAGGACGTAGAGGTGCCCGTCCGCGGCTCGGCCACCCACGAGGATGCCGGCGGCGTCACCGGTGCCGGTGTCGGCGGGGTCGACGGCGATGACGGTGCGGTCCAGGTCGGGTGCGGTGTCGACGCGGTGCTGGTCGAACCATGCCTGCCGGAAGATGCCGCCCTCCGGTGGGGCTGGCCGGCCCTGATAGAGCGCGGCCCAGGTGCGTTCCCCCACGTCGCCGCGGATGGCCTGCCACTGCTCGGCGGTGCGGCCGCGGGCGGACAGCAGCCAGGTCCCGGGTTCCCGGTTCAGGGCGTCGGGGGTCTGCCCGTCCGCGAGCGCGGGAATGTTCACGACGGGCCAGCCTTCGGTGGCGCGGCGGCCGGCGAGGTCGTCCTCGTGCCATCGGGTCTGGACGACGATGACCGGGGCGCCGGGCGCGAGGCGGGTCCGGGCGACGGAGGACCACCACTCGTGGAGCGCGTTCCGCTGGACCTCGCTGTCCGCTTCGATCTGCCCCTTGATCGGGTCGTCCACGATCAGGACGTCAGCGGGCCGGCCGGTGAGTCCGCCCCCGACGCCGGTGGTGAACATGCCGCCGGTGAACCCGCGGAGGCTCCAGTCGGAGGCGTCGGCGTGGTCCTGCGCGAGCGCGAGCCCGATCCGGTCGCCGTAGGTGCGGACGTGGTTGCGGACGTTCCGGCCGGCGCGGCGGGCGAGCCCGTCGGCGTAGGAGGCGTACACGATCCGCCAGCGGGGCCGCCAGCACAGGAGCCACAGGCACAGCCATTCGAGGAGCGTCGACTTCCCCTCCTGCGGTGGGATCGACACCACCAGGCGGCCGTCGTCGGTGGTGACGGTGTCCCGGAGCGCGTCCGCGACGACCTGCAGGGCTGGGGTGCGGACCACGGACGGTGTGAACGCGGCGGCCAGGTCCAGCGCGGTCGGGTAGTCGCGGGCGGTGCGGAGCCGTGCCGCCATCGCCGCCATCGCGGCCTGCTGCGCCCGTGCCCCGTCGTGCCCCAGCAGCTCGACGGCTTCCCGCCCGGACGAGGGCAGCTCCACCGTGGTCACGGCTGGGCGGGCAGCTGCTCCCGCACCTCGGCCGGGTCGAGGCCGGCCAGCTGCTCGGACAGCTCCCGGAACGACGCGTCCCAGGCGCCTTCCACCCGGACGTCGACCTGCCCGGACACGTCGAGACGGCGGAGCCCCAGCATCGAGATGTGCTCGGAGAACAGCCGCGTGTACCGGTCGATGGCCAGCAGCTCACCGCGGAGGCAGCGCGGGTACAGGGCGCGGAACACCTTCTCGTTCCGGGCGATCCACTCCTGCCGCATGTCCTCGGTCTCCTGCGTGCCCGCGTGCCGGTCCCGGGCGGCGAGGTAGCCGCGGCGGGCCGCTGACTCGCACGAGTACAGCGTCCGGGACGGGTCCTCCGGGTGCGGCGAGTCCGCGATCTCCTGGAAGGTCATCAGCCCCAGCCGCAGCTGGTAGGCGCGTTCCTGCCTGATCCGCTCGTCGGCGACGGTTGCCGGGCTGGCGGACCGCTTCCCCTTCCGGCCGCGGCCCCTGCCGCTGGTAGTGGCCTGGCTGGTACTGGCGTTGTTGGTCATGGGTTACTCCCTGCGGCGGCGCGGGCGCGGCGGTTGACTTTGTCGCGGTTGGCGGCGAGTTCTCCGGCGTGCCATTGGTCGGCGAGTTCGGTGAGGCGGGCGCCGATTTTCTGGAAGCGGTCGCGGTCGTGGACGGCGAGGGGGTTCCGGATGGCGCCGGGGAGCATGGTGTGGAAGACGCGGGGGTCGCCTCGGCCGTTGGAGCGGGTGGCTCGGACGTTGATCTTCGCGGATTCGGGGAAGATCCGTTGGAGCTGGACGGCGCGGGTGTGGTTGTAGTGGGCGCGCATCCCGGTCTTGCTCTTGGATTCCTTCTTGTAGTGGAGGAGCGGCATGACGGCGGCGGTGGCTCCGTCGGCTCGGGTGCCGTACTGGAAGGAGTGGGTGATGTCGTCCTCGAAGGGGCCGTACCACTCTTCGCGGCCGGGGCCGACGCGTTCGAGGAACAGGCTGTAGGGGAACCCGGGGCGGGCGATCTTGTGGTTCTTCCGGCCGGGGTTCACGGCGTCGAGTTGGGCGCCGACGGTGCGGGCGTTGGTGGAGAGCGCGACGCCGGCGAGGAGGTCGAGGAACAGGCCCAGGCCGCCGTGGTCGTTCACGAAGTGCTTGGAGTAGCCGGTGCCGCGGAGGAAGCAGAGCCAGTCGATGTTGTCGTCGAGCTGGAGGACGGCCCAGCAGCCGCGGCGTTCCGCCTCGCGGCAGGCCCATTCGCGGCCGGGGAACGCGCCGAGGAACGCGCCTGGTTCGGGTGGCTGCGGGAGCATCCAGTGGGTGGCGGCGTACTCCTCCGCCCAGGCGCGGGGGTAGACGGCGAGCGGGTGATCGTCGTCCTCGTAGGAGGGGGCGTCGGTGTCGGACACGACCCAGCAGGTGGAGTGCACCCCGATCGCGTCGACGTCGGGGAGGTAGCGGCGGACCGGGCGCTGCCGCAGCTCGGGGCGGCCACCGGAGATGACGGCGACCATGATGCCGCCGCGCTCCTCAGAACTTGTGACGTACATCGAAGACGCCCGGCATGTCCATCAGCTGTGGTCCCGCGGTGAGCGCTTCCTCCTTGGAGGAGAAGCAGACGACGACCTCGAACCCGTCGAGGGTGTTCTTCACCTGCTCGGGGAGGTCGACGTCGGTGTTGGCGGGTTCGGCGTTCTCGAGTTCGGCGATGACGGCTTCCCAGTCGGTGAGCGCGAGGACGTCGGAGAAGTCCTCGGCGAGCCCGTCGAGCTGGTCCACGAGGGATGGGAAGTCCCACGTCGTGAAGTCGTGGGTGCGGTTGTCCGCGATCCGGTAGGCGCGGGCCTCGTCCTCGGTGAGGCCGCGGGCGACGACGACGGGGACCTGGGTGAGGCCGAGGTGTTTCGCGGCCTGCAGGCGGGTGTGGCCGGCGAGGATCGTGTTCGTCTCGTCAACCACGAGCGGTTGCTGCCACCCGAAGCGTTGGAGGGACAGGGCGACGATCTCGACGGCGCGGGGCGGGATGCGGCGCGGGTTGTCCTCCGCGACGCGGAGGTCCTTCACGGCGGCGACGGTGATGGTTCCCAGGTCGGCGACGCCGTGCTTGCCGCCGCTGGCCTTATCGGTGGTGGAGGCCATGTATCCAGCCTGGTCGGGCGGGGTGTGCTCGGGTCGTGGTGGTGGCCCGAGAACGGGCCGGCCCCCGACCCGCTGGCGTACGGGTCGGGGGCCGGTGGGGTGGGGTCAGCTGGCGGCCTGCTCGGGTTCGCGGGCCAGCTCGTAGTGGGCGTGCCGGCCGCCGCGTTCCCCGACGCCGCCGTTCGCGGTGATGAGCACCCTGTCGGCGACGAGCTGGCGCAGGGTCTCGCCGTAGGCGCGGCGTTCCTCCTCCGGGACCCCCAGGTTCTCGTTGACCATGCCGGCGGTGACGCGGAATCCGGGCGGGAGCTGTTGGAACCAGGTGATGATCCGTTCGCGGCGTTCCCGCGCCTGGACCTCCTTCGCGGTCGGACCGATGTGCGGGAGCTGGTCGCGGGTCTCCTGCAGCTCGGCGCGGGTGTCGGCGAGCAGCTGTTCGAGCTGTTCCACGCGGTCGAGGAGCGCGAGGAAGTCCTCGGCGGACACCTCGGCGGGCGGTGGGGTCGGCTGCTCCTCGGGCATGGTGTCCTCCTGGGCGGTCTTGGAGTAGGCGAGTACGGGGCGGGGCCGGTCGTTCACGACGAGCTTCGCGATGTCGGCGGGGGTTGGGGTGCGGTCGGTGTCGTCGTCGCGGTGCTGGGCTTCGTCGGCGTCGAGTGGGGACAGGTCCAGCCCGGCCGCGCGGAGGTTGGACATGACGTTCTTCCGTCCCCGGCCGTGGCCCCATCGGGACGGGATGACGGCGGTGTCGACGGGGCCGTAGACGAGCCAGCCGCCGCCGCTGGTCTGCCGGGTGCGGTACCCGGCGTCCTGGCACCAGTCAGCGAGCTGGGCGGCGGTGTCGATACGTCGTGCTGCGCGCACGGGGTCCTCCTCGGGGTAGGGGGTAGGGCGCTCACGCACGACGGCGCGGGCGCTGGTGAAGTGCCGGGCCCGGCCGGTCCGGGCGCGGATCGTCATGACCCGCTCCCGCCGCCGGCGTACCCGGAGACGCCCAGGCCGCCGCGGGAGATCGTCGACCCGGCCGGGGCGCCGACGGACGGAACGCGCTGGACACGGCCGACGCCGGCGACGCGGCCGGGGTTCTTCGGGTCCGGGACGGAGCGGACGAACCCGGACGCCGGGGCGGCCCCGACCGGCAGTGGCTGCCCGACGTTCGGGACGACGAGCGGGGCGTACATGGCGTAGCCGTCGTCGTCGTAGCGGGTGGCGGGGAGCTGCTGCACGAAACGCCCGACCCCGGGCCGGTTCTGGTCGCACTGGCGGTCGTCCACGCGGGTGTGCGGCGGCCGGTCGGTGGCGCAGACCTCCACACCGTCGGCGACCCCGTCGGTGCAGCCACCGGCGAGGAACGCGACGAACGCGACCCCACCGAGGGTGGAGCAGGTGCGGCCGCGGAGCCGGCGGGTCACCGGAGGTCGTCCCGGTCGTACAGCTCCGCGTCCGCGGAGGTGGTGACGGCCCACACGCAGAGCGCGGCCCACCCGGTGGTGACCGCGGCTGCTGCGGCGGTCACCAGTAGGGCGAAACGGGTCGGGGTCATCCGCGCACCTCCTGCGGGGACAGGTACGCGCTGGCCGGGCTGCCCTGGTCGACGTTGGACCAGCGCGCGGTGCTCTCCGGTGGCGGGCCACCGCGGGTCCGCAGGCGCCGGTACAGGCTCAGCTCGTCGAGCACCAGACCGCACGACTCGGCCAGGTCGTGCCTGCCCTCGTCGGCGATCCGCCGTAGCTGCGCCTCCGCGCGGGCGGTGCGCTCATTCCGGGACCGGGCTTCCGCCGGTGTGGAGAACCAGCCGGGGAGGACCCGTTCCACGCACTGCACGAGCGTCGCGACCGCGGCCGGGAGACCCGCCCGGTCGGAGTCGGCGGCGCGGCGGACCTCCTCGGGCATCGCCTCCCAGGCGGCGAACACCTCGTCCTCCAGGTCCGACAGTTCCCGTCCCGTGGCTCGGTGGAGGTGCCGACGACCGGAGGCGCGGCGGGCCATCCCGCGGAGCGCCGCCCGGGACTCGGTGAGCTGTTCGGTCAGGGAGTCGGCGTCGCGGCGCGCGGCCTCCGCCTCCGCCTCCGCGGTTTCGGCGCGGGCGCGGAGCTGTTCCACCTCCTCGCGGAGCGCGCCGTTCTCGGTGGCCAGCGTGAGCCGGTCCTGGCGTGCTGCTTCCAGCTCGTCGCGGTCGACGGACCGGACCAGTGGGGAGTGGTCGACGGTGCTCATCGCGGGCAGCTCCCCCACATGCCGTGGCCGCGTGCCTGCGCGACCAGCTCGGCGGCCTTCACCTCCGGGTAGACCCGGGGCGGGGTGTCGTAGATGTAGGCGCGGGCCGTGCCGGCACCGGCGGCGGCCACGGAGTAGTTCGTGCCGTCCGGGAGCAGCAGCTCGGCCAGGGTGCGGTCGTAGCGGTCCGTGGTGTCCTGCGAGGAGTCAGTCGCGACCCGGACCTGTTTCCCGAGCAGCAGCGCCTCGGCGAACGCGGTCGCCTCCGGGCCCCAGCACTCGACGGGCTTGGAGGGGTGGACAGTCTCCGGGGTGTCGATCCCGAGGACGCGGACGGTGCGGCCGTCGTCGAGTTTCACGGTGTCGCCGTCCACGACGCGGGTCACGGTGGCGGTGGTCGTCATATCGACGCCGGTGGTCGGGACCGGGGTGAACGGGGCGGGCAGCTGCGGGGCGGCGTCGGCGAGGCCGCAGCCACCGATCATCAGCAGCGCGAGGAGCGCCGCGGCGGGCCAGATCATGGCGCGGGTCATCGCGTGGACTCCGTGTGGACGGCGGTGACGCGCACCAGGTAGGCGCCGTTCGGGTTCCACGCGGCCTTTGTGCGGGCGTGGACGGTGGTGTCCCCGGGGATTCCGAGCGAGTCGCAGCGCTCCACGAACTCGCGGAGCTGGTCGAGGGTTCGTGCCTCGTGAACGATCTTCTTCTCGACGCTCACCGGGTCTCTCCCTTCACGGCGTCGCCGATCAGCTGGGCGGCGTTGTCGCGCACGACCTGGGCGACCTGCTCGCGGGCGGCCTGGATGGACTCGCGTAGCTCCTTCCGGAGCGCGTCGTGGACCTCCTCGCGCAGCAGCTCCCGGAACCCGCCCTTCCGCTCCTGGTCCCGGGGGAACCGGTCCCGGCTGTGGTCCGGCTCGGACAGGAACGCCTTGACGTCGTCCTGGATGAGGTCGCGGAGCGTGCGGGTCTCCCCGCCGTCGACCGGCTCGCCCCAGTGGTTCGTCCGCCGGACCTCCCCGGTCAGCGCCTCTCGGACCATCGCCTGTGCCTGCTCCCGAGCGGCGGTACGCACCTCGTCCCGGATGTCGCGCAGGACATCGGTGAGGTCTGAGCGCATCGACCGCTCCATCTCGTCGCGGAGCTGCCGGGCCAACGCCTCGGTGACCGCGTCGCCGAGCGCGAACGGCTCGACCTCCGGGCCGGTGTCCGGGTCGTGCCCGACGTGGCGGGCACCGATGATGGTGTCCCAGGTGACGGTCAGTACCGGTGCGGCGGTCGGGGTGTCGTTGGTGGTGGTCACTGGCGGTTCTCCTTCGGTGCGGGGGGCAGATCGCGGATGCCGAATGCGGCGGCCACGGCCCCGGTGATCAGTGCGGTGTTGTGGGTGTCGCAGCTGCCGGCGGCGTCGTAGAGCGCTCCGGTGGCCAGGTCGATGGCGACGCCGAGAACGGCCCACTCCGATCCGGAGCAGGGCGCGGCACGGTCGGTGTAGAGCTGGCGGGCGGCGTCCCAGCAGACCGCGGCCAGCTCCGGGGTTCCGTCCTCGTAGGAGCGGAGGATCTTCACCTCGCGCTGCAGCTCCGGGGCGCGGAGCCAGCGGCGGTGTGCGACGAGTAGCGCCACTGCCGCCTCCCGGGCCCGGTCCCCTTGGGCGCAGCGCCGGAGCGCCGCGGCGAGGAGGTCCGGGTCGAGGAGGGTCACGGGTGGATTCCGTAGGCGTCGGCGATCTTCGCGATGTCCTGCGCGACGAGCTGCATGGGGTGAACGCCGTGGAACACGTGCGCCTCCCAGGCGGGGCCGCCGACCTCGTAGGCGCCGCGGCAGGGCGCCTCCGGGGGGTCGATCAGCAGGCCGTCGTCGTCGAGTAGGACGGCGTCGAGGTGGGCGATGACCTGCTCCTCGGAGCCGGTGATCGGGCACCCGTCGCAGGCCCAGAGGGAGGAGGTGGAGGAGAGGGAGGGGGCGGCGCTCATGGGAAGAACTATAAGGGTTCAACTGGTATGGTGCCAGCCCCGGTTACGCGGTATCCGCGTCCGGGTCGAGACCGAGCATCGACAGCAGCTCCCGCAGCTCCCCGGCGTCCCGCGCATCCGACGCGATCCGGTACACGGCGCACGCCCGGTCTGCCTGTTCGTCCACCGGGTGCCGGGAGGACGCCGGCCGGACCCCGTCGATGGCGGCGCCCAGGTGCGACAGCTGTCGGGACTCCTCAGCCACGGGCCACCGCCACGTCGAGCCACAGCCCCGCCGGCTCCGGCGGGCGCGCGATCCGGACGCGCTGGCTCATCCACTCGTCGGTGTCGTCCGGGACGAGCCGGAGGCCGGGCAGGTCCCGGCGCGGCTGCGCGAGCGCGTCACCGCACGCCTTCACCAGCGGGGTCAGATTGAGGGAGTCCGCGCGGCGCCGGTCCCCGGGGGACCAGACCAGGAGCACGTCGACGTAGACGGCATCGGTGATCCGGTGCAGCTGCGCGGCACGCGCGAGCGTGACCACGGTCTCGGCGACCTCGCGGGTGGCGCGGTGCCGGGCCCGCCAGTGAGGGCGAGCGTTCAGGTGGAGGACGTCCCAGACGGCGCGGTGCCGGACCGTCTTGCCCGTCTTCCGCTTCCGCTTCTGCTCCCAGGCGGTGTCCCAGCGGGGCAGCGGCAGCCGGTAGGACTCGACACGACCCGCGACAGCCTCAGAGCCGTTCTCCCGCACCGCCAGCCCCTCACACTCGGTAGGCCCCGCTGCGGCGCTCACGGCTGCGCTGGCCGTGCGGGCGAGGCCGGGGAGCGTGTCTGCGATGGCCTGATCCAGCCGGACCGGTTCCCGGTCGGGGCCCCACCAACCGGCGTTCACGCCGCTTCCTCGTAGTACGACTCGTCAGCCGGCATCCACGGCAGGTACAGCGAGTGCTGCAGCTGAGCCGGCCACTGCCGCTCCTCCCGCGACCCGCGCCAGGCCACGACGTCCACGAGCTTCGGGTGCTCCTCCCCCGGGTCGCCCTTCGCGCGGGCCATGCCGAACCCGAACTCCGGCCAGCGCAGGAACAGCGAGGACCCGGCGGGGCGCAGCTTCCTGTCCCCTGTGATCGGGTCCTTCTCGTGCCCGGCGTGCGCCTCGGTCACCAACGCGCAGCCGTAGCGGACCCGGATGCCGTCGAGCGTCGCGATCAGCTGCCGGGCGGTGTCCTCGTCGGCGACCGACCGGCTCGTCAGCCGGTACAGCGGCCCGCACACCAGCAGGTCCGGCGAGTTCGCAGCCACCTTGCGTTCCAGCCACGCGGCGTCGTCACCGAGGAGGTCCAGGCCCTCCGGGCGGGTCTCGAACCGGACCCGCTCGCGCCACGCCGCCGGGTGGACCTGGGCGCCGCGCAGAACCTCGTCCACCCGCTCGGCGATCCGCCGGAACGCGCGCCGGGACTGGCGAGCGTTGTTCTCGCAGTCGACGATCAGCACCCGGACGCCCTGGTCACCGCGGCCGAGGATCGCGCCCGTGAACGGGTGCACCCCGGCGGCCATGCACGCGGCGAGCTGCCGGATCAGCCACGACTTCCCGCCGCCCTCCCCGCCGGTGAGCAGCAACCGCTCCCCACGCTCGAACAGGCCGGGGACCAGCCAGTCGTACTCGTCGGTGCCGGCCAGCAGGTCGTCCAGGCTCGGGCTCGGCTGGTCGAGCTCCACGCCGGCGTCGAGCCGGTCCGCGGTGTCCAGGCGGGCGCGCAGCTCGGCGGTGACGCGGGCGATCGACTCGTCGCCACCACCGTTGAGCCATGACTCGTTGAGCTGCTGGCGGGTGTACAGCAGGGAGGCGGAGAGGTTCCGGCGGGCCGCGCAGCGCGCGATCCGGTGCGCGTAGTTGTCCGCCAGCGTCGGGGTCCACGCGCTCTGCATCAGCGTGTGCAGGTGCACGCCCGGGTTCCCGTCGAAACCGCGGCGCCCGATCAGGGCGGCCAGGACGACCTGCGGGTCGACCGGCTCGCCGGCGCGCAGCCGCTCGGTCAGGACGGCGGCGAGGGTGGCGTGCCGCGGGTGCCACCAGACGTCGGCGGGCAGCCCGAGCAGCGCGGGCCCGGCGGTCTCGGGCGCCAGGAGCACGCTCCCCAGTAGCGCCTGCTCGGCGCCCAGGTCGTAGGCGTCGTCACTCATGATCGTCTCCTCAGCACTGGACCCGACGACGACCGGTGGTCGCGGGGTCGTGGGCGGCAGCCGCGGCGGCGGCACGGGCGGAGGGCAGGCGCTCGGAGGCGGAGAGCATCCAGTTCCGCCAGGTCGCGGACCAGTCGCGTTTCACGCCCTTCGCGCCGCTCGCGGCGTGCCAGTAGTTGCGGAACTTCTCGGTCTCATGCCGGGTGTCCACGGCGGGGACGCGCTCGCGGGCCCAGTCGACCAGCTCGCGGGTCGGGAGCCAGTCCTCGGGGAGGCGCGTGCCTCGCTCGGCCGGAGCGCGCTTCGGCTTCTTCGGCTCATCCGTGGCCGGGGCGTCCGGCGCGTCAGCGACGGCGCCTACGGACGTAACCCCGTTACCAACAGAACCTCTCTCCTCTACCTCTACCTCTACCTCTATGGCATTCGGCATGGCATGAGTCATGGCATGTGACGACGGTTCGGACATGGCATGCCCGGGGGGTTCCGACATGGCATTGCGGGAGGTGTCCGGCATGGCACCGGACCCGGTGTCCGGGACCGCGCTACCGGGGTCCCCACCGAGGTCGGTAACCGCCCGCTGCCATGCGACGTACGGGACCTCCCCGTATCGAGCCGGCTTCTTCGCCGCCAGCTGCTCGCGGTCCAGGCGCAGCAGCTCGGACAGCAGGACGGCGCGTAGCTTCGGCGACGCGGTGGCCGTGGCGGCAGCGAGGGCGGCCACGAACGGGCCCGGGGCGCCCTGCGCCACGTCGTTCCGGATGTAGGAGCGGATCAACAGCTCGTCGGTCTCGTCGTCCGAGATGACGTACCGCCGGTCCTCCAGGACCTTCCAGGCGTGCGCGATGCGGTCCGGGCCGTCGTCGTCCCCGGCCAGGTTCGCCCACATGCGCCGCGGGATGGTCAGCACGCCGGCCTGGTTCAGCCCCGGCTGTGAGAGCAGCACTACGTACAGCCACTGAGCGTCCATCGGCAGGCCGATGAAGTCGCGGTCCGACCAGATGGCGGTCTTGATGCGCGCTTCGCGTGGCATCAGCGCCCGGCCCTGTGGTCGCCGGCCTGTGAGACCATCTCTGTAGTCCTTCCTGGTAGTTGCGTATCAGGAAGGTCAGGCCCCGCTCGGAGGGAGCAACTCCGTAGCGGGGCCGACCTCTATTCAAGCCTGACCCTATCTCCCGTCTCTGCAGGTCAGACCGGTTACCGGACCTGTGGACAAGTGCCGTGCCCGCCCGCGTTCACTGGGAACACCGGGGAACGAACGGGAACACTTCCGTCGACGTTCCGGGGCAGGGACGGCGTGTTGTCCACAACCCCGGACAGTCCGCGCGAGACGGTCAGAACGGCGGTTCGTCGTCCTCGTTCGCGGCGCCGACCGGGGGCGCCGAACCCCACGGGTCGTCGTAGTCCGCGGACCGGCCGGCGTCCTTCGTGCCGGCCCCGGAGCGCCGGAACTCGCTGTCCCCGCCCTGCCGGCCGCCGCCACCCTGGCCACCGCCCCGGCTGACCCTGTGGACCTTCGCGGTGGCGTAGCGCAACGACGGCCCGATCTCGTCGACGTCCATCTCGACCACGGTGCGCTTGTCGCCCTCGCGAGTCTCGAACGAGCGCTGACGCAGCCGCCCCTGCACGACGACGCGGGTCCCGCGGGTCAGTGACTCGGCGACGTTCTCCGCCGGCTGCCGCCAGAGCGTGCACCGCATGAACAGCGCGTCCCCGTCACGCCACTCACCGGCCTCGCGGTCGAACGTCCGCGGCGTGCTCGCCACGGTGAAGTTGGAGACCGCGGCCCCGGACGGCGTGAACCGCAGCTCCGGGTCCGCCGTCAGGTTGCCCACGATCGTGATCACGGTCTCGCCTGCCATCAGGCTGTCCTCCTGGTCGTCTCGGTAGTGGTCGCGCTCTCGATCAGCCCGCCCTGGCTGGTGAGCAGGACGTAGCCCCAGCGCGCCATGAACACCGGCTTGATCCCCGGCACAGAGCCCCGCGGGAGCGCCCAGCCCTTCAGCTCCGCGCCGCGGGGGTTCGTGGTGATCCACCGGTGGTGCCGGTGGCAGAGATGCAGCAGGTTCGCCGGGTCCCACGTGCCGCCCTGTGAGCGGTTCACGCGGTGGTGGACCTCCGTGGCCTCCGCGTCGAACCCGGCCTCGCACATGCCGCCGGAGCGGCGGGCCACCAGCACCCGCGCCGTGCGCTCGCTGATCGGCGTCATGCCGCCGCCTGCCCCGCGCCGAGCGCCGCGGTGGCCCGCTCACCCAGCCAGCGCGCGATCCCAACCGGGACAGCGTTGCCGATCTGCCGCTTCACCTCGGCGTGGTTTCCCTGGAACCGGTAGGAGTCCGGGAATCCCTGCGCGCGGGCGCACTCACGGTTCGTGAGCATCCGGTGGTGTGGGTGGCCGTCGACCAGGGTGGCGACGGCGTGGTGGTTCCCTCCGGCCGTCACCGTGGCCAGCGCGTGCCGGTCCGCCCGCCGGGCGCGGGCGTGCTTCCGGTAGGTGACCAGGTACGGCACACCGTCCTCGGTGATGCTGTCGATCTGGTCGGAGACGTACAGCCGCCGGGTCACCGGCCGGCCCGGGGACGGGTCCAGGATCTCGGCGGCCATCACCCGCTGCGGGTGGGGCAGCGTCAAGTCCATGGTGATCCCGGGCTGGGTGGCGACCACGAACATCCGCTTCCGGTGCTGGGCGTGCCCGAAGTCCAGCGCGTCGAGCACCAGCTCCTCAACCCGGTACCCGAGGCGGTCCAACCCGTCCCGCCACCAGCCGTAGAGCGTCCAGTCCCGGAACTCCGGCACGTTCTCCACGAAGATCACCGGCTGGCGGTGGACCTCCGCCGCGGCGATGACCGCGAACGCCGTCGCCCGGTCCACCGCCCCGTCGTCGGCCCGCAGCATCTCCACCTCGGCCGGCGGCCGGGACCGCCCGCCGCACCGGGCGTGCCACACACACGACGGTGACCACCACGCGATGTCGGTCGACGGGAAGGTCCGCCAGTCGGTCTCGGACAGGTTCGCCAACCGGTGTTCGGTGTCCGGGTGGTTCGCCTGATGGGTCGCCACGGCCAGCGGCCAGTGGTTCGCTGCCGCCAGGACCCGCACACCAGCCTGGGTCAGGCCCTCGGTGGACCCACCGGCGCCGGAGAACCCGTCGATGGCCGTCGGGGCGCTCACCGGCCGACCCCCGAGTCCGCTCGGTACATCTCCCGCACGCTGGTGTTCACCGAGCGCACGGCGTCGAGGGAGACGAGCTTCGCCTTCTGCAGGTTCCGGGCGTGGTTGAACGCGCGCTCCGCGACGTCCCGTTCCCACCGCTCCTGCTCGGTCGCGAGGGTCGCGGCGTACTTCTTCGCGTGCGCCGGGCCCCGGTACTCCATGTAGGCCCGCGCGAACGCCCGCTCGTAGGCGGCTTCCTTCTCCTGGAACTTCTCCTCGGCGTCAGTCACGACCCGGACACCGGTCCAGATCATGCGGGCCACCTTCCGGATCGCGGCCTCCGACTCCACGGGGTTCAGCGGCCGGTCCCCGCCCTCCGTGTCGACGTCGTCCAGCGGTGCGGGGCCGTCCATCGGGGGCCCGTCCGGACCGGCGTCCCGGCGCGGCCCGCCCCGGGTCGGGACGATGCCGTTCCCGGCGAACTCCTGCGCGTCCCCCGTCCAGAGCGCGCGGCAGGCGGGGGCGTGGCAGCGGTCCGGGACCGGGACGTCGTCCACGCTCTCGATGGGGTCACCGTCGCCGGTGAGCTGGTTGCAGGCGGTCGTGACCCCGTCGCTCGACGGGGCGTGCCACTTCCCGTTCCCCGCGGCCTGGATCAGCTGGTCCACCCGCACGCCGCGCGACGGTGACTCGGGGGCGGTCACGCGACGCCCCTGACCGGCTGCAGCTCACGGCCGCGGGCGGCAATCAGGTTCCCCAACAGGGTGGGGTTCCCGTCCCCGTCCGTGACGGGGGCGCCCATCAACCCGGCCGCGGTGACGCGGTCCCGCAGCTCCCGCAGCCCCTCGAACGTGGCGTCGGGGTCCAGCGCCTCCGCGCGGTAGGCCAGCGGGCCGGGGACGTCCTCCCCGTCGGCCATCCAGTCCGCGATGGTCGCGGCCAGCTCCTCGCCCGGCTGGTGGATGGACTGCCCCGTCAGCATCGGGAGCCGGGTCTTGGAGATCGTCATGGTGTTCGACAGGTCGAGGTCGCCCACCACGTCGAATTCGTAGTCCATGCCCTCCCGCTGCTCCGGCTTCAACCCGATCTTCTTCGGGACCTGCTTGCCCTTGTCGTTGGCTTCCACGACGTAGGCGGTGGCGACCCGCAGGGTGACGATCACGTGGCCGGGGTAGGACACGAGCGCGTCGATCATCCGGCGCTCGTCCGGGCGCGCTTCCTTCCAGCCGGCGAACTTGTTCCCGGACCCGGCGCGCTTGTCGACCTGCTCCAACATGCCGTCCACACCGGACCAGTAGTGCGACCAGGAGTCGACCGCCACGACAGGGAACCCGTGCCCCGCGCACACCGCCAGATGCTCGGTCAGCGAGGCGGGGGAGAACGCCTGCGGCCGAGTGACCTTGAACTGCCACCCGTTCAGACCGGCGTACATCGATGACTTCCCGCGCTCCGTGTCGATGACGGCCAGCTCGCCGCCCTCCCTCCGTGCGAGGTGGGTGCCGAGCGCGAGCATCGTGTAGGTCTTGCCGGCCCCGGACGGGCCGGTCAGCGCGATCCGCGCCTTGCTGATGCTGCGCGTGGCGTCGGTGAACTCGATGGTCATGTGGTGCTCCTCGGGGCGTCCTGCCGCCAGGGCAGGCTGACTATCGGGGTGTTCGGGCGACCGGGGCCGGGGGTGCAGTGCGGGCACGGCAGCGGGAGCCCGATGCCGGCCGGGCCGACCAGCTCGACGCGTCGGCGGCCTCGGCAGGCGGTGCAGTACTCCGGCGCGCTGGCCGCGATGACGACCAGGCCCGGCAGCTGGGCGAGGTCGCCGGTCACTGGCCGGCCTGCAGCTCGGGTCGCTTCGACCAGTCCACGAGACCCTGCCGGGCCATGTCGGCGGCGGCCTGGATGCCGGTGGTGCGGTCCACGGTCACGACGAGGGAGCCCTCCTGCTGCACCAGCTCGATGCCGGGTGCCACGGGCTCCCCGGTCCTCTCGGACTCACTGAGCGCCGCAGCGACCGCCTGCTCCGGCACGCACTCGCGCTCGGCCAGCAGGTGGGGAGCGTGCTCGGCCAGTACCGCCAGCAGCTCCGGGTGGTTCTCGGGGACGGCCAGCTCCCTCACCGTCTGCACGTGACCGCGGGCCCGCAGCCACTCGTCCAGCGTCTGGCGGTCGGTGATCTTCCAGACCGGGTCCGGGTCGTTGCGTCGGACCTGCCCGAGCTTCCGGCCGTCGGGGGCCCGGAACGTCTTGGACTCGCCGTTGCTGTAGTCCTGCGCGAACATCGCCCGGATCACCGGGTCCACGGCCTTGATCTGCTTCGCGAGCGCGGCAATGGCCAGCGCCTGCACCTCCGGACGCTGGTGCTCGGGGAACGGGTCGGCCTGCTCCGTCATGCCGCCACCGCCAGACCGGTGCGCGCCTGCGACCGCTCGATCACCGCGTGCTCCGTGAGGAGCGCCGGCAACTCGTCTGTGTGCCCGCACGGGTTGGTCCACACCTGGTGGCTGTAGACGCCGTGCTCAGCCGTGTAGCTACGCCGGCTCTCCGGACGGCCCCGGAGTTGCCAGCACGTGGAGCACCGCACAGAGACGGTGACCTGACGGTAGCCGCGCTCGCTGGCCGGGTCCTCCACGAACACCGTCATCAGCTGCTGCAGGACACCGACGTGGACCTGCGGAGTACCGCGGACGGGGCTGCGGAGCACATCGGCCACGGCGTCGGGGAGGCAGCCGCGGCACACGTGCATGTGGTGGCCGTCGAACCCGGCGTTCGTGTCACGGGAGTCGGTCAGCCACACCAGTTCGTCGGTGGACTCGGCGTGGCCGGACTCGAACTCGCACTCCCCGGTGGGGGCAACGATCACCAGCCCGGTCACGTTGACCGTGCCTGGCTCGCCGACGCGGTCAGCGATGGCGGCGCGGGCGGCGCCGACCTCCTCGGTGTAGCGCTCGGTCTCCGATCGGCTGAGCAGGTTTCCGTAGGCGGTTAGAGTCGAGGGCACGGGCCCCCTCCTTCTCTCTCAGGTGGTGGGTGTGTTCGTCCCCCGGGGCGGTGGCCGTCTCGCTGGCCGGCTTTCGGGCCGCCGTCCTGGGGGCTGCTCAGGCCGCGGTGAGCTGAGCCGGGTCCTCGCCGGTCGTGGTGACCGCGGCGCGCACCACGTGGGGCTTGACCCGCAGCGCGCGGGCCGTGGTCTCGATCCACTTCTCGTGCTTCCGGCGGGCGACCTCCTGCCGCTCGGCGAGGGTCAGCGACCGGCCGGGGTTCTTCCCGTCGAGGTACAGCTCGACGGCGACCTCATCCATCCAGTCGCGGTCCTTCCTGGCGCTCAGCGGGGTGTTCTTCATGGCGGGTTACCTCCCAGCTCGACGTGTGTTGCTGACGGACGCAACCATACGGGTTCGACTTTTATTGTGCTAGAGGGGGCGTTCCCGTAGTGCTCCCTGAGTGCTACCCGTACGTACCGACAGGAACGGCCCCCGGGGCGGTCAAGCCCCGGGGGCCGTCCTCATGCCGCTACCGCACCGCCGATGGCGGCCTTCCCCACAGCAGCGGCACGTCCTCCGGCGTGGCCTGTGCGATCTCACGGGCGATGGCCTCGAAGGCGTCACGCTCCGCCTGGTTCGGGCGCATCAGCCGGTACCCGATCCGCAGGCCCTGGTCCGATGCCCGGTACCGCAGCCGCGCGAGCACGTTCACCGGCGGGTGCCCGACGAACGGCGACACGCTCAGCGCGAACCGCTCCGGGACCTCCACCTGCCCTGCGCCCGCCGTGGCCTGCGTCGTCTGCTCGAACGTGAACGCGACGTCGCCGTTGTCCAGCCGGGTCGACGACTTGAACGCGCCCTGCCGGCGGGCGGTCAGCTGCAGCGCGGCCTGCAGAACCTCCGCCGCGGTCGGGTACTTCACGTACTCCGCGCCGTTCGGGCGAACGATGCAGTGGAGGTGCTCCTCCAAGAACTCGCCGAGCTCAACCTGACTCAGGAGCTTCCCGTCGAAGTTCCGCCACGCCTGCCAGTCCTCGTCCACGAGCGCGCCATAGGTGGCGGTGTGGTCGCGCCACCCGGGCGTGGTGGCGGTGCGGTGGTCGTTGAACACCGCGGTGATCTGGCGGTCCTCCGCGACGGCGTACATGCGGGTCGGGGTGGAGTCGCTGTCCTCGTGCAGCTCGGTGACGAGCAGCGCGAACGACTCCGGGTCGTCCAGGCTGGTGCCGCCACGGGCGCGGTTCGGGGTGTACTGGTACCGCTCGAAGTCCACCGTGTGCAGGGACTCGTCGTCCATCGTGCGGTAGATGCGCACGTGGTCAGCGGCGTCGCCGGCGCCCTCGTACGGCGCGGCGGTGGCCTCGACGTAGCGTCGGCCCAGCGCGGCGGCGGCGTCGACGGCGGACCCGTCCGTCAGCTCGGTCACCGGGCACCCCCGAACTCCAGCGCGGTCTGGTCCTTCGGAGAGTCGGCCAGGCCGCCGTCCCCGTCGAGCCAGTAGTGCCCGGCCGGTCGCGGCAGCTGCGGCTTCTTCACCGCGACCGCGTTGGAGACCTCCACGATGCCGTCGTTCGACTTCGGGTCGACGGTGATGGTCAGCGAGATGCTGCCCTTCTTCCCGGTCTCCTCCACAGCCAGGAGGAGGTCGGCCATCTTGTCCGACAGCTCCGCGGCCAGGGAGCCCCGCCGGTACTGCGCGAGCCATGCCGCGAAGTCCAGCGGCTTGTCCTTGCCCCCCTGCCGGGTGGCGGCGCCCTGCTGGGCGCCCTGCTGCTCGGTCACGCTCTACTCCTCATCTCAGGTGGTCGGGTACTGCGCCGCGACGGCGACCAGCACGGTGAGCACGAGGGCCACGATCAGCAGCGCGGCGAGCACGCGGCGTCGTCGGGGGCGTCGGCTCGGGAGCCACCAGCCGGGACGGTGGTGACCGTCACCGTTGGCTCTGTGCAGGCCCCGCCGCGGAGTCATCGGGGTTCCCTGTCGGGTTCCTCGCCGGCCGGCGGCGGCGGTGTGGCAGCGAGTGCGTCCGCCCACGCGATGGAGAGCCACTCCGGGATCGGCTGCTCGGTGACGAGCAGGTCGTCGGTGAGGTCAACCAAGGACCGGGCGTCGAGCTTCACGCGGTGGCCTTCCATCGGGCGAGCTGTGCGCAGCCGCAGACCTGCGCCTGCTGCTCCGGGGTGGCGCCCTGCATCCAGGCGTCGACCACCGACCGCTTCGTGTAGCGGCGCCCCTGCCGGCCACGCTGGTGGGAGTGCAGGCGCCCGTCGGCCTGGTCGGTGGCGACGAGCGTCCGGCCGTGCCCGGTGTAGGCCATGACCTGGCTGGTCTCCCACCAGCAGTCGCTCTCCGCGCCGCCGAGCTGCGCCGTGACCAGGGCCGCGACCCGTTCGGCCACGGTGTCGGTAGCCAGCTGCCCGGCTACACGCTGAGCCAGGTCTCCGGTGTTGAG
This sequence comes from Pseudonocardia sp. NPDC049635, assembly GCF_040659795.1. Taxonomy (NCBI): domain Bacteria; kingdom Bacillati; phylum Actinomycetota; class Actinomycetes; order Pseudonocardiales; family Pseudonocardiaceae; genus Pseudonocardia; species Pseudonocardia sp. NPDC049635. Next base: position 86,490 of record NZ_JBFAON010000017.1, read on the forward strand.
CTGCCCGGAGATCAGTGCGGCGACGCGCTCGGCGACGGCGTCCACGGCGTCCGCGTCGTAGGTGGGAACGCGCAGTTCGTCGGCAGCTGTCATGCCGCCCCTCGCATGCCCTGGTCGTGCGGCACGGGCGCGAGCAAGGTGTCGAGCGACACCCGCAGCCGGGCGGCGTAGCGGGCCGCCAGTTCCTCGCTGGGCTGGGCCTGCCCGGACTCGATACGCGAGACCCACCGCGGGGTGCACTGCAGCGCGTCGGCCATCGCCGACCGAGTGATCCCTGTTCGTTTCCGAATCGCTCTGGCCGCCGGGCCGAGGAACCTCTTGGACTCCATAGAGGGAACTATAGGGAACATTGAGCCGCACGAACACCGCGAACGGGAGCGAACGGGAGCGAACACGCCGCTGTCTCGTTGTGTTGTACAGGCACAACCGGTAAGCCAAGCTGTCCGCGTGCAGCTAGGTGATGCGATCCGACGTGCCCGTGAGCAGCGTGGGATGACCCAGGCCCAGGTAGCAGCTGCCCTCCCGAACCCCGTACACGCCAAGACCGTCGGTCGCTGGGAGCGCGGAGACGCCCATCCGCGGGGCCAGCTCACCGCACTGGAGCGAGTCCTCGGCGTGCGCCTCACCAACGGAGCACAGCCCGCTACCAGCGAGAACGACCCCCTACTGCTCTCCGATGACGAGCTGGTCGCGCTCCTCTACCGGCTGGTCGGCGAACTCGCGCGCCGGCTCCCGAGTGGAGGCGACCCACTGTCCGCAACCGGCGTCCTGGAACGCGGCCTGACCGCCACTCGTAGGGGTGATATCCACCCATCTGGCCGAGCACGAGGAGCCACCGGAGAGTAACGGAGCGTTTCGTGGTGCCGATCATGACTTCGTGAACGACCCTGAACTCAACGGAACAGCGGAGGGGACACTCAGCGGTGTCTTCGTTGTCCAGCTTGTTCCCACCACGGGGGACCTGGTCAGCGCCCACGACCCTCGCACCGGCCTGATCTACGTCCGCAACGACGCGACCCCCCTGGAAATCGGCCACGCCATACTGGCCGCTGCCAGACACCGCGAGCAGCGCGTGATGCCGGCACCCGTCATCGAGCTGCCGCGTCCGCGGAGGGAGAGCGATGGGTTGGGCTGAGCAGCTGCCGTCTAAGCGGTGGCGCGCCATGATCCGGGTCGCAGGCGACAAGCGGAACGCCACCCCGGGCAAGACCTACCGCACGGAGGCTGAGGCCCGGCGGATCGCGGGCAAGGAGGAGGACAAGCAGCGGCAGCCGGGCGCGCACGATCCGCGTGCGGGACGCACGACGTGGGGCCAGTGGGCCCCGGCCTGGTGGGAGGACCGTGACGTCGCGCCCCGCACCCGCCGCTCCGACGCGTCGCACATCAACGTGCACGTCTCCCCGCGCTGGTCGAACGTCGCGCTGGCAGAGATCAGCCGCGAGAGCGTGCAGCGATGGGTGCGGGACATGGAGCGCAGCGGGATGGCCCCCGCGCACGTGATCCGGGTGTTCCACACCTTCTCCGCGTCGCTGCACGCCGCAGTGGACGCCGGGAAGCTGGCCGCGAACCCGTGCCGATCGGTGCGCCTCCCGCGCATCCCGCAGGCAGACGAGCGGTACCTCACCCGCGAGGAGGTGGAGGCCATCACCTTCTACCTCGACGAGCCGTGGCGTTCCATCGTGCTGGTCCTCTGTGGCACCGGACTGCGATGGGGCGAGCTGGCCGCGCTGCACTGGCACCGCGTCGACCACGACCGCTTGCACGTCGGGCTGGCGTGGGACACCGCGAACCTGCTGTACAAGGCGCCGAAGGACTACGAGCGCCGGGACGTGCCCCTGCTCGACTACGTTGACGACGCGCTCACCGGTCTCCTGAAGGGCGGGGAGCGCCCCCGCGGCCGGTGCGGCGCCGAGCACCCGCGCGGACTCGGACAGCGCTGCCGCTCTCCCCTGGTGTTCCCGGGCCGGGAGGGCGCCCCGATCCCGCACCAGACCTTCAAGCACCACTGGCAGCGGGTCGTCGGCTCCTGGGTGTGGCACGACCGGAAGGGGACCGCGTACCCGACGAAGATGGCCGCGCTCGCGAACGATCCGCGCGCGGAGCGGTTGTGGGTCCCCGGCCTGGCCGGCATCACGGACCCGGTGCGCATCCACGACATGCGGCACACGTTCGCGAGCTGGTACCTGCACGAGGGAGGGACCCTCCCGGAGCTGGCGTCCGTCATGGGTCACCACTCCGTCACCGTCACGGAGCGTTACGCACACCTGCAGCCGAACCGCTTCGCGACGGCCCGCGAGCGGATGGCCGGGACAGGTCCACGGAAGCAACTTGCCCCACGTTTGCCCCACGTTCTGCCCCCAGCAGAGACGAACGTCGCGGACCTCGCCAGTCGTCGCAGGTCAGAGGGCGCATAACCGCGGGGCGGACGGTTCACATCCAGTTTTCGTGTCGCACGACGACTGGGACAACATCGGCCAGCGGCTCACCGAGAGCGGCAGCGTCACCATCGACGGCGTCCGCGTGCCGTGGGCGTCGGCGGCCGGCTTCGTCGACCGGGTCTTCCAGCCGCGGGTCTACAACACGCTCAACGTGCCGACGATCCAGCTGGTGTTCGTCAGCTTCTACCTGGGCATCGCCCGCGGCGCGCTGGAGACCGGCGCCGAGTACACCCGCACGACCACCCGGCCGTGGCTGCACGGCGGGCAGGAGCGTGCCGTCGACGAGCCCTACCAGCTCGATCTCTACGGCGACTACCAGTCGAAGCTGTGGGCGGTCGAGGCGCTCGCCGACGCCGTCGCGCAGGAGGCGCTGGAGATCCACCGGAACGCCTGGAACGTCACCGCGGAGCAGCGTGGTGAGCACGAGGTGCGGGTCGCCGCGGTGAAGGCACGCGCCACCGACGTCGCCCTGGAGATCACCTCGGGGATCTTCGAGGGACTGGGCTCCCGGGCCACGGCGTCGCACCTGGCGTTCGACCGGTTCTGGCGCAACGTGCGCACGCACACGCTGCACGATCCGGTCGCCTACAAGCGCCGCGAGGTCGGTGCGCACCTGCTGCGCGACGAGCTGCCGGAGCCGACCTGGTACTCGTGAGCACCGGTTGTGGAGCGCGGCGTCCGCCGCGCTCCACAGCGCGCGATCAGCCACGTGGCCGGATGGCGGCCCGGATCTCCTCGGCGTGCGCCCCGGCCCAGTCCGCGACCGTGGTGCCGGGGCGGCCGGTGGCCTCCTCGACGACACCGCTCGGAGCCGGCACCACGTCGCGGAGCATCCCGAGGACGGTGTGCACCAAGAACTCCGCGGTCTCCCGGCCGGCCGAGGGCTCCAGCGCCGCGACCGCCTCCGTCTCCGTCACCTGTTCGAACGCGATCGGGATCCCGGTGGCGGCGGCGAGCGCGGCGACCGATTCCGCCCGGCTCACCGGCTCCGGCCCGGTGAGCGTGAGCGCGCGGCCCGCGTAGCCGTCCTCGGTCAGCGCGACGGCCGCCACCTCGGCGATGTCGGTCATCGCGGTGGGTGTGCTCGCCAGCTCGGGCCACGGTTCCCGCACGACGCCGGTCTCGCGGATCTGCGGATACCAGATCTGCACGTTCTCCACGAAGTCGGCGGGCCACAGGTGCGTCCACACCGGGGCGCCCGCCTCGACGGCCGCGGTGACCGACCCCCACCAGCTCTCCGGTTCGCCGGACAGGTCGACGACGTGCTCGACGCCCGCCGCCGCGGCCCGGCCGACGACCTCGGCCGCCGTCTCCTCCACCGGGGCGAGGTACATGGCGCGGACGCCGTCGAACACGCCGTCCAGCGTCGACGGTCTGCGGACCGAACCGCGGACGATCTCCACCCCGTCCGGCAGCGCGGCCCGCGCCGGGTCCACGGTCAGAGCCCGGACCGGCCCGGCGCCGCGCGCCAGCAGATGGTCCACCACCAGACGCCCGATGTTGCCGGTCGCCCCGGTCACCAGAATGGTCATGCCAGCCCCCTCGATCGACCCGGTACACCGTACCAACTTTCTCGTACGGCGTACCGAGTAAGGGGGTCGAGGCTGCTCAGTGGGTCCGGCTGGGATCAGGGTCGCGCTCCGTGCCCGACTCCGTGCCCGGCCCACGGCCCACGTCCGCGTCCGGCCCAGGGCCCGGCCCGGGACTCACGCGCAGCCTCGGCAGGAAACGGCCGGTGCGGTTGCGGTAGGCCTCGTACTCGGCGCCCAGCGCACCGGCCAGCCCCGGCTCGTACACCGCGCGGGCCTGGATCTGCACGGCCACCAGGATCAGCACCCCGGCCAGCACGCCGAGCAGGGTCGGCGAGATGAGCAGCATCCCGGCGCAGCCCACGATCAGGCCGGTCAGAGCGGGATTGCGCACCCGCCTGTGCAGGCCCCCGGTCGCGAGCACCGGCCGCCGGGCGGTCTCCACGTCACCGGCCACGACCGCCCCCGCCTCCGGCGCGGACCGTTGCCACACCGTCCCGAGCTGCAGCATGGCGGTCGCGACCACCGCGAACCCGAACAGCAGGAGCCCGGCCCCGATTACCGCGACCCCCGGTCGCGCCAGCACCGCGATCGGCTCCAGCACGCCGAGCGCGACCAGCAGCGGGGCACCGAAACCGAGCAGCGCGGCGAGGACCGCGAGCACGCGGACCCACCAGGCCGGACTGCCCGGGGCGCGGACGATGTCGAGCCGCCGCTCGCCACGGGCCCGGTGCGCGCGGCGGCGCAGCCAGACCGTGACACCGGCCGCGAGCACGCCGAGCACCACCGCCGCCCACCCGGCGACCCGGTCGTCGATCGACCCGAAGGCCGACACCCAGGCGCCCGGGCCCCAGACCTGGGGGACCGCCTCGACGAACAGCCAGGCACCGAACACGAAGAACATCACCGCGGCGCCGATGGAGATGACCCGCTCCGGCAACCGCCTGCCGAGCGCGCGCCCGACGACGATGGCCATCGCGTCCGCGGCGACCATCCCCAGCGTGGACCCGAGCCAGACACCGAACCAGCCGTACTGGGTGGCGAGCGTGATCGTCGCCAGCATCGTCTTGTCGCCCAGCTCGGCCAGGAAGAACGCGACCGTCACCGCCATCACGGCCGACCCGCCGACCCGCGCGGCCTTGCGTTCCTCGTCGTCGGTCAGGCTGTCCCCGCGCAGGGTCCACAGGCCGAAGCCGACGAACGCGACCGCCGCCACCAGCGCGATCCAGCCGGTCGGGAGGGACGCGCCCAGGCCGACGCCCACCGCCACCGAGACCAGGTGGGTCACCGACGTGGCGATGGTGATCCCGAGGAGCACCGGGACCGCCTTGAAGCGCGTTGCGAACGTCAGGGCCATGAGCTGCGACTTGTCGCCGAGCTCGGCCACGAAGATGACACCGAAGCTGACCGCGAACGCGACCAGGAAACCGTCCATGTCCATCCCTCGATCTCGCTCCGGACCGAGAGAATGGGAACCCCCGATCCGGCGCTGCCGGATCGAAGGTCTCGCTCGCCTGGTGGTGGTCAGGCCGCCGCGCCCGGGGCCCACCGTCGAGGGCATGCCCAGTATGTCGAGCGCAGCGTTGGGAGCTACTCCCCTTCGCGTACGCAGCGGACGTTACCGCACCGATCCAGATCCGTTCGACCCCGACCCGTTGTGACCGCCCTCTCACGGCGGCGCGACGGTCGGCTCCGGAATGGCTTAGCGTCGCGAACGAACCGCGTCACCGGTGACCGAGGAGGACCCATGCCCGAGGCCGTCGTCTGCGAGGCCGTCCGCACGCCGATCGGGAAACGGAAGGGCGCGCTGGCCGAGGTCCATCCGGTCGACCTGTCCGCCGCGGTGCTCTCCGCACTGGCCGAGCGGACCGGGATCGACCCCGGCGTCGTGGACGACGTGGTGTGGGGGTGCGTGAACCAGGTCGGCGACCAGTCGGCGCAGATCGGCCGCTACGCGCTGCTCGCCGCGGGCTGGCCGGAGACGGTGCCCGGCGTCACGATCAACCGCGCCTGCGGGTCGAGCCAGTCGGCGTTCGACTTCGCGGCCGGGATGGTGCTGGCCGGGCAGTACGACGTCGTCGTCGCCGGGGGTGTCGAGTCGATGACCCGGGTGCCACTGGGCTCCGGACGGGAGCTGGGACGCCCGTACGGCCCGCTGGTGCGGGAGCGCTACCGGGCCGACCTGACCTCCGGCGAGTTCCCGAACGCCGACTTCAACCAGGGAGTCGGTGCGGAGCGCATCGCCCGGGACTGGTCGCTGTCGCGCACCCGGCTCGACGAGTACGCCGCCCGCTCGCACGAGCTCGCCGCCGCCGCGACCGACTCCGGGGCGTTCGACGCCCAGCTGGTCCCGGTCCCCGGGGCGCCCGGGTTCGACGCCGACGAGGGTCTCCGCCGCGGCACGACCGTGGACACCCTCGCCGGGCTGACCCCCTCGTTCGCGGCGGACGGCGTGATCCACGCCGGGAACAGCTCGCAGATCTCCGACGGTGCGTCGGCCGTCCTGGTCACCACCCCGCAGCGTGCCCGCGAGCTGGGGTTCACCCCGATCGTGCGGTACCACTCCGGCGCGGTGTCCGGCGCCGACCCGCTGCGGATGCTCACCGGGCCCCTCCCGGCGACCCACAAGGTGCTGGGCCGGGCCGGGCTCTCGATCGCCGACATCGGCGCGTTCGAGGTGAACGAGGCCTTCGCCCCGGTCCCGCTGGCCTGGCAGGCCGAGTTCGGCGCCGATCCCGACCGGCTCAACCCGTTGGGCGGGGCGATCGCCGTCGGGCACCCGCTGGGGGCTTCCGGGACGGTCCTGCTCACCCGGCTCGTGCACCACATGCGCGACCGCGGGATCCGGTACGGGCTGCAGACGATGTGCGAGGGCGGCGGGACGGCGAACGCCACGATCGTCGAACTCGTGTAGCGCCCCAGGGCACCCGCACCCCGAACCCCGCAGCGATTCCCAGCACGATCACAGGATCGTCTCAGGGTCGACCCGCACAGTACTGGCATGACCGAGCACGGGCCGGGTCCGGGAGGCGTCCCCGGCGCAAGCAGCTCCGTGGGCGGAGCACCGGGGCCCACCGGGCCCGAGGGACGTTCCGGCGACGCGCGAACCGGCCACGCCGACGACACCCGCGCAGAGGAGGCACCCGAGATGAGCGACACCGAGCAGCGGCGTCCGTCCCCCGGGTGGGCGGCGGCCGGGCCCCGGCCGGGCGTTCCCACGCACGGCGCGGGAGGCCCGCCCACCTCGGTGTACCCGCCGTTCCCGCCGCAGAGCACCCCCCGGGCCCAGCCACCCACGAAGCGGTTCGGCGCGAGCGTCGTCGCACTCGCCCTCGCGGCGGGCCTGGTCGGTGGCGGCGTCGGTTTCGGTGGCGCCTACGCCGTGTTCGGGTCGTCCGGCTCCGGACCGGAGACCCTGGCCAGCGCCCCCGCCCCGGGCACCCCGGCCCAGCCGGCGGACGGCTCGATCGCCGGCGCCGCCGCCGCGATCCGGCCGAGCACCGTCGACATCCAGGTCCGCACCCCGCAGGGCGTCTCCGAGGGCTCCGGCGTGATCCTCACCGCCGACGGCGAGGTGCTCACCAACAACCACGTCGTGTCCGGCGCCGCCCGGGGCGGCCAGATCACGGTGACCCTCGCCGACGGCGCCCGCCACGAGGCGACGGTCGTCGGGACCTCCCCCAGCTACGATCTCGCGGTCATCCGGCTGCAGGGAGCCTCCGGGCTGACCGCCGCCACCCTCGGCGAGTCCGCGGGCGTCCAGGTCGGGGAACAGGTCGTCGCGACCGGCTCGCCGCAGGGCCTGTCCGGCACGGTCACCGCGGGCATCATCAGTGCCCTGAACCGGACCGTCGCCGCGGGCGGCGACGGTGCGGCCCCGGTCGTCTACAACGGCCTGCAGACCGACGCCCCGATCAACCAGGGCAATTCCGGCGGCCCGCTGGTGAACCTCGCCGGGCAGGTCGTCGGGATCAACTCGGCGATCGCCACCACCGGGCAGGGCCAGGGCTCGATCGGGCTGGGCTTCGCCATCCCGGTGGACACCGCGAAGCGGGTCGCCCAGGAGCTCATGTCCGACGGCGTCGCCACCAAGCCGCAGCTCGGCGTGCGCGGATCGGTGACGGCGGTGCGGGGCGCCGCGACCGGCGGGGCCGAGATCGCGGGCGTCGAACCCGGATCGGCCGCCGAGCAGGCCGGCCTGCGCCCGGGTGACGTCGTCACCGAGGTCGACGAGTACCGGGTGTCGAGCTTCGCCGACCTCATCGCCCGGATCGGCAACTTCACCCCAGGCCAGCAGGTGACGCTGACCGTCGGCGCCGGCGACGACGCCCGGCAGGTTCCCGTCACCCTCGGCAGCGTCGAGGACACCGCCGCGGCGAACGCGCGGAACGGGTCCAGCAATGCCCCGGGCGGCGAGCTGCCCTTCGGGTTCAACCCCTTCGGCGACGGCAACTGACACCACCCGCTCCGGCCGGGCGCGGCATCCCTCCCGTCGCGTCCGGCCGGTCCTCCTACGGCCCGGCCCCCCGCGTCGGGCCGGCCGCCGGCACGCGCCCCGCCCCGTGCCCCGGCCGGGTGGCTCACCCCGGTGCGGCCGCCGGCTCCCCCGACTCACGGGCGCGCCGCTCGCGGCGCCGGGCCCGCAACCGCCCCACGAGCGCCGAGACGGCCCCGACCACGACCACCAGTCCCACCGCCATCCCCGCGGCCACCACCGGTGAATCGGTGAGGTTGCCGCTCAGCACGCCCAGTACGCCGTAGAGCAGGGTCCACAGCACGGCGCCGCCGGCGACCGCGGGCAGCAGCCTCGCCCAGGCCATCCCGGAGGCAGCGGCCGCGATCAGGGTCGGCACGCGCCCGGCGGGGGCGACCCGGCCGACCAGCACCAGCAGCCAGCCGCGTTCGGCGAACGCGTACCGCATCCGCGCCACCCGCGCCCCGGTGCGCTCCCCGCCGAACCGGCCACCCGCGACCGCACCGAGCACCGACGCACTGCCCCGGCGGGCGACCGCGAAGGTCACCACGTCCCCGGCCAGCGCGGCGACGAACGCCAGACCGAGCACCAGCGGCAGGGACAGCGTGTCGGTGGTCATCGCCGTCGCCGCGGCCGCGCCGACGATCGCGCCGGTCGGCACGATCGGCAGGATCGAACCGACGAGCACCCCGCCGCCGACGACGAGATAGGCGACCCGGCCGGCGTCCGGCGTCAGCTCGGCGTCGATCCACTCCTCGGCCGGGAGCGGGGCGGCGGCGAGCACGGCCGTCAGCCCGGCCGACAGCGCGCTCACACCGTGGCCCCGATGCGAGCGCCGGGTTCGATCACCAGTGGGCGGGTCGGCAGCCCGGCCTCGGTGACGGCGGCGGCGAACTCGTGCGGCGGGTGCACCAGCAGCTCCCGCATCCGGGCACCGGCCCGGCCGGGGACCGAGCAGAGGCCGGCGACGGCGAGCGTGCCCCAGTGCACCGGCAGGGTCACCTTCGGTGCGAGCCTGCGGACCGCCTCGGCGGCGCCCACCGGGTCGAGGTGCCCGGGCCCGAGGCTCGGCCCCCAGCCCCACACCGGCAGCGCCGCGAGATCGATCGGCCCCTGCGCGGCGACGTCGTCCAGACCGGGGAACAGCCCCGTGTCACCGGCCGCGTAGACGCGCAGCCCGTCGGCCTCCAGCAGGTGGCCCATCGCCTCGGCCTGCGGGCCGTGCGTGAGCCGCGGCCCCCAGCGGTGCCCGGAGTGCTCGGCCGGGGTGCCGGTGACGCGCAACCCGCCGAACGTCCTGGTCCCGCCGACGGCGAGCTCGGAGACCCGCGGCACGCCGCGCCGGCGTACCCACCCGGCCGCGCCGGCCGGAACGACGACCTCGGTGTCGCGGGGCAGCAGCCGCAGCGACCGCAGGTGCAGGTGGTCGGCGTGCAGGTGCGAGATGAGGACCAGGTCGACCTCGGCGAGCGCCCCGGGGGGCACGGCAGGCACCATCCGGCGCAACGGCCCGACCGCCCGGGTCAGCAACGGATCGGTCAGGACCGTGCGCCCGCCCATCCGCAGAAGCAGCGTGCTGTGGCCGAGGAAGGTCGTCTCCGGCAGGTCCACGACTCCGAGTATCCCCCGTCCGCGGGCGCGCGGGGTCAGGCGTTGCCGAGAACCCGGTCGACGACGATCTCCAGCACGACCCGTTCCGGGTTCGGCCGGGGCTGCTTGTACTGGGCCGCGTAGCGGCGCTCGGCGTCCCGCACGATCTCCGGTTCGTCCCGGACGACGGCGACCCCCTCCAGCGTCGACCAGGTGCGGCCCTCGACGAGGCAGACGGCGACCCTGGCACCACCGGGCCCGGCGGCGGCCACATTGCGCGCCTTCTGCGACCCGCCGCGGCAGATCACCCTGGCGATCCGCTCGTCGAGGTCGACGGTCACACCGACCGGCGCCGCGTGCGGGGTGCCGTCGCGGCGCGTGGTCACGAGGACGCACGGGCGGCGCTCCGACCACAGCTGCACGAACTCCTCGGAGACTCCGTCGGCGAGGGAGCGCCGTCGGTTCACGGTCGCCGTCCTCGTCGAGCGGGCGTCGCTCCGCCCACCGGGTCGCGCCGGGGACTCACCGGGGGTCTGCCGCGCGGTCCGTGGCCCCTGCCCGGTCGCCGCGGACGTCGCGGCGGATCGGGTGCTCCGGTGGCACCTGCACGAACACGAGCCGGGTGCCGTCCGGGTCGGCGACCCACATCTCGTGCAGGCCCCACGGCTCCAGCTCCGGTCCGCGCAGCACCCGGGCGCCTGCGGCGACCAGCTCGGCGTGCGTGGCGTCGAGGTCGCGGACCTGCAACCACAGCCGCAGCCCACCGGTGTCGGTCCCCGGCGCGGCGTCCGGCGCCTCCGAGGGCGACGCCGACACCTCCAGGAACCCGCTGCCGAGGAAGAAGACCGTGCCCCCGGGGAACTCCCGGGAGATCGCCAGCCCGAGGGTGTCGCGGTAGAAGGCGACCGCGGTCGCGGGATCGGCGGGACGCAGGATGGCGCGGCTGGCGAGGATCTCCACGAGGCCGCACCGTAGCGGCCCGGTACACGACCGTGACACCGGTGAGACGCTCGTGAGATCGGTGGCATTGCAAAGTTCCCGGTTGCCGCGGGACGTGACGGCGTGCTCATCTGATCGGGCACCACCACTTCTCTCTCGCCCACGGAGGTCGCGTGTTCCGGGCCCGAACCCGCCCAGCGCAGGACCCGGCCACGTCGGGCAGCCCACCGGGCGCCCGCCCGACGGTCGCGATCGTCGTACTCGCCGCCGGTGGCGTACTGGTGTCGCTGCTGCAGACGGTGGTCGTCCCGCTGCTCCCCCGGTTCCCGGAGCTGCTGTCAGTCAGCCCGTCGACGGCGTCCTGGCTGATCACCGCGAACCTGGTGGCGGGCGCGGTGTCGGCGCCCGTGCTCGGGCGCCTCGGTGACATGTTCGGCAAACGCCGGATGCTGCTGGTCGCGCTCGGCCTGGTCGGGGTCGGGTCGCTGCTCGGTGCGCTCGCCCCGGGCATCGGGCTGCTGCTCGTCGGCCGGGTGTTGCAGGGCGCGGCGTTCGGCGTGATCGCGCTGGGGATGAGCCTGATGCGCGACATCCTGCCCCCGGAACGGGTCGGCTTCGGCGTCGGCCTGATGTCGTCCTCGCTCGGTTTCGGCGGCGCGATCGGACTGCCGATCACCGGTGTGGTCGCCCAGTTCACCGACTGGCGGTGGCTGTTCGCCGGGGCGGCGGCCCTCGCGCTCCTGCAGATCGTGCTGGTCCTGCGCCTGGTCGCCGAGTCCGGGCAGCGGCCCGGGGGGCGGTTCGACGCCGTCGGCGCGATCGGGATCGGCGCGGTGCTGGTCGCCGTTCTGCTCGCCGTCTCGAAGGGCAACGAGTGGGGTTGGACGTCGCCGCAGGTGATCGGCCTGACGCTCGCGGCGCTGCTGCTGGCACCCGTCATCGGCTGGTACGAGCTGCGATCACCCGCGCCGCTGATCGATCTGCGGGTGTCCGCGCGGCCCGCGGTGCTGCTGACCAACACCGCGACGGTGCTGGTCGGCTTCTCCATGTTCGCCGGTTTCGTGCTGATCACGCAGTTGCTGCAGGCACCGCTGGACACCGGTTACGGCTTCGGCCAGTCACTGGTCGTCGCCGGCCTGGTGCTGCTGCCGATGGGCGGTTCGATGGTGCTGTTCTCCTCGGCGTCGGCCCGGCTGTCGCGCCGCCGCGGACCGCGCACCACGCTGGTGCTCGGCACGCTCCTGCTCGGTGCCGGGAACCTGGCCTTCGCGACCCTGCCCGGCACGGTCTGGCTGCTCGTACTGGTCTCGATCGTCACCGCGATCGGCGCCTCGCTCGCCTACTCCAGCATCCCGTTGTTGATCATGCGTGCGGTGCCGGAGTCGGAGACGGCCGCGGCGAACAGCCTCAACACGCTGGCCCGGCAGCTGGGGACCAGCGCATGCACCGCGTTCGTGACCGCGGTGACGACGGCGTTCGTGCTCGACGACGGGATCCTGCCCGCCGGCATCGCCTACACGATCGCGTTCGCCGGCGCGGGAGCCGCCGGGCTGGTGGCGACGCTGCTGGTCGCACTGACCCCGGCACCCGCCCCGCAACCCGCGCAGGGCACCGGGGACGGCACCGCCGGGGGTCCCGCCCGGCCGACGACCGGGGAACCGGCGGCCTGCCGACACTGACCCCGGGAAGACCGCCGACGGGCGAACGACCACGCCGGAGGCCTTCTCGTCAGGGTCCCGCACCGTGGCGATGCACACTTCCGCCCACCCGGGCGCATAGCGCGGATGCATGTGCGGCGCGGGCCCGGCGCCCCCGCATCGCCGTCCACTCTGGACACCGACCCGTCGTCGACCTGCCGTTTCACCGGAAATGCATACAGAACTTGCCGGTAGAACTACTCGGTAACATTCTCTCCGGTAACCGTCGGAGTTGACCGATTTTCCGTGAGCGCGCACACTCCAGGGCTTGGATCACATTCCGATCGTGACCGTCCGCCGATACCGTTGCACGCACCGCATCCGAACTCCTCGCCCGGCTCGAGCACGCGTCCGGCCTGGCGATTCCCGTCAGGCCTGCGATGCCCTGGAGGTCGCCCATGAAGCCGTTCGTGGTCAACAACCACGACCGTCTGGTCTTTCCCGCCAATTTCCTCGCCGAGCTCGATTTCTCGGTCATCGATGATCTCGACCAATTCACGGCAATCGTCGGCCGTGATTTCGAGGCCAAGGCCCCCACCGGGACCGAGATCCTCGAGCGCATCACCTCCGGCGCGTACGAGAGCCGCTTCGGCCTGCTGCGGGACATGAGCCAGAACCTCTTCTGGGTCAACCGGTTCTCGATGACGATGTTCGAGAAGCGGCCGACCCGGTGGCGGGACCTGCCGCGGCACCGTCCCGACGTGTTCCTGCCGGTGCTCACCCCGTGGGAGGACGGCGACAAGAAGGTGCGCGCCGTCCGCGAGGCGTTCGACGTCCTGCCTCCGACCTGGGACGACGCGACCGAGCGGAAGATCTTCGACCTGCTGTTCGACGTCTTCGGGCACCGGCGCCACCACGCGACCGAACTGCCCGCGGTGAAGCCCACGGTCGAGCAGTTCCTCGCCACCCCGGGTGCGATGACCTTCGTCGTCCCGCGGCACGACCCGGACTACCCGGTCTTCTCGTTCAACCGGATCCTCAACGCGCACGCCGAGGTCCCCGAGCTCGAGGCGCTGACCCGCTGGGCGATGGTGCTGCACAACCAGTACCCCTGGGACCGGGCCGCCACCGAGCTGCGCACGGCCGAGGAGATCGGCGACGACGACCACGTCGTCGCGTTCCACCCGCGCAACCGCGACGTCGAGGCGTTCCTGGACCGCGCGACCGGTGCCCGCCCGCCCCGCCGCGGCCGGCTCGCCACCCGGTCCGAGCCGGTGGCCCCGGAGTCCCCGCTGCCCCCGGTCCGGGTCCGCGAGGCGTTCGCCGTGCAGCCCAAGCTCGAGGCGCTCGCCGTCGTCCGTGGTGAGCACGTGTGCTCCAACTCCGACGTCGTGCGGAACACCGCGTTCTCCTGGTCCCCGATGAGTGCCGAGGAGATCTCCGCCAAGACCGGCATCGACCAGCGCCGCTACACCGAGCTGGACATCGAGGACCTGGCCTGGTCGGCCGCCGTCCGGGCGCTGGAGCACTCCGGGCGCCGCCGGGAGGAGATCGGCGCGGTCCTCGTCGCGACCTGCACCAGCGGACGGCTGATCCCGTCGCTGTCGACCTGGCTGTCCGGCGAGCTGGGCCTGTTCCAGACGCACTGCTCGGCCGACATCATCGCCGCCTGTGCCGGTCTGCCCTACGGCCTGGCCGAGGCCGTACGACAGCTGCAGGAGGTCCGGCGCCCGGTGCTGCTGGTCTGCGTGGAGAAGTTCTCCGACAAGATCGGCAACGTCCGGACCTCCCGGATGATCTTCGGTGACGGTGCGGCGGCGATGGTCGTCGCACCGGCCCCCGACGGGGAGCCGGGCGACGTCGACCTGCTGCAGACCTACGCATCCGGCCCGGCCTCCGAGGTCAACTCGATCATCTGGCCGAACCCGGAGTTCGACAACGACATCACCGTCTACGGCCCCGAGGTCAAGGCGCTGGTCTCCCGCTACCTGGCCCAGATGATCTCCGAGCTGACCGAACAGCCCGGGCCGGACGGTGCCGCGGGCGGCTCGATGCTCGACGCGATCGACCTGATCGTCCCGCACCAGGCCAACAAGACGATGATCCTGCAGCTCGCGGCCAAGGCAGGCCTGTCGGCCGAGCAGCTGTACTTCAACATCGAGTCGATGGGCAACGTGTCGGCGGCGTCCATCCCGATCGCGATGTTCGACGCCGTCGCCGACGGCGCCGTGACCGGCCGTACCCGGATCTTCGCTCCGGGGTTCGGGGCCGGGGCGGTCGGCGGCTACGCGGTGCTGGAGGTCGACCCGGCCGTGATGGCGCCCGAGGTGTTCCTCGACCCGGCCGGTGCAGCGGGGCAGGCTTCCGCGACGGCTCCGACGTCCGACGACGTTCGCATCGCGTTCGGCGAGTGACGAGGATAGGTCCCGACCGGTAGGACGGTGCGGGCGATCCTCGCCCCGTCCCACCGACCCGCCGTCACCGCCGCCGCAGCAGCGCCCACGTCAGGAGCAGTGAAAACCGCCATGTTCTCGCGCATCGCCATCGTCAACCGCGGCGAGCCCGCCATGCGACTGATCAACGCCGTCCGGGAGTGGAACGCCCAGAACGCGCCCGACCGGCGCCTGCGCACCATCGCCCTGTACACCGCGGTCGATCGCCGCGCGATGTACGTACGGGAGGCCGACGAAGCCGTCCTGATCGGACCGGACGATCCCGATCACATGGGCCCGAGCCCCTACCTCGACCACGACGAGCTGGAGCGCGCGCTGCGCACGACCCGGGCCGACGCGGTCTGGCCCGGCTGGGGTTTCGTGTCGGAGAAGGCCGACTTCACCGAGCTGTGCGAGCGGCTGGGGATCACCTTCGTCGGCCCGTCGGCCGAGGTCATGCGCCGGCTCGGCGACAAGATCGCGTCGAAGCAGCTGGCCGAGTCGGTCGGCGTGCCGATGGCCCCGTGGTCCGGCGGCCCGGTGGTCGACATCGAGGCGGCACGCAAGGCCGGGGAGTCCATCGGCTACCCGCTGATGGTGAAGGCGACCGCGGGTGGCGGCGGTCGCGGCATCCGGTTCGTGGCGGGGCCGGAGCAGCTGGACGAGGCGTTCGAGCGCGCGGCGTCGGAGGCGGCGCGGACCGCGGGCGACGCGACGGTGTTCATGGAACGGGCGGTCGCCGGTGGCCGGCACGTGGAGGTGCAGGTCGTCGCGGACGCCACCGGTGACGTGTGGACGCTCGGGGTGCGCGACTGCTCGGTGCAGCGGCGCAACCAGAAGGTGATCGAGGAGTCCGCCTCCACCGCACTGGACGCCGAGCAGGACCGGCTGCTCCGCGACGCCGCCGCCGATCTGGCGCGGGCCGCAGGTTACGTCAACGCGGGCACGGTCGAGTTCCTCTACCAGCCCGAGGAGAAGCTGCTCTCCTTCCTGGAGGTGAACACCCGGCTGCAGGTCGAGCACCCGGTCACCGAGGCGTGCACGGGTGTGGACATCGTGAAGCTCCAGCTGTTCATCGCGGCGGGCGGCACGCTGGCGGAGGCCGCGGGCGGCACATGGGCGCTGGCCGCGGGCGGCACATCGACAACAGCCGCGGGCGGCACGTCGACAGCAGCCGCGGGCGGCACGTCGGCAGGCGTCGTGCCGTCCGCGCAGGGCTGGGCGATGGAGGCCCGGCTCACCGCGGAGGACCCGGAGCGCGAGTTCGCCCCGGCGCCCGGCCGGATCGAGCATCTCGCCCTGCCGAGCGGCCCGGGCATCCGGGTGGACACCGGCGTCGCCGCCGGTGACGTCATCCCCCCTCAGTTCGACTCCATGATCGCCAAGGTGATCGCCTGGGGCCGCGACCGCGACGAGGCCAGGGCCCGGCTGTCCCGGGCGCTACGCCAGACCGCGGCGGTGATCGACGGCGGTTCCACCAACAAGGCGTTCCTGCTCGACCTGCTCGACCGCGACGAGCTGCGCTCCGGCCAGGTCGAGACGACGTGGCTGGACACCATGATGGCGGCCGGCTACACGCCTCCGCGCCGGCTCGACGTGGCGCTGCTGGCCACCGCCGTCCAGTCGCACGACGGGCACGTCGCCCGCCAGCAGGACCGGCTGTTCCGCTCCGCCGAGGCCGGTCGGCCGGAGGTCGGGTACGAGACCTGGCACCAGACCGACGTCACGGCCGCCGGGCAGTCCTACAAGCTGCGGGTGGCCCGCACCCGGGCGGGCCGCTACCGGGTCGAGCTCGACGGTGCTGCCCAGGTCGTCGACGTCGACGTCGAGCGCAACGGCGCCTACGAGCGCCGGCTCACCGTCGGTGAACAGAGCTGGACGGTGCTGTCGGTCGCCCAGGGGCCGGACTACCTGGTCGAGGTCGACGGTGCCGTGCACCGCATCTCCGGCGGGGAGGCGGGCATCGTGCGCGCCCCGGCCCCGGCCATGGTGGTGGCGTTGCCGGTCTCGGCCGGTGACACCGTCGCCGAGGGCGACACGCTCGCCGTCGTCGAGTCGATGAAGCTGGAGACCTCGCTGCGGGCGCCGTTCGACGGCACCGTCGCCGAGGTGCTCGTGCCGGCGAACACCCAGGTCGACGGCGGCACGAAGCTGCTCAGGCTGGAGCCGCTGGCCGACCCGGACGCCGGTGCCGTCGCCGCCTCCGGTGAGCGGGTCGGGTTCTCCGCGTTCGGCACCGCGGACGGTTCCGGTGACCCGGCCGCGGCCGCCGCGGACGCGCTGTCCGCGCTGCGCTTCCAGGTGCTCGGCTTCGACGTCGACGAGGGCCAGGCCCGGCCCCAGCTGCGGCGCCTCGCCGCCGCGCGGGACGCCCTGCCGATGGACGACCCGGCCGTCCTCGCCGGCGAGACGACCGTGCTGCGGATCTTCGCCGACCTGTGCGCGCTCTCGCGCAACCGCTCCGAGACCGACGACGAGACCGGTGAGACCGAGCGGAACCCGCAGGAGTACCTGTACGCCTACCTGCGCAGCCGGGACGCCGAGCACGAGGGCCTGCCCGAGTCGTTCCAGGCGAAGCTGCGCCGGGCGCTGGCGCACTACGGCGTCACCGACATCTCCGCCGACCCGGAGCTCGGCCCGGCGCTCTACCGGATGTTCCTGGCCCACCGCCGCGCCCCGCACCAGGTGCCGGTCGTGCTGGACCTGCTGAACTGGCGGCTGCGGCACCCGGAGTCGGTCGCGGGGCTGTCCGCGTCGGCCCGCGAGGAGTACCTCCGCACGCTCGACGAACTCGTCGTCGCCACCCAGCTGCGGCATCCGGTGGTCGGCGACACCGCCCGCCTGGTCCGCTACCGCGCGTTCGACGCGCCGGTCGTGGCCGCCGAGCGGACCCGCGCGCTGCGCGAGGTCCGGGACACCCTGGATGCGCTCGCCGCCGCCCCGGACGGCGCCGACCGCGCCCGGCGGATCGACGCGCTGGTCGGTTCCTCGGAGCCCATCCTCGGTGCCTTCGG
The DNA here is from genome assembly GCF_040659795.1 of Pseudonocardia sp. NPDC049635. Lineage (NCBI taxonomy): Bacteria > Bacillati > Actinomycetota > Actinomycetes > Pseudonocardiales > Pseudonocardiaceae > Pseudonocardia > Pseudonocardia sp. NPDC049635. The sequence continues at coordinate 104,543 of NZ_JBFAON010000017.1, forward strand.
AGCCCGGCACGACGCGGTGCTGCTGGAGGTGATGACCCGCCGCTACTACCGGGTCCGCCCGCTGCGCGACCTGGAGCTCACCGAGCACGCCGGCCGTCCGCTGCTCACCGCGCGCTACCAGCACCTGGGCAACGACCGCACACTGTTCGCCACGGTCATCGACAACAACGACCCGCGCGGCGCGCTGGCCACGGCCGAGGAGCTGCGGCGCCGGGTCGGGGAGCTGGAGGGCGGGCGCACCGCGCTGGTCGACCTCTACGTCACCTCCACGAAGGCCGACGACGGGGGTGACCCGGACGCCCGCGCCGAGCGGGTCCGGGCGGCGCTCGGCCGGGTGCCCGCGGCGCTGCACCGGGTGGCGGTCGCGGTGCGGCCGAACCCGGGTGCCGACACCGGGGAGGCCGCCGAGCCGCCCACCTGGTTCACCTTCCGGCCGGACGACGACGGCGACCTCGTCGAGGACCGCAGGCTGCGCGGCATGCACCCGCTGGTCGCCGACCGGCTGCGGCTGTGGCGCTTCCGTGACTTCGAGCTGACCCGCCTGCCCGCGGCCACCGATGTGCACCTGTTCCGTGCGGTCGGCCGCAACGTCACCGCCGACGACCGCTTGGTCGCGATGGCCGACGTCCGCGAGCTCACCGTGCTGCGCGACGACGAGACCGGCCGGATCCGCTCGTTGCCGCAGTTCGAGCGGGCGCTCGACGCCTGCATCAACTCGCTGCGCAGCGCGCGCGCCGGGGACCGGACGCTCGCCCGCACGTCGTGGAACCGGATCCAGCTCTACGTCTGGCCGGAGGTCGACGTGCCGCTGGCCGAGCTGGACTCGGTGGTGCGCAAGCTCGCGCCGCGCACCGCGAACCTGGGGCTGGAGCAGGTGCTGGTGGAGTTCCGCTCGGCCGACGCGAGCGTCGGAACCGGTGGCCAGGACGGGCCGCGGTCGATGCTGCTGCGGATGTCCCGTCCGCCCGGCGCCGGGCTCACCGTCCGGCTGGACCAGCCGCCGACCGAGCCGATGCGCGAGCTCGACTCCTACGACCAGAAGGTGCTCAAGGCGCGGCGCCGCGGCGCGGTCTACCCGTACGAGATCGTCCCGCTGCTGACCGCCCCGATCGACGCCGGGCCGGGCAGCTGGCAGGAGTACGACCTGGACGCCGACGGGGTGCCGCACCCGGTCGACCGGGCACCCGGCGGCAACACCGCGAACATCGTGCTCGGCGTCGTCACGGTGCCGACCCGGCGTTACCCGGAGGGCATGCGCCGGATCGTGCTGCTGGGCGACCCGACCCGCGCGCTCGGTGCGATCGCCGAGCCGGAGTGCCGCCGGGTGCTGGCCGCGATCCGCCTGGCCCGCGAGCTGGACGTGCCGATCGAGTGGTTCGCCGTCTCGGCCGGCGCGAAGATCGCCATGGACTCCGGTACGGAGAACATGGACTGGATCTCCCGGGTGCTGCGCGGGATCATCGAGTTCACCCAGGACGGCGGCGAGATGAACGTCGTCGTCACCGGCATCAACGTCGGCGCCCAGCCCTACTGGAACGCCGAGGCCACGATGCTCATGCACACCAAGGGCATCCTGGTGATGACGCCGGACTCGGCCATGGTGCTGACCGGCAAGCACTCGCTGGACTTCTCCGGCGGTGTCTCCGCCGAGGACAACTTCGGCATCGGTGGCTACGACCGGATCATGGGCCCGAACGGGCAGGCGCAGTACTGGGCGCCGGACCTCTCCGGTGCCGTGCAGGTGCTGCTCACGCACTACGCACACACCTGGACGCTGCCCGGCGAGCGGTTCCCGCGGCCGGCGCCGACCACCGACCCGGTCTCCCGGGACGTCACGACCGCCCCGCACTCCGGGCCGGGCTGCGAGTTCGCCACGCTCGGCGAGATCTGGGCGCCGGAGACCAACCGGGAGCGCAAGAAGCCGTTCGACATCCGGTCGGTGCTGCGCGGCGTCGCCGACGCCGACCACCCGACGTCCGAACGGTGGGCCGACATGCACGACGCCGAGTCGGTCGTCGCGCTCGACGCGCATCTCGGCGGGCAGCCCGTCGCGATGATCGGCATCGAGTCGCGACCGCTGCCGCGGCGCGGCCCGAGCCCGGTGGACGGCCCGTCGCAGTTCACGGCGGGCACGCTGTTCCCGCGTTCCTCGCGCAAGTGCGCGCGGGCGATCAACGCGGCGTCCGGCAACCGGCCGCTGGTGGTGCTGGCGAACCTGTCCGGGTTCGACGGTTCGCCGGAGTCGTTGCGCGGGTTGCAGCTGGAGTTCGGCGCCGAGATCGGCCGGGCCATCGTCAACTTCGACGGGCCGATCGTGTTCTGCGTCGTGTCCCGCTACCACGGCGGCGCGTTCGTCGTGTTCTCCGGGACGTTGAACGACAACATGGAGGTCGCCGCGATCACCGGGTCGTACGCCTCCGTGCTGGGCGGCGCGCCGGCCGCCGCGGTCGTCTTTGCGAGCGAGGTCAACGACCGGACCGCGAAGGACGAGCGGATCACCGGCCTCGAGGCCCGGATCGCCGAGGCGACCGAGGCCGGTGACGAGGCGGGCGCCGCCCGGTTGCGTGGCGAGCTCGCCGCGCTCCGGCCGGACGTCCGTTCGGAGAAGCTCGGTGAGGTCGCCGAGGAGTTCGACACCAAGCACTCCATCGAGCGGGCGCAGAGCGTCGGCTCGGTGCACCGGATCGTCACCCCGGACCAGCTGCGGCCCTACCTGGCCGACGCCGTGGCACGGGGCATGAAGCGCACTCTCGACACCGCCACGAGCGGGACCACAGGAGGAACGGAATGACCGCAATTTCCGACACCCACCCGGACCAGCGCGTCGCCATCGTCACCGGAGGTGCCCGCGGCATCGGCGCCGCCATCACCACCGCCCTGGCCCGCCAGGGCGTGCACGTCGCCGCCGGATACTCCTCGAACTCCAAGGCCGCGGAGGAGCTGCAGGAGAAGCTGGGCGCCGAGGGCGCCTCGGTCTCGGTGCACCAGGGCAACGTCGGCGAGCCCGCCGACTGCTCGCGCGTCGTGTCCGAGGTGCTGGAGCAGAAGGGCCGGGTCGACTACCTGGTCAACAACGCCGGCATCACGGTTGACAAGACCGTCCGCAAGCTGACCGTCGACGACTGGCACGCCGTGCTGCGGATCAACCTCTCCGGCGCCTTCTACATGACCAAGGCCGTGCTGGAGCACATGACCGGCAACGGGTTCGGCCGGATCGTCAACATCTCCTCGGTGATCGGCCAGACCGGTTCGGTCGGCCAGGCGAACTACGCGTCGTCGAAGGCCGGGCTGATCGGCTTCTCGAAGTCGCTGGCCCAGGAGGTCGCCCGCAAGGGCATCACGGTCAACTGCGTCGCTCCCGGCTTCATCGAGACCGAGATGGTCGCCGCGGTGCCGGAGAAGGCCCTCGAGAAGATCATCTCGAAGATCCCGGTCGGTCGGCTCGGCCAGGCCGACGAGATCGCCCGCGCCGTGCAGTTCCTGGTCGACGACCGCGCCGGGTACGTCACGGGCTCGGTGATCAGCGTCAACGGCGGCCTGGACATGGCCTCCTGAGCCCCGGCCCCGTCCCACTGTCGGGGGGTGGGACGGGGCCGGTCGTCCGCGCGCGGCGGGGGGCACCGAGGCGGCACCGCGCCACCACCGTCCGGGCGCGCCCCGGCGGCCGGGTGGCCCGGTGCCACGCGGCGCTCAGCCCCGGGTGCAGAGCCCCTTCGACTCCAGCACCCGGGCGACGGCCGCGTCGTTCGCCCCGGCCGTGATCCGGCCGTCGCCGAGCGCCCGCTCGGCGGCGTCGAGCAACGGGCCGACCGGGGTGACGTTGGAGAACAGCGCGATGTCCGCGCCGGCGGCCAGCGCCAGCGACGTCGACTCGGCCAGCCCGAACCGGTCGGTGATCGCCTTCATCGCACCCAGGTCGTCGGTCATCACGACGCCGTCGAACCGGTACTGCTCGCGCAGCAGCCGGTAGGCGGCCGGCTCCACGCTGGTGGGGACGTCGGTGGTCAGCCCGGGGACGTCGAGGTGCCCGAGCATCACCCCCACCCGGCCCTCGAGCGGTGCGCCGGGACCCACCAGCGCCTCGTAGGGCAGCAGGTCGCTGCGCTGCAGCTGCTCCAGCGGCGGGGTGCTCACCGAGCCCTCGTGCGAGTCACCGGAGCTGCTGCCGTGCCCGGGGAAGTGCTTGAGGACGCCGAACACGCCGCCCGCCTGCTGGCCCTCGGCCCAGGCGCGGGCGTAGCGGATCACGGTCTGCGGGTCGTCGGAGAAGGCGCGGTCGCCGATCACCGACGTCCGCGGCTGGTCGGACACGTCCACCGTGGGGGCCAGGTTCCAGGTGACCCCGCGGGCCTTCAGCTGCTCGGCGCGCTCGCGGGCGATCCCGGTGACCTCGTCCGGGGTGTTCGACCGGGCCATCTCCCGGGCGCTGGGGATGTCACCGTCGAGTTCGTCGATCCGCTGGACCCGGCCGCCCTCCTCGTCGACGGCGACCGCCAGCGGGAGCGCCGACGCGTCCTGCAGGGCCTGCATCCGGCCCGGCTGCAGCAGCGCGGTGCCGTTCCCGCCGAGGAACACCCCGCCGACCTTCGAGTCCCGCACGATCGACGCGGCCCCCTCGGGGTCGGACGCGTCCACACCGACCATGAGCCGCTGCGCCAGCCGATCGCGCGGGGAGAGCTTCGCGACCTCGGGTGCGCAGGTGTCGACGACCTGCCGGACCTGCCCGGCGCCCGCGGGCGGGGCCGCCGGCGGCGGGGGCCTGCCGTCGGTACCGGCGGTCAGGGCCGGTGCGCCCACGACCAGGGTCACCGCCCCGGCCACGAGCGCACCGACGACGGCGGCGCTGAGCAGCCCGGCGCCACGCCGGCGGGCCCCGGTGACCGGGTGGGGGTGTACGCGCATCGTGGTCCATCGTGACAGCCCCGCGTGGGCGGGGCCGCGGTGCCCGTGGCGGCGCGGACGGGTGGTCGGGGCGGGCTCAGCCGATCTCCGGGACCCGTTCTCCCGCCGGTGGTGGCCCGGGCGGCGTGCCGTCGCCGAACGGGCGGCCGCCGAGCTCCTCCCGGCCGTGCGGGGTCAGCCAGCCCGCGGTGTCCGGCCCGAGCGGCACCACACCGGTCGGGTTGATCGTGGTGTGCACGCCGTAGTAGTGCTGCTTGATCTGGTCGAAGTCGATCGTGTCGCCGAAACCGGGCGTCTGGAAGAGGTCCCGGGCGTAGGCCCACAGCACGGGCAGCTCGGTCAGCTTGTGCCGGTTGCACTTGAAGTGACCGTGATAGGCCGCGTCGAACCGGACCAGCGTCACCCACAACCGGATGTCGGCCTGGGTGATGGTGTCCCCCACCAGGTAGCGGCGGGTCGCAAGGTACTCGGAGAGCTCGTCCAGCCGGGCCCACAGTGCCCGGAAGGCGCGCTCGTAGGCGGCCTGGGTGGAGGCGAAGCCGCACTTGTAGACGCCGTTGTTGACGTCGTGGAAGACGCCCTCGCCGATCCGTTCGATCGCCTCCGGGTCCGGCCACAGGTCCGGGGCGCCGTCGCGGTGCAGTGCCCGCCACTGGGTGGACAGGTCGCGTTCCAGTGCGGCGTACTCGTTCGTCACGACCTTGCCCGACGACACCTCGACCATCGCCGGGACGGTGACGCCCTTGTCGTAGCCGGGGATCGCCTTCTCGTAGGCCTCCCGCAGGTACTCGATGCCCAGCACCGGATCGACGTCGCCGGGGTCGAGATGGAAGCGCCAGCTCCGCTCGTCGTGCAGCGGGCCCGCGATGCCGAGCGAGATCGCGTCCTCCAGGCCCAGCAGCCGCCGCGTGATGATCACCCGGTTCGCCCAGGGACAGGCCCGGGCGCCGACGAGCCGGTAGCGCCCGGCCTCGACCGGCCATGGTGACGACCCGTCGGCGGTGATCCGCTCGGCCACACCGAGGGGGTCGCGTACGAACTCGCCGGTCCCGTCGTCGCTCGCCATGGAGCCGACGGTAGTGCGCCGGTGACCTCGTCGCAGGCCCGGCTCGCGGACACCCGGCGGTGGTCGCGGGCCGCGGGCCACCGGTCCGTGGGCCGGCCCGGGCCGGACCGCACCTTCATCGAACCGGGCGGCATGTTCGACCACCCGTGGAGTGGCGCCGTTGCCGCGAACGGGTGAACTTCGAATCCATACAGTGGTGGAGGTCACAGAATCTGTTTGCGTTGCACCGGGCGAAACGTGTGCGGCGTGTCGCGGTGCGCGTCGTCACGGCGCTCGGGGCGAGCGGCACGGAGGCGGGCGGTGCGACCACACCCGATCCCGCCACTGGTCGGACCGCCCGCGCAGCGGACACGTGACCACGCCCGCAACGGCTCCGAAATGTGACGGAAACCACCGTCGGTTCCAGGTTAGTTGCGTATAACACAACGGCAGGGTCCGATCCAGGCCGCTCGCACCGATCCGGACGGGGGGCCACTGTCCGTTTTACCGTCGGTCCGACCCGCAGCACCCGAAGACTTGTCGAGGAGACGCGGTACATGACGGCCGACCACCGCACCGACAGCGAGCTGCCCGAGCTCGGAAGGACCGTCCAGGAGTTCGGGGACTCCCCGACCGAGGTCCGGGAGTCCACCCACTACAAGCACGAGTACGTGCAGACCTTCGTCGACAAGTGGGACGAGCTGATCGACTGGCGGGCCCGCTACCAGAGCGAGGGCCGGTTCTTCGTCGAGCAGCTGCGTCAGCGCGGCGTGCGCAGTGTGCTCGACGTCGCGACGGGGACCGGGTTCCACTCGGTGCGCCTGTTGGAGGAGGGCTTCGAGACCGTGGTCTCCGCCGACGGCAGCGCCGAGATGCTGGCCAAGGCGTTCGACAACGGCATGAAGTTCGGCGGGCACATCCTGCGCGTCGTGCAGGCGGACTGGCGCTGGCTCAACCGTGACGTGCACGGCGAGTACGACGCGATCATCTGCCTGGGGAACTCGTTCACCCATCTGTTCTCCGAGAAGGACCGCCGCAAGGCGCTCGCCGAGTTCTACGCGATGCTGCGCCACGACGGCGTCCTCGTCCTGGACCAGCGCAACTACGACGCGATCCTGGACAACGGCTTCTCCTCGAAGCACCAGTACTACTACTGCGGTGACGGTGTGGTCGCCGAGCCGGAGTACGTCGACGACGGACTCGCCCGGTTCCGGTACCAGTTCTCGGACGGGTCCGAGTACCACCTGAACATGTTCCCGCTGCGCAAGGACTACACCCGGCGACTGATGCACGAGGTCGGTTTCCAGAAGATCGAGACCTACGGCGACTTCCAGTCCAGCTACGCCGACGACGAGCCGGACTTCTTCGTGCACATCGCGGAGAAGGCCTACCTGGAGGAGGACCTGGACTCGGCAGTGGAGCCGGCGGAGGTGGAGAAGCCGTGACCCGGGCCCGGACCGCCGAGCACACCGCCCGCAGCTACTACGACTCCCCCGATGCGGACAACTTCTACTCCCTGGTCTGGGGCGGCGAGGACATCCACGTCGGTCTCTACCAGACCCCGGACGAGGAGATCGCCACCGCCAGCCGCCGCACGGTGACACGGATGGCGGAGGTCGCCGGCGTCGGTGCCGGGGACCGGATCCTCGACCTGGGGTCGGGTTACGGGGGCGCCGCCCGCCAGCTCGCCACCCGGTTCGGGGTGAGCGTGCACTGCCTGAACCTGTCGCCCGTGGAGAACGACCGCAACATCCGGCTCACCAGGGAGCAGGGCCTGGAGGACCTGGTGACCGTCGCGACCGGCACCTTCGAGGACGTGCCGGTCGAGGACGGCTCGGTCGACGTCGTCTGGTCGCAGGACGCGTTCCTGCACTCCGGCGACCGGGACCGGGTGCTCGACGAGGTCGTCCGGGTGCTCCGGCCCGGTGGCCGGGCCGTGTTCACCGACCCGATGGCGGTCGACGGGCTCGACCAGTCCTCGATCCAGCCGATCCTGGACCGGATCCAGCTGTCGACGATGGCCACCCCCGGCTTCTACACCGCCGGGCTGGAGCGCCGCGGCGCGTCCGCGGTGACCTTCCACGACCATGCCGGACAGTTGCCGACGCACTACCGGCGGGTCCGGGAGGAGCTGGTCGCCCGCGAGCCGGAGCTGGGCGCCGCCATCTCGGAGGACTACATCGCCGCGATGAAGGCGGGGTTGCAGCACTGGGTGGACGGCGGGAACGCCGGCAAGCTCACCTGGGGGATCGTGCACGCCGTCAAGGGCTGACGACGCCGGGGGCCCGGCCGTCCCCGACGGTGCCGGGCCCGCGGTGCGCGCCAGGCCGGCGGCGCACCGGGCCCGCGATACGCCGCCTCCCGGATGCCTGCCGTACCGATGCCCCTGCCGTACCGAGGCTCCGGGCGCGCCCGTGACACCTGTCGCGCCGGGGTATCAGTCGTCCTGGTCGTCGCCGTCCTGGTCGTCGCCGTCACCGCCCTGCTGCTGCTCCTGCTGGGTCGGTGCGGGTGCCTCACCTCCCCCGCAGGACGCCGCGGTGGTGGACACGAGTGCCAGCGCGGCGACGGTCCCGATCAGGGCCTTGGACAGCGTGGTGCGTCGCATGGGTCCGAGTGTGCCCGGTACCGGCGGGGCCTGCCCGCCACGGACCCGTCAACCGGTCTGCTGCCCGGCGAGGAAGCCGCGGATCGCGGCGAGCGTCTCGGCCGGCCGCTCGTCCACCAGGAAGTGTCCGGCCTGTGCGACCGCCCGGCCGCTGACCAGAGCGGGATCGGCGGCCGCCCGGCGCCAGACCTCCAGCGGGCTCTCCGCGTTGGCGCCGACCACCCCCGACTCCCCCCACAGCACGAGGGTCGGGGCCGTGATCCGGTTGCCGGCCTCGGCGTCGGCGGCGTCGTGTTCGAGGTCGATCGAGGCGCCCGCGCGGTAGTCCTCCATCATCGCGTGCCGTGCCGCGGGATCGGCGAACGCGCGCTCGTAGGACGCCAGCGCCTCCGCCGGGTGCGCGTCGAGCCCGGAACCCCAGCCGCCCAGCAGCCGGTGCAGGTAGCCGATCGGGTCACCGGCGATCAGACGCTCCGGCAGATCGGCCGGCTGGATGAAGAAGAACCAGTGGTAGTAGGCGGTGGCGAGGGCGCGATCGACGTGGGAGTAGACGTACGCCGTCGGCAGGATGTCGAGCAGCGCCGCCCGCCGGACCCGGCCGGGATGGTCGAGCAGCATCCGGTGGGTGACCCGGGCGCCCCGATCGTGCCCGACCACGGTGAAGGAGTCGAACCCGAGCCGGCGCATCACCTCGACCTGGTCCCCCGCCATCGCCCGGAACGAGTAGCCCGCGTGGTCGGGGCCGGCCTCGGGACGCCCGGATGCGCCGTAGCCGCGCAGGTCGGTCGCGACGACGGTGTGGTCGCGGGCCAGATCCGCCGCGACCGGCCCCCACATCGCGTGGGTCTGCGGGAACCCGTGCAGCAGCAGCACCGGCGGGCCGTCGCCGCCCCGCACGCCGTGCACCGACACCTGTTCGCCCGGCCCACCGACGGTCAGGTCGAAGGGGGTCAGATCGCCGGACACCGCGGCTCACCTCCCGGGGCCACCGGGTCGGCGCCGCACCGCGGGCGCAGGTCGAACACCCAGAACCGCAGGACGACGAACCTGAGCAGCCCGCCCGCGAGGCTCGCCAGCACGAGCACGGCGGCCTCCTCGGCGGGGGTCGGGTCGACGGCCAGCGCGTGCAACCCGAGCAGCACGACGGAGCTGTAGCAGGCGTAGAAGGCGACGGTGCCGACGTCCTGCACCCATTCCCGCAGCCGGAAGGCGCGCGGCCCGCCGAACGCGAAGCGGCGGCTCAGCTCGGTGCTCAGCGCGGTCGTCGCGACGAGCGCGACCACGTTCGCCGGGACGGCCGCCAGCCACGGCCGCAGCAGTAGGAACAGCACCGCGTTCAGCGCCGTCGCGAGCCCGCCGACGACGGCGTAGCGGCTCAGCTGCCGCAGCAACGGGCGGTCGGCCGCGAGCCGCCGCACCGGGCGCAGGATCGTCCGTGCTCGCGAGTACACACGCCCGAGCACCCCGCCCCCCGCACCGGACACGGCCGTACCGTCCACCACCCACACCCCCTCGGCCCGATCTTCGCAGGAGTACCCGCCGGACGCTCCCCGAACCCGCCGATCGCCGCACACCCGTTCACCACGGTTCACACCCGGTGCAACAGGTGTGAACCGTGGTGAACGGGTGTGCGGTGGGCGGGGCCGGGTCAGAGCTGCAGGAAGACCGTCTCGCCGGCGCCGCGCAGGCGGATGTCGAAGCGGTAGCGGTCCGGGCCGTCGGGCACCGCGAGCAGAGTGTGCCTGCGCTCCTCGGGCACCACCGCGAGCAGCGGGTCGGTGGCGTTCGCCTCGGCGAACCCCGGGAAGTAGATCCGGGTGACGACCCGGTCGAGCAGGCCGCGCGCGAAGACGGAGACGTCGATGTGCGGAGCCTGGCCGGGCAGTGCGCCGGGCAGCAGAGTGCGGACGGCCCAGCGGCCGTCGTCGTCGGTGGGTACCCGGCCGAATCCGCGGAACCCCGGGTGGGAGACCGCGCCGCGCGGGTCGTCGGGATGGTCGAAGCGCCCGGCCGGGTCAGACTGCCAGGTCTCGATCAACGCGTCGGCGACCGCGGCTGCGTCACCGTCGGTGACGGTGCCACCGACCGTGATCGCGCCCGGGGTGCCCGCGGGGACGACGTCCGGTCCGTCCGGCCAGGTCAGCCCGAGCGACAGGTACGGGCCGACGGTCTGCGACGGGGTCAGGGCCGGTGGCGGCGGCGTCGCGGTCATGCGTGCGGCTCCTCGAACGGGGTCTGCTCGCGGCCACGGAGCACGATGTCGAACCGGAAGGCGAGCGCCCACTCCGGCCGGGTCGCGTCGAGGTCGAAGGTGGCCACCACGCGGTGCCGGGCCTGTTCCGGCACCGCGTTGTAGATCGGGTCCTGGGCGAACAGCGGGTCGTCCGGGAAGTACATCTGGGTGACCAGGCGCTGGGTGAACGCCCGGCCGAACAGCGAGAAGTGGATGTGCGCCGGCCGCCACGCGTTGTGGTGGTTGCCCCACGGGTAGGCGCCCGGCTTGATCGTGGTGAACGAGTAGTCGCCGTGGGCGTCGGTGAGCGTGCGGCCGCCGCCGGTGAAGTTCGGGTCCAGCGGGGCGGGCCAGTTGTCCCAGCGGTGCGCGTACCGGCCGGCGGCGTTGGCCTGCCACACCTCGACCAGGGTGTCCGGGACGGGACGGCCGCCGGAGTCGAGCACCCGGCCGAACACCACGATCCGCTGGCCGAGGGCCTCGCCGTTCGCACCGACGGTCAGGTCGTCGTCACCCGGCCGTACCGGGCCGGTCAGCAGCGGGCCGGTGACCTCGGTGAGCCGGTGCGGCAGCACGATCGGCTGCTGCGCGGGGGCGCGGAGCCCGGTGCTCCGGTAGCCGGGCGAGTTCAGCGGCGGGTGGGTGCCCTCGGGCACCGGTACGTAGCCCGGTGGACGGAGCAGCGGCGGCGTCATCGGCGGTCCTCTCGTGGTGGGCGTGGTAGCGCGGTCCGATCGGGTTCAGACAGCGCCGTGCGGGAGACCGACGTAGTTCTCGGCCAGGCTGGTCGCGGCGGCCCGGGAGGTCGCGGTGTAGCGCAGCTGGGACCGTTGCAGGCCGACCCCGAACGCGTCGCCGGCCTCGGTGTCCGGGGCGAAGCGGTGCAGCATCGACGTCATGAACCAGGAGAAGTGCTCGGCCCGCCAGACCCGGCGCAGGCAGGTCGCCGAGTACTCGTCGAGGCCGGTCGGCGAGCCGGTGCGGTAGAAGCCGGTGATCGCGTCGGCCAGCACCCGGACGTCGGCGATCGCCAGGTTCATCCCCTTCGCCCCGGTCGGCGGCACGATGTGCGCGGCGTCCCCGGCCAGGAACAACCTGCCCCGCCGCATCGGTGCCGCGACCATGCTCCGCATCGGGGTGACCGATGGCCTCTCCAGCAGCTCGCCCTCGTTCAGGGTGAAGCCGTCGCAGGCCAGCCGGGTCGCGAGCTCGTCCCAGATCCGGCGTTCCGACCAGTCGCCGGGATCGGTGTCGGGCGGTACCTGTAGATAGAGCCGGGTGACCTCGGGGCTGCGCATGGAGTAGAGGGCGAAGCCGTCGTCGTGGTGGGCGTAGACGAGCTCGTCGGTGGTGGGGGCGGCCCTGGCGAGCACGCCGAGCCAGCCGAACGGGTAGGTCCGCTCGGCGACGGCGAGGTCCCCGCCCGCCCCGGCCGCCGGCCGGGAGACGCCGTGGAAACCGTCGCAGCCGGCGACGACGTCGCAGCGCAGCACCCGCCCGGTGCCGTCCGCGGCCGTGTAGGTGATCGACGGAGCGTCGGTCGTGAGGTCGTGCAGCGCGACATCGGACACCTCGAACTCGACGGGCAGCCCGGCGTCGTCGATCCGGTCGGCGAGCAGGTCCTTCACGATCTCCTGCTGGCCGTACACGGTGATCCCGCTGCCGACCAGGTCGGCGAAGTCGATCCGGTGGTCGACGGCGGGCGCGCCAGGGGCCTCGGCGAACCGCAACGCGATCCCGGTGTGCGCCATGCCCTCCCGGTCCAGCCGGGCGGCCACGCCCGCCTCCTTCAGCAGTTCGACCGTGGGCGCCTCCAGGACGCCCGCGCGTACCCGGGACTCGATGTGGGCGCGGTCCCGGGCCTCCAGCACGACCGCGTCGATCCCGGCGAGCGCCAGCAGCCGGGCCAGTACCAGCCCGGCGGGCCCGGCACCGATGATGCCGACCTGGGTCCGGCTCTCGCGTCGTCGCGGGACGGGGCTCGTCATGGCGGTACTGTCCCCGACCGGCCGGGTCACGCTCGACCGCACTTCCGCTCTGCGGAAGACTGGCCGGTCATGAGTTCGCGTCCGGCCAGATCCGGGGTGACCGCCCGGGTCCTCGACGTCCTCGGGGCGTTCACCGCGTCGTCCCCCGCGCTCGGGCTGAGTGAGATAGCGCGGCGGTCCGGTCTGCCGCTGACCACCGCGCACCGGCTCGTCGGGGAGCTCACCGCGGGCCGGGCGCTGGAACGCGGTGCGGACGGCCGTTACCGGATCGGGCTGCGGCTCTGGGAGATCGCGCACCTCGCCCCGGCCAGCCGCGGACTGCGCGAGGCCGCGATGCCGTTCCTGGAGGACCTGCACGAGGTCACCCGGCACAACGTCCAGCTCGCCGTGCTCGACCGCGACGACCCGGGAGAGGTCGTCTACGTGGAACGGCTGTCGACCCGCGACGCCGTCTCGATCGTCAGCCGGCCCGGGTCGCGTCTGCCCTCGACCGCGACCGGCGTCGGCCTGGCGCTGCTCGCACACGCGCCCGCGGAGGACGTCGAGCGGGTGCTCACCCGCCCGCTGCGCCGCTTCACCCCGCACACCGTGTGCGAGCCGGATGGGGTACGCGCGCTGCTCGCCCAGGTGCGGGCCGGCGGGTTCGTCGTCTCCGACCGTCAGATCGAGGCGGTCTCGCTGTCGGTGGCAGCGCCGGTGCACGCCGGTGACGGCCCGGTCGTCGCGGCGCTGTCGGTCGTCGTCCCGGCCGACGGGACGAACCCACACACCTGGGTGCCCGCCGTCCGGGCGGCGGCCCGCGGGATCAGCCGAGCGTTGACCGGTCCGGCCGACCCGCCCGGGGCGGGCTGAACGCGGTCACCCGCGCCGGGGTGGGACGTGCTCGGGCGGCCCCAGCGAGCGCCCGGTGATCACCGAGAGCAGCTGTAGCTTCTCGTGGCTCTCGCTGCCCGGCGGCGCCGTGTACACGAGGAGCCGGTGCGACTGGTACGGGTCGAGCAGGGTCTGGCAGTTCAGCTCCAGCACGCCGAGCTCGGGATGGACCATCCGCTTGACCTCCTGCGGGGTCACCCCGATCTCGTGCGCTTCCCACAGCGTCCGGAACTCCTCGCTGCGGGCCAGGAGCAGGTCGGCGAACTGCGCGGCCCGGGAACCGGGGCCGCGCAGTGCGGCCAGGCCGCGCAGCCCGGACGCGTAGATCCGCGACATCAGCACGTGGTCGGACGGCGGGTGGATCTCGCGCGACGCCGGATCGGTGAACCAGCGGTAGCCGCGGCTGCGGGCGGGCCCGGTGAAGGCGGTCGCGTCACCGGTCAGGGCGACGCCCAGCGGGGTCTGCCGCAGCGTCTCTCCCAGTTCGGTGACGACCTCGGCCGGGGTGTCGGTGAGCCGGTCGAGGATGCGCACCAGACCCGGGCTGATGTGCTCGCTGGTCGATCCCCGGGCCGGCGCGGGCCGGCCGGCGAGCCGGTACAGGTGGTCCCGCTCGTCGAGCGAGAGGTGCAGGCCCTGTGCGATCGCGGCGAGCATCTGCTCGGACGGCTGCGGCCCGCGTTCGCGCTCCAGACGGGCGTAGTAGTCGGCCGACATGTGGCAGAGCGCGGCGACCTCCTCGCGGCGCAGCCCCGCGGTGCGGCGACGGCGTCCACGGGGCAGCCCGATGTCCTCGGGCTGCATGGCCTCGCGTCGTTTCCGGAGGAACGCCGCCAACCCGGCCCGGTCGATCATGGTCTACCGCCTCTCCGGTCGCTGCCTCGTTCCTACCGCCGGTGGGCCGCCGCAGCCACGGATCGGCAGTCCGTGGATAACGCCGCACGACCGGCCCAGTGTGGTGTGCACATCCACCGGGCACAGGCCCCAGGACGACCGGGAGACACCCATGCCACGCCGCACATCCGAGATCACCCTTCCCGACCTGAGCGGACGGCGCGCCGTCGTCACCGGTGCGAGCGACGGTGTCGGCGTCGGCATCGCCGCCCGGCTCGCCGCGGCGGGCGCCGAGGTGGTCCTGCCGGTCCGCAGCCCGGGCAAGGGTGCGGCGGCGCTCGCCACGATCCGGTCCGCACATCCCGGTGCAGAGGTGTCCCTGCGGGAGCTCGACCTGTCCTCGCTGCGGTCGGTGGCGGCGCTGGGCGAGCGGCTGACGGCCGAGCGCGCACCGATCCACCTCCTGGTCAACAACGCCGGCGTCATGACGCCACCGGACCGGCGGACCACCGCCGACGGTTTCGAGCTCCAGTTCGGCACCAACCACCTCGGGCACGTCGCGCTCGTCGCCCACCTGCTGCCGCTGTTGCGCGCGGGGAACGCGCGGGTGACCTCCCAGATCAGCGTCGCCGCGGCGCGCGGTCGCATCGACTGGGACGACCTCAACCGGGAGCGGGCCTACAGCGGGATGGACGCCTACCGCCAGTCGAAGATCGCCCTCGGCCTGTTCGGGCTGGAGCTGGACCGGCGCAGCCGGGCCGGTGGCTGGGGCATCACGAGCAACCTGTCCCATCCCGGTGTGGCGCCGACGAGCCTGCTCGCCGCGCGACCGGAGGTCGGCCGCGACCGGGAGACCCTGGGCCGACGGGTCATCGGTGCCCTCTCCCGCCGCGGTGTCCTGTTCGGGACACCGACGACCGCAGCGCTGCCCGCGCTGTACGCGACGACCTCACCGGAGGCCCGCGGCGGCCGCCCTCTACGGTCCCGACGGGCCGGGACACCCCGGGGGCTCGCCCACCGGGCAGAAGCTCTACCCACCGCTGCGCGACGCCGGTGCGGCCCGGCGGATCTGGGACGTCTCCGAGAAGCTGATCGGCGTCCCCCTCGCCACGGGGACCGCCACGCCCTGACCGCATCGTGATGGATCCGAGGCCGCGCCCCGCACCGCGGCGTGCCACGGTGGCGGGGTGCGCGACTTCCGCATCGAGATCCCCGAGGCCGAGCTCGACGACCTGCGCGAGCGGCTCGCCCGGACCCGTTGGCCCGATCCCCCGACCGTCGAGGGGTGGGACCAGGGTGTCCCGCTGGACTACGCCCGCGAGCTCTGCGAGTACTGGCGGACCCGATACGACTGGCGCCGGGTCGAGGCCGAGATCAACGCCTGGCCGCAGTTCCGTACCGGCCTCGACGGCGGCGGGGACGACTCGGTCGAGGTGCACGTGCTGCACGCCCGGTCGCCGCACCCGGGCGCGATGCCGCTGCTGCTCACGCACGGCTGGCCGGGATCGATCGTCGAGTTCCTGGACGTGCTGCCGGCACTCACCGATCCTCCGGACCCGGCCGACGCGTTCCACGTGGTCCTGCCGACGCTGCCCGGATTCGGGTTCTCCGGCAAACCGTCCGTGCCGGGCTGGGGGGTCGAGCGGATCGCGGTGGCCT
Organism: Pseudonocardia sp. NPDC049635; assembly: GCF_040659795.1. Classification (NCBI taxonomy): domain Bacteria; kingdom Bacillati; phylum Actinomycetota; class Actinomycetes; order Pseudonocardiales; family Pseudonocardiaceae; genus Pseudonocardia; species Pseudonocardia sp. NPDC049635. Next base: position 120,685 of record NZ_JBFAON010000017.1, read on the forward strand.
GGGCCCAGCTGATGGACCGCCTCGGCTACGAGCGGTTCGCCGCGCAGGGCGGCGACTGGGGGGCGATGATCACCTCCGCGCTCGGGACGGCGGCGCCGGAGATGCTCTACGGCATCCACCTCACGATGGCGCTCGCGCCGAGACCCGACGACGAGGAGCTGCCGCTGTCGAAGCAGGAGAAGGCGGACATCGCCTTCGCCAAGAGCTTCGACCGCTACGGCGGCGGCTACTCCGCCGAGCAGTCCACCCGCCCGCAGACCATCGGGTACGGCCTCGTCGACTCGCCCGCCGCGCAGTGCACCTGGATCGTCGAGAAGTTCTGGGACTGGACCGACTGCGCCGGGCACCCGGAGAACGTCGTCAGCCGGGACCGGCTGCTCGACAACGTGATGCAGTACTGGCTGAACGCGGCGGGTGCGTCCTCGGCGCGGATCTACTGGGAGAGCTTCGCGCGGCGCCGGATGGACGACGTCGACGTGCCGACCGGGGTCGCCCAGTTCCCGCACGAGATGGTGAAGCTTCCGCGCTCCTGGTTGGAGCGCCGGTTCACCGATCTGCGGCACTTCTCCAGGCCCGACGTCGGCGGGCACTTCGCCTCCCTGGAGCAGCCGGAGATCTTCGTCGACGAGCTGCGGACCTTCTTCCGGGGCATCAGACCACCAGCAACGACGCCGTGAAACCGTGCAGGTGGTTGCGGCCGCCGATCGGCCCGATCTCCCCTGCCGCGAAGAACCCGGCGACCCGGGGCCCGGGGGCCCCGGATCCGCCGGACGCCGGATCGGCCGCCGCGCACCGCGGATCGAGTCCGGTGAGCACGGCGCGCACGTCGTGGTCCGGGTCGCCGAACATCCCGGCGCCGCGGCCGTTGCAGGAGAACAGCAGTGCCCCGGTGACGGGCCCGGACCGCCGGACCGGCCCGAGCAGCTCGTAGAGGTTCTGCGCGGCGCCGGCCGCGTCGCGGACCTGGAAGCGCACGGTGGTGCCGACGTCGACGACGTCACCGGCGACGACGGACCCCTCCTCGGCGTTCACCGCCAGCACCGGTCGGACCAGGAAGTCGCCGCGGCCGAGTTCGTCGGCGTGCTCGTCGACGGCGACGCCGATGTGCAGCCCGCGCAGCGCCTGCTGCTGCTCGTCCGGTGGCAGCGCCGCGACGATCTCGCGCAGCCGCTGGGCGGCGGACCGCCCGGCGAGCTCGCCGATCCGGTTGTGCTCGGCCCGGGTGACGACCATCGGCGGACCGATCGGCCGGCAGCCCTGGCTCACCACGATCCGGGGCGCGGTCCCGCCGCCGAGCAGCACACCGACCGCGCCACCCGGATGCACCCGCCCGTCGACGAACAGCCGGTTCACGCCGGGCCCGCCGGGGGCACTGGCCATGCCGCCGATCACCGGGAAGCCGGGACGGGTCTGGTTGATCCGGTCCAGGACACCGGAGATCGGGAACTCGTACGGGTCGGCGAGCAGGATCGCGGCCGTGTCGTCGTCGTCGGGGGTGCGCAGGCCGCGCACGGTCATCGCGTCGGCGCCGTCGGGGCCGGCCCCGGGGCGGCGCTCCGCGACCGGGGCGACGGCACGGACCCGGGTGCCCGGCATGCTCGCCGCCCAGACCGCCACCGCGGGCTCGCCCTCGACGCCGCGGGCGTCGGCGATCACCCCGTGCGCGGTGGCGCCGATCGCCGCCACGGCACCGGCCAGCTCCATCACCCGCAGGCCGGCGGCCTCGACCTCCGCGGCCGCCACCTGCGTCGTGGCGCCCGGGCAGACGAAGAAGACGACGAGATCGGCGGGGGCTCCCTCCAGCGCACCGAGCGCCTGAGCGGTCGCGACCTCGGCGGCACCGGTCAGGTCCGGCCCGACGGCGAGGCCGTCGCCGACCCGTCTCCCGGTCGCCGGGGCTGTCATGCCGCCTCCGTCCGCGGCGCCCGCCGGGCGCCCCTCACCCCGGGGCCGGATGCCCCGGGTGTTCGTCGCGACGCTACGGGAGCGCCCCGGACGCTGCCATCAGCCCGGACCGCCGGGGCGCGGACCGCGCGCGCCACGGCGTCCGCCCGCACGGCCTCGACCTCTCCGTGCCGGGCGGCCCGGGCCGTCCGGCCTCCCGTTCGCCGACGCCTCGCCGGCCGACACGGCCCGGTGCTCGTCGAGGTGTGCCCGGGCTCCGGAGGACCACGGGGCAGGCGTGCGGCGGGACCACCCGTGTCCTCGCGCCCGGCGGTCTGCTCGCGGCCGGGGTCCGAGCCGGGCGGGGGTGGGCGGCGGCGCGGAGGGGGTCCCGTTCGACGGGCGCGCCGAGCACACGGACCGGTTGCGCCGCAACACGCTCACCGCTCGGTCGGTGGCCCGGGGACGCCGGCGCCACCGCCCCCGACCGGACGACGGTCCGCAGGGCCCGCCGAGCTGCCCGGGTGAGGCATGCGTGCGGGCGGCGCGTCGCGGGTAGTCGTATCGTGAGACATAGTGGACGCGATCCGCGCGGCAACCGCCGCGCCCCGTCACCGAGGAGGTCGGAGACTACCGATGGCCGAGTACACGCTCCCGGATCTGCCGTACGACTACAGCGCGCTCGCCCCGCACATCGCGCCGGAGATCATGGAGCTGCACCACTCCAAGCACCACAACACCTACGTCCAGGGCCTGAACGCGACCCTCGAGAAGCTCGCAGAGGCCCGCGACAAGAACGACTTCGGTGCGATCGTCGGTCTGGAGAAGACCCTGGCGTTCAACCTGGGCGGGCACGTCAACCACTCCGCGTTCTGGAAGAACCTCTCCCCGGACGGCGGCGACAAGCCCACCGGTGACCTCGCCTCCGCGATCGACGAGAACTTCGGGTCCTTCGACGCGTTCCAGGCGCACTTCACCGCCGCCGCCACCACCATCCAGGGCTCCGGCTGGGCCATCCTCGGCTACGACCAGCTCGGTGGCCGGCTGCTGATCCACCAGCTCTACGACCAGCAGTCCCAGCTGCCGGCCGGCCAGACCCCGATCGTGCTGCTCGACATGTGGGAGCACGCGTTCTACCTGCAGTACAAGAACGTGAAGCCGGACTACGTCAAGGCCTGGTGGAACGTCGTCAACTGGGCGGACGCCGCGGAGCGCCTCGCCGCCGCGAAGGGCTGAGCGACCCTCTCCCACGAGCCCCGTCCGGTCCGACCGGACGGGGCTCGCGCACGTCTACCGGTGCGCGCCGGGGCCGGTCACACCGGTGACCCGAAGCAGCAGGTGCATCGCCAGGTCGACCGACCGCTCCCGGACGTCGGTGCGACCGCCGGGCAGCTGCGGGTCGCGGGCGAGCACCTGCCCGTCGGCGGTCGTCACGCAGAAGCAGACGTAGCCGACCGGTTTGGCCTCGGTTCCCCCGCTCGGCCCGGCGACCCCGGTGATCCCCACCCCGACGTCGGCACCGAACCGTTCCCGGGCCCCGTCGGCCAGCGCGCGGGCGACCTCCGGCGACACCGCGCCGTGCTCGGCGATCAGCTCCGGGTCGACGCCGAGCAGAGCCGACTTCGCCGCGTTCGAGTAGGCGACCACACCACCGGCGACGTAGGCCGACGAGCCGGCCCGGTCGACCAGTCGCCCGGCGAGCAGGCCGCCGGTGCACGACTCCCCGGTCGCGACGGTCCAGCCGCGATCCAGCAGCGCGCCGGCGAGCAGCTCGTCGGTGCTCCGCCCGTCGTCGCTGATCAGCCGACGGCGATGGGCGTCGACGATCCGGTCGGCCAGCTCGCGGGCGGTGCCCTCGGCACCCGGCAGGGGGTGCAGGTCGACCTCCAGCTCGGAGCGCCGCAGGCAGGTCGTGATCTCCACCCGGGAGGTGTCCAGTTCCCGGCCGATGCCGCGCAGGGTGGCCGCGATCTCCGACTCGGGCAGTCCGGCGAAGCGCAGCAGGATCGGTTCCGCGCGCGGGGTGCGGGCGAGCAGCGCCGCCACCGGGGGTGCATCCAGCGCAGCCGGCCACATCCCGGTCAGTTCACGGGGCGGCCCCGGAAGGACGACGACGAGTGGCCCGCCGGCACGGGCCACCACCAGACCGGGGGCGGTACCGACCGGCTCCAGCACCGCGGCGCCGCGCGGCACCCGGGCCTGTTTGGCGATCGAGTCGTCCAGGGCGGGGCCGTCCCATCCGGTCCGGGCGACCCATCCGGCGACCTTGGCGTGGATCCGGGCCTGCAGCGCGGGGTCGACCTGCATCGGGGCGTCACAGAACTCGGCGACGATCTCGGCCGTCAGGTCGTCGGCGGTCGGGCCGAGCCCCCCGGTGGTGACGACGAGGTCGTCGCCTGCGACGAAGTCCAGGCCCGACCGCAGGTCCTCGGGCCGGTCCCCGACCAGCAGCACCCGGCGCACCTGGAACCCGAGTTCCCCCAGAGCACGCGACACGAACGGGCCGTTCGCGTCGGCGACGAGGCCGGTCAGCAGCTCACTGCCGGTGACCAGCACGGATGCGGTGGGGCGGGACTCGGGCATGATCCGAATCTACCCGCGGCGGCCGCCGGGCACGCCCGGCGAACGGCCGCAGCGGCGCGGGCCGCCGCCGCACCGGCCAGGAGCGCCCGGGCCGGGCCGGGCATCGCGTGTTCACCCGACCGGGGCGCCCGTCACCGTCGTCGCCGCAGGTCGACCGGGCCCGCACCCCGGCACGCCCGGGTTTCTCACCCGGTCGTGGCCGACCCCCGTCCCGGACACGCCGAGCCACCACCGCGCACAGCGTGTCCTCGCGTCGACCGGGCCGTTCGTCGCGACGACGAACGGATCGGGGCAACCACCGGACGGCACGGTGAGTACCCGGCCCCCGCCCGGACCTGCGCCGACCCTGCGGCGTCCACCCCGAACGGTGGACCTGCCGCAGACGGTGACGCAGTGTGCCCGTCTGCCGTCGCCCGGCTGCTCTCAGTGTGGTCTCAGCACCGGTGGTCGACACTGGCTCGCATGTCAGGCAACTGCTGTGCGACCGCGGACGCCGCGACCTGGGTGGGCGAGGTCGACCGGCTGCTGCCGCTGCGCGACCTGCGGGTCGGATCCGAGTTCCACGCCGCCCGGCTGCTGGTCACGGTCGGGGGAACTCCGCAGGGCCAGGTGACGGTGCCGCTGCGCGCCGGCCGCGCCACGGTCGCCGATCTGGAAGCCGCCCTGACCACCCTCGGCCCGCCCGAGCAGGTCACCCCGGCACCGGTCGCGGCCGACCCGGTCACCGTGGTGATCGCGACCCGCAACCGCCCCGAGTCGCTCGCGCGCTGCCTGGCCGCGGTACTCGCCTCCGACCACCCCGACCTCTCGGTCGTCGTGGTCGACAACGACCCCGACGACGAACTCACCCACGACGCCGTCACCGCGACCGGCTCCCCACGGGTCCGCTACGTCCGCGAGCCCCGCCGCGGCGCCTCGGTCGGACG
>NZ_JBFAON010000018.1:0-119379 GCF_040659795.1 Pseudonocardia sp. NPDC049635
GCCGTCGGACTCGGCAGCTTCCTGACCAAGGTCGCGCTGTCCCCGCAGGGCCGCGCGGTGGCCCTGCGCCGGCTACCCGCGGCACTGGCCCGGCTGCGGCACATCTCCGCCCGCGAAGCAGGCGCCGGCGACGCGATGCCGGAGGCGGGCCCCGCCCGGCGCGGCGCCCGGTTCGCCCGCGGCGGATGGGCCTACCTGCGGAAGAGCCGCGAGGTCCGGCGGGTCGGTGGCGCCGTGCCGCCACTGCTGCTGCCCGAGCGGCCCCGCACCGTCCCCGGGCACGTCCGCCGGGCCGCGGCGCGGGCGAACGCGGCCCAGGCCGAGCGGGCCACGGGCGGCCCGGCCGCCGGGCCGCCGGAGCGCCGCGGCGCGTCGTTCGCGCGTGAGGCACAGCCGGTCTGAGGCGCGCGCCCGGCCGCCGTCCGAGTGAAGATCACCGATCTGGTGCGTCGGGCCGCGATCCGCGTGGCGCGACGCACCACCCCGGCGATCACCGCGGGTCCGGTAGGGGGGCATGCTCGGACCGGGAGGGGATCGTGGACGACGAGCTCATGTACCGGTTGATCCGCTACGCCGATCTGACCGCGTGGCCGGCCTTCGCCGCGTTCGGCGTGCAGGAGGACGCGATCGACCGCCTGCTCGCCGGGACCGCCGGGCTGAACCCGGCCGACGTGTCCGGGGTGCGGGACGGGCTGGCCGGTCGGGTCAGCGCCGCTGCCGCGGCGCTGCTCACCGAACGCCCGGTCGCCGCCGGGTTGCACCGGATGGCGCTGCGCCCCGGCGAGCGGATCGTCGTCGTCGGCGACTCGATCTCGGCGGACCGGCTCAGCTGGGCCCGGCTGCTCGCCGAGCTGGTCCCGCGGGTACAGCGGGACGCGTCGGTCGAGGTCCTCGCGCTGTCCGGGCGCACCAGTTCCGAGGCGCTCGCGCTCGGCCCGGTGCTGGTGTCGCGGATGCCGACCCGAGTGCTGGTGATGCTGGGCAGCAACGACGTCCGGCGGGAGGGCGCCACCACCGGTGTCCGGATGGTGTCGGCGCAGGAGACGGGGCGCAACCTGCGTGCGCTGCGCCTGCTGCTGGAGACCGAGGCCGGGGCCCGCGTCCGGTTCCTGGTCCCGCCGCCCGTGGACCCGGCCCGGGTCGGGTCGACCCGCGACCTCACCGGTGAGTGGTGGGACGCGGCCGACTTCCCCGAGCTGAACTCCGTGGTCCGCGACGTCGATCCGGATGCGATCGACCTCAGCACCGTGCCGGTCCGCCCGGAGTTCTGGGAGGACGACGGCCTGCATCCCAGCCCGGTCGGCCAGGTGGTGCTGCTGCGGGCCGTCCTGTCCGCCATGTGACCGGGCGGTTCAGGCGCGCAGCGCGGCCAGCGCGTCGCGGGTGGCCGCGGCGATCGCCGCCTCGCCCCGGTCGGGGTCCTCGTCGGGGTCGTCCGCGACGGTGAACACGCTCAGCACGACCGGCGCGCCCTGGGGCGGGAACAGCACGCCCACGTCGTTGCGCTCGCCGAGCGACCCGGCGCCGGTCTTGTCGCCGACCTCCCACCCGTCCGGCACCCCGGCCCGGATCTGCCGGTCACCGGTGGTGTTGGCGCGCAGCCAGCCGAGCAACCGGCCCCGTTGCTCCGGCGGCAGCGCGTCCCCGGTGGTGAGCACCCGCAGGGTCGCGGCGATCGCGGCCGGGGTGCTGGTGTCGAGGTCGCCGTCGTGCTCGTTCAGCGCCGGTTCGGGGCGGTCCGCCCGGGTCACGTCGTCGCCGAGCTCACGCAGCCAGCCGGTCAGCTCGGCCGGCGACCCGGTCTCGCGCAGCAGCAGGTTCTGCGCGGTGTTGTCGGAAACGGTGACGGCCGCGTCGCACAGCTGCTCCACGGTCATCCCGGTGGCGACGTGGCGCTCGGTCACCGGCGCGTACTCCAGCAGGTCGGCCGGCGCGTAGCGGACCTGACGGGTGAGCAGCCCCGGATCCTGCACCGACCGGTGCAGCACGAACGCGGCCGTCAGCGCCTTCACCACCGAGCACATCAGAAACCGCTCGCCGTCCCGGTGCCCGACGGCGGCACCGGTGCCGGTGTCGAGCGCGTGCACCCCGATCCGCCTGCCGAACTCGCGTTCGGTGTCGGGCAGCCCGGGCACCGGTCCGGGCGGGGCCGGGGCGGGTGACCCACCCGGCGGCGGCGCGGCGCCGGCGCAGCCGGCCAGCGCCGCGCCGAGACCGGCGACGATCAGCGAACGGCGGGAAAGCGTCACCCGATCATCGCAGCAGATCCGTGGCGGGCACGGTGAACCGCCCCTCCCTACCGCTGCCGGGACGGGCGCACGACGATCTCGTTGACGTCGACGTCGGCGGGCTGCGACAGCGCGAAGGCGACGGCGTCCGCGATCGCCTCCGGCGGGATCGCGTTCGCCCGGTAGGTCGCCATCGCCTCCTGCGCGAGCGGGTCGGTGATGCTGTCCGCGAGCTCCGAGGTGACCACGCCCGGGGAGACCGTGCTGACCCGGATCCCGGGCGGCGACTCCAGCCGCAGCCCCTCGGTGATCGCCCGCGCGGCGTACTTGGTGCCGCAGTAGACGGCCGCGGTCGGACTGACCTGGTACGCCCCGACCGAGGCGACGGTGACGACGTGCCCGCTCCCGGAGCGGGTGAAGTGCGGCAGGACGGCGTGGATCCCGTACAGCAGGCCGCGCACGTTGACGTCGATCATCCGGTCCCACTCGTCGGTGAGGCCGGCGTCGAGCCGGGACAGCGGCATCACCCCGGCGTTGGCGACCAGCACGTCGATCCGGCCGTGCCGGGCGACGACGTCGTCCACAGCGGCGCGGACGGCGTCCCGGTCGGTGACGTCCAGCTCGCAGGGCTCGATCCGGCCCGCCGGCGCGGACGCGGCGAGCTCGGCCAGGCGGTCCGCGCGGCGGGCCGCGGCGACGACGGTCGCACCGTCGGCGGCGAGCCGGGCGGCGACGGCCCGGCCGATCCCGCTGCTGGCTCCGGTCACGAGGGCGATGGGGTTCTCGTTCGGCATGTGCTCCAGTCGACCCCCGTCGCGCCGGGTGCGGGAGGCCGCGGTTGTCGGGGGAGCGCCACACCCACCCACGCGCCGCCGTCCCGGGGGAGGATCGGAGCCATGACTCCACTCGGCGAGTACCTGCGCGCCCGCCGCGCCCGGGTCACCCCGGCCGAGGCGGGCCTGCCCGGCGGGAGCAGGCGGCGGGTCCCCGGGCTGCGGCGGGAGGAGGTCGCGCTGCTCGCCGGGGTGAGCGCCGACTACTACGTCCGGCTCGAACAGGGCCGGGAACGGAACCCGTCGGTGCAGGTCCTCGACGCGCTCGCGGACGTGCTGCGGCTCGGCGACGACGCCCGCACGCACCTGCTGCAGCTGGCGGGTGCGGTGCCCCGCCCGCGCCGCACCGGCACCCGGGAGCGGGTGGACCCCCAGCTGCGGATGCTGATGGACGCCTGGGACGCCCAGCCCGCGATCGTCCTCGGCCGGGCCTACGACGTGCTCGCCGCGAACGCACTCGGCGACGCCCTGTTCCGGGTCGGCACCAATCTTTTGGTCACGGTCTTCTGCGACCCGGCCGCACGCACGTTCCACCACGACTGGGAGCGCGCCGCACACACCGTCACCGCCGGGTTCCGGCAGCTGCACGGTGCCGCCCCGGACGACCCGCGGGTCCGTGCGGTGCTCAACGACGTGCTGGCGCGCAGCCCCGAGTTCGCCCGGCTGTGGGCCCGCCACGACGTCCGCGGCAAGACCGCGGAGCCCAAGATCCTCGTGCACCCGCAGGTGGGGGAGCTGGCGCTGCGCGCGGAGAGCTTCGACGTCCGCTCCGCGCCCGGCCAGCAGCTCGTGGTGTACCACGCCGAACCCGGCTCGCCGACCGCGCAGGGCCTGGCGCTGCTCGGCACCCTCGCCGCGACCCGAGCCCGGGCCTGACCCGGATCGGCTCCCGCTCAGCGCACCGGCAGCCACTCCCGGGCCGCGGCGGCCAGCGCCGCCACCCCGGTCGAGAGCGTCGGCTCGATCACCGGTGCGTAGCGCGGCGAGTGGTTCGAGGGCAGCTCGGCGACCCGGGCCCGGATCTCGTCGACCGTCGTGGCGCCCTCGAACTCGGCCGGATCGGCACCGCCCAGCAGCCAGTACACGCACGGCGCGCCGGCTGCGACGGCGAACTCGCCGACGTCCTCGCTGCCCGTGACCGGCCCCGGGTCGACGACCGGCAGCGATGTGACCGTCGCCAGCGCCGCCCGGGTGCGCTCGACGGCGTCCGGGTCGTTGACGACCGGCGGGAACGTCTCGGCCACCCGGATCTCCGGGTCCCGCGGCGCGCCCGCGGTCGCGGCCTCGCCGTGCACGATCCGCTCGATCGCACCGAGCACCCGTGCCCGCACCGCCGGGGTGTACGAGCGCACCGTCATCCCCAGCTCCGCGGAGTCGGGGATGATGTTCTCCTTCGTCCCGGCCCGCAACAGCCCGACGGTGAGCACCGCGGTGTCGGTGGCCGCGACCTCGCGGGAGACCACGGTGTGCAGTCGCTGCACCGTCGCCGCCGCCAGCAGCACCGGGTCCACCGTGGTCTCCGGCCGGGACCCGTGCCCGCCGGAGCCGTGCAGTGTCGCCCGGATGGTGTCGCTGCCGGCGAACGCCGCACCGGGAGTGATCGCGAGCAGCCCGGCGGGCAGCGGCGCGACGTGCTGGCCGAGCACCACGTCCGGGGTGCCGAACCGGGCGTACAGGCCGTCGTCGAGCATCGCCTGCGCGCCGCCGCCGACCTCCTCGGCCGGCTGGAACACGATCAGCAGCGTGCCCGACCAGGTCCCGGGCGTGGACGCCAGCTCGGCGGCCGCCCCGACCAGGCAGGTGACGTGCATGTCGTGCCCGCAGGCGTGCGCGACGGCGGTGCCCTCGCCGTCCGGGGTCGTACCGCGGGCGGTGCTGGCGTAGTCGAGGCCGGTGTCCTCGGCGACCGGCAGCGCGTCCATGTCGGCGCGCAGCAGCACGGTCGGGCCGTCCCCGCTGCGCAGCACGCCGACCACGCCGGTCCGGCCGACCCCTTCGGTCACCTCGTAACCGGCCTCGCGCAGCCGCGCGGCAGCGATCGCGGCGGTCCGGGTCTCGGCGAACGACAGCTCCGGGTGGCGGTGCAGGTCGCGGTACAGGTCGGCGAGATCGCTGGGCACGCGCCGACCCTAGTGCGTGCCGGCGCGGGAATCGGGAGATCGACAGCGGGTGCGGCTACCGCCGCAGGTGGCGCAGCGTGCTCCCGGTGTGGGCCTTGAACAGGTGGGCGGCGCGTTCGTAGGACAGCCGCCGCCGGCCGGTGTCGGGGCAGAGGTCCTGCGGGGCCGGGGTACGGGCCGGTGCGGGACGGCGGGCCGAGAGGAACAGCGGGCCACGCCGCCGACCCGCGACCAGCGCGTCGAGCAGCACCGCGGTCTCCGGACCCCAGGACAGGTCGCCTGCGCGGCGCCGGGCCGGGTCGAGGTCGTCGACGTCGAGCGCGAGGACGTCGGTGATGCTCGCCCGGGAGTCGGCGAGCAGCTGCCAGAGCGCCCGCTCCCGCAGACCGACCGCACCGGCGTCGATCAGCGGTGCCGGCCCGGGTGGGGCCGGGGGCGGCCTGCGGTACCCGACCCGCTCGCGCAGTGCGGTCGCGAGCTCGTCGTGGCCGGCCCCGGCCAGGAAGGAGAGCAGTGCCGCCCGGTGCCGGTTCGCCGTGGCCGGTGCGGTGCGGCCCCAGGTCCTGGTCAGCGTCCCGGCGAGCACATCGGTGTCGAGGCCACTGAGCGGGAGATCGGCACCGAGGTCCCGGACGATCCGGTCGAGGGTCTGCCGGTAGGAGCGGCGGGTCGCGGGAGCGAGCCCGGAGAGGAACCGGGTGACGGCGGGACCGAGGGTCGGTCCGGTCACGGTGACGGCGGCGAGGGCATCGGCCCGGCGCAGCAGGAACGCCCGCTCCGCCCCGTTCGAGGTGAGCGCCGCGCTCCGCCGCAGCTCCCGGCGCGCCTCGGCCTCGTGGCGTGCCCGCTCGGTGGCCGGTGCGGTGTCCGCCAGGCGGCGCAGCAGGTCGCCGCGGACGGCCGGGAGCAGGTGGTAGTCGCGCAGCGCGGGCTCGTCGCGGAGCGGGTCCAGCGCGGCGAGGCCCGCGGCGGGACCCGAGTGCTCGGCGACGGCGACCGCCCGGTTCAGGCGGACCACCCCGGTCGGGAGCTGCGCGAGCAGCGCGTCGTAGAGCGCGACGACGGTGCCCCAGTCGGTGTCGTCGGCGTGCCGGGCCCGCGCGTGCACGGCGGCGATCGCCGCCTGCAGCGTGTACGGGCCCGGGGGGCCGGGACCGCGGGCGCGCAGGAGCGCGGTCAGACCGCGGCGGACCGCCGCGGCGTCCCAGAGCCGCCGGTCCTGCTCCCGCAGCGGGACCGGCGCACCACCGGCATCGGTGCGGGCGGCCGAGCGGGACGCCTGCAGCTCCATCAGGGCCACGAGCCCGTGTGCCTCCGGTTCGCCCGGTACGTGGTCGGCGAGCAGCCGACCCAGCCGCAGCCCCTCGCCGACCAGGGTGGGGCGGAGCAGATCCTCGCCGGCGGTCGCGGTGTAACCCTCGTTGAAGACGAGGTAGATCACCTCGAGCACGGACGCCACGCGCAGGTCCCCGGCACCGTCCGGGGTGGCGAGGCCGGCCGCCGCGAGGGTGCGCTTCGCCCCGGCGATCCGGCCGATGACCCGCGGCTCGTGCACCAGCAGCGCCCGGCCGATCTCGGCCGTGGACAGCCCGGTGACCAGGCGCAGGGTCATCGCCACCTGTTCACCGCGGTTCAGCGCGGGATGGCAGGTGAGCAGCATGAGCCGCAGGACGTCGGAACCGTCCGGGGAAGCCGCGGTGGCGGGCCCGTCGTCGGTGAGGGGTTCCAGCCGCCGGGTCCGGCGCAGGTGGTCGACGGCGCGGCGCCGGGCGACGGTGGTCAGCCACGCACCCGGGCGGTCCGGGACACCGTGGACCGGCCACTGTTCGAGCGCACTGACGATCGCCTCCTGCGCGATCTCCTCGGCGGTCCCGACGTCGCCGAGCATCCGGACCAGGACCGCGACCACCGCGGCGGACTCCCGGTGCCAGACCGACCGCACCAGCGTCCCGACATCGGGCTCCGGTCCGGCCACGTCAGCCGGTGAAGACCTGGTGCAGCGTGCTCTGCCCGTCGCCGACGACCGCGCGGAAGCGCTTCGCGACGGCGAGCGCGTCGTCCCACGAGTCGGCATCGATCACCGCGAACCCGACGACGGCCTCCTTGGCCTCGGCGAACGGCCCGTCGGTCACCGTCATCTCCTCGCCCCGGGAGGTCACCCGGCGCGCGTCGGGGGCCAGCCCGCCCGTCACGACGAGCGTCCCGGCCGCGGTCAGCTCTTCGATGAAGGCACCCATCTCGGCGAACAGCGCCTCGTCGGCGGGGCGGCTCGACTCGCCGGTCGTCATCAGGAAACGCATGGGGTGCTCCTTCGGTTCGCGGTCCACGGCCCGGGCGGGCCGCACCGGTTCGTCGGGGCGGGACATGTGACAGGGAACGCGGGTTCCCTGTCACATCCTGCCCGACGACGGGCCGGTGTCCCACGTCCGATGAACCGGAGGAACCCCGATGGCCACGTCGTCCCCGCCCACCACCGGCACCACCGCCGGTACCCGGACCCTGCTGCTCTGCGCCACCGCGGGCGCCGTGATTTGGACCGTCGTCTCGCTCGCCCAGGCCGCGACGCGGGACGGGTTCGATCTCACCCGGCACCCCCTGTCGGTGCTGGCGACAGGAGACCTCGGCTGGCTGCAGATCACGAACTTCGTCGTCGGTGGCGTGCTCACCGTGCTGGGAGCGGCGGGGCTGCGCCGGGCGCTCCCCGAGGCCCGGGTGATCTACCGGCTGGTCGCGGTCGACGGCGTCGCACGGATCGTGGCCGGGCTGCTGGTGATGGACCCGGCTCCGGGGTTCCCGCCGGGCACCCCGGAGCAGGTGGCGCTCACGATGAGCCCGTCGGCCGTCGGGCACCTGCTGGCCGGAACGGTCTCCTTCGTCGCGCTGACCGTGGTCTGCGTGCTGTTCGGCCGCCGCTTCTCCCGCGCCGGGCAGCAGGGGCCCGCGATCGCCTCCCGTGCCGCGGCCACCGCCGTCGTGCTCGGCAACGCCTGGGGGATCGCCGGTGCCCCGGCCGGCCCGGTCGCCGTCGCGGTCGGGGTGATCACCGGAATGCTCTGGCTGGGCGCCGTCACCGCCGCCCTCGCCCGCCGCTGACCCGGGCGGGTGACCGCCCGGCTGGCGATCCGGGTTCACCCGGGCGGGCCGCCCGACGGTGCTACGTTCACCGGGCGTTTTCCGGCCCCGGGGAGACACGATGTCGCTGAGCCGCCGCGCCCTGCTGGGCGCCGCCGCCCTCCTGTTCGGGACGACGGCCTGTTCGGCGTCCGCGGTCGACCGGGTCACCGGCGCGCCACCCGCACCGCCGGACCCGGACGACCCGTTGTACGGGTTCTTCGAGCGGCTGAGGGCCGCCCCGCAGGGCTGGTCGCTGCATCTCGACGACGGTCGCGGTGGCGTCGTCGAACACCGCGCCGACGAGATCTCCCCGTACGCCTCGGCGTCGACCGTGGTGCATCTCGCCACGTACGCGCGGATCGTCGCGGACGGGTTCCCCGCCGATGTCCCGGTCCCGGTCGCGGAGTGGGAGCGCTGGTACGTGCCCGGCACCGACGGGGGCAACCACCAGCGGGCGCTGGCGGCCGTCGGTGCCACCCCGGAGAGCACCGTGACCTGGGACGATGTCGTCGCCGCGATGCTGCACCACGGTGACGAGGCCGCGGCCGACCTGCTCCGCGAGACCGTCGGTGACGGTCCGCTGAGCGAGGCCGCCGCGGCGGGCGGGATGGCGGGGTACGAGCTGCCGTGCTTCGCGGGGGAGGTGCTGCGGTCGTGGTCGGCGCCGGTCGACCCGGCGACCCGGCGGGCCGATGCGCTGGCCGCCGGGCAGGAGTACGCGGCCTCGCCGCAGCGCCGCGCCGAGGTCGCCGAGCGGATGGCTGCGCCCAGCCGGGAGACGCTCGGTGCGCTCGCCGATCCCGGCTACTGGGCGGGCTCACCGGGGGGTACCGCGCGCGGGCTGGCCTCGATGTACCGGGCCTGCGCGACCGGTGACCTCGGGGTGCCGGGAGCCGGTGAGATCGTGCGCGGCCAGCTGGAACGGCTGCCCATCGGGAAGCTCCCGGAGGGTGTCGCTGCGGTCGGGGCGATCGACGGCAGTCGCCCGGGTGTGCTCGCCGCGGGTCTCTACCAGCGGCACGACGACGGGGCCGTCGCCACCGCCGCGCTGCTGCTCACCGGCGCCGTGCTCGACCCCGACGGGGAGGACGCCCGGTCCGGCGTCGCGGTGGCCGCGCCGCTGCAGGCGCTGCGGTCGCCGCAGGTGTGGGAGCGCTTCACCGGGATCGCGAGGTGAGGGTCAGTCACCGTAGTGGTAGCGGCAGGCCGCGACCCGGATCTCGTCACCGACGATCTTGTAGATCAACCGGTGCTCGTCGGTGATCCGGCGCGACCAGTAGCCACTGAAACCGTGCTTGAGCGGCTCCGGCTTGCCGATGCCCGCGTTCCCGTTGCGCGCCACGTCCTGCAGCAGGGAGCTGATCCTCCTGAGGACTTTCCTGTCCTGGACCTGCCACCAGAGGTGGTCGGCCCAGGCGTTCTCGTCCCAGACGAACTTCACGCCTCCGCCGGGTCCGCCAGTTCGCGTGCCGTACCGCCACCGTTCTCGAGGCGGTCGATCGACGACAGCAGGCGGCGCGCGTTCTCCGGGGCAACCGGTTGCATCGCCGTGAACCCCTGGATTCGGCGAGCCGGAGGCCCTGAGGCTCCGGGGGTCTGCGGTCGAACGGCGATCCACCTTCCACCGGTCGCGAGGAACGGGAGCACGTCGAGGCGTCGACCGTGGGGCCCACCGCAGCGCTGCGTGGCCCGGTGCCGTGGCCGAGGATCAGCGGCGGGGCGCGGGTAGTGCGGCGAGCAACCTCCACAGGGGACGTTGCAGTGCTTCGGGGACCCCGTGCAGGACGTAGCTCAGGTCGTGCTCGACGTTGATCCGGGCCAACCGGCGCAACGGCGGGAGCCGGCCGGCGTCGGCGAGCGCCCGGAACTGTTCCTCCAGCGGCCCGGCGGGCGTCTCCACGGCCCGGATGCGGACCGGCCCGGAGGTGGGGTTCGAGAACGCGTGCACCACACCCGGTGGCACGGTCACGGACTCGCCGGGACCGAGCGTGCGGCGCTCCGAGCCGAGCCGGACCCGCAGCTCACCGTCGACGACGGTGAAGGTCTCGGTCTCGAACCGGTGCCGGTGCGCGGGTGGCCCGGACAGCCCCGGCGGGAGGACGGCCTCGACCTCGAACGCGGCGCCACCGGTGTCCGACCCGGTGCGCAGGAAGCTCAGCGTCTCACCGGTCGGAAGGGTCAGGCGGTCGAGGCTCATGACGTCGTCTCCGGGGTGCGGGGGATCAGGGTGGCAGGGCCAGCGCGGTGAAGTCGGCCATGGCCTCGTCGGCCTCGGTGAACTCGCCGGTGACCAGGGCGTCGTGCAGCAGGCCGCGGGCGGCGCCGACGACCAGCCGGGCGCGGGTGCGGGCCGGCCCCGCTGCCAGCCCGGCCCGTTCGAGGAGTGCGCCGAGCGGGCCGATCCAGGGCTCCACCAGGGTCTCCCGCAACCGGACCGCGTGGTCGCGGCCCTGCATGGCGTGCGCGGACAGCTCGTAGAACAGCGGGCCGTAGCGCCGGGCCCCGGCCGAGACGGTCCCCCAGAACCGGTTCACGACCTCCCGGGGACCGAGGTCGGGGTCGGCGGTGAGCGCCGCCAGGGTCTCCCGCTGGCCCGCTTCCACGGCGGCGACGACCTCGACGAGCAGGCCCTCGCGGGAGCCGAAGTGGTAGATCAGCATCCGGTGGCTGGTGCCGGTCGCCGCGGCGAGCGCGCGGAGGCTGCGGTCCGCGATCCCGTGCTCGGCGAGCTGTTCGAGGACGGTCTGCAGCAGCCGTTCCCGGGCCGATCCGGCACTCGTCACGTACCGGATGGTACGTCGCGCTCCGTGCCCGCCCCATGTCGTCCTCCGGTAGGCGCACCGTGTGGTACGTCCTGTGTACCAGATGGTACGTCGACGGGACAGTGTCGTCCGGCGGGTGGCACGCCGGTCGGACCCGCGGAAGTGCCGGGCGGTGTCAGCTGCTCGGGTCAGGCGTCGGCGTCGGCCGGGGCCTGACCCCCGCTCGCCGCCTTCCGGCGCGGCAACAGGTGCAGCACTGCCACCAAAACGGCGCCGACCACGGCGCCCACGATCGCCGACCCGATCGTGTTGGTGAGCCAGCCGAGGAACCCGCCGAGGGCGCCGGTCGCGTCGTGCACCAGTACCTCGACGTGGTGCACCAGCGCGTACGGCGCGTGCAGGCCCAACTCGTCCGCGCCCACGAGCAGGATGTGCCCGCCGACCCACAGCATCGCCGCGACGCCGACGACCGACAGCACCGACAGCACGATCGGCATCGCCCGCACCAGCCCGCGGCCGAGCGCGCCGACCGCGCCCCCGCCCCGCGCGGCCAGCGCGAGACCGACGTCGTCCATCTTCACGATCAGCGCGACCACGCCGTAGACCAGCACCGTGATCGCGAACGCCACCACTGCGAGGATGACGGCCCGGGACGCGAAACCCTCGGTCGCGACCTCGTTCAGGGCGATCACCATGATCTCGGCGGAGAGGATGAAGTCGGTGCGCACCGCTCCGGAGACCACGGCCCGCTCGTGGCCCTCGGGATCAGCAGCGGCGGCCCGGTCCTTCGCCTCCGGATCGGGTTCGTGCCCGGCCAGCTTCTCCCAGATCTTCTCCGCGCCCTCGTAGCAGAGGTAGAACCCGCCGAGCATGAGGATCGGTGTGAGCAGCCACGGCGCGAACTGGCTCAGCAGCAGTGCCACCGGCAGGATGACCAGGAACTTGTTCCGCAGTGATCCCTTGGCGATCCGCCAGATGATCGACAGTTCCCGCTCGGGGCGCAGGCCCTGCACGTAGCGGGGTGTGACGGCGGCGTCGTCGACGACCACCCCGGCCGCCTTCGCCCCGGCCCGCCCGGCGGCGCCCGCGATGTCGTCGAGGGATGACGCCGTCAGCCGGACGAGGGCCGCGACGTCGTCCAGCAGTGCGAAGAGCCCGCTCATCGGGCGTCCGAGGTCGGCACCTGTGCGAGCCTACGGTTCCGGTGTTGCGGTGCAACGTCCGGCGGCCGGGGCGCCCCCCCCCGGCCGGTCCGAGCGGTGGTGTGCCACACCCGTCCGTGGCCGGGGTATCCGGACGAACCGCCCACCGGGCGGGTAGGTTTCCGGTGATCGCGAGCGGGGTCGGCGCATGCGCGCCAGCGGATCCGCCGGGACGTCGAGGCCGTGCGGAGGAGACCATGCCACGCCGGGTACCACGGGCGAACAGGAAGGCGCTGGTGACGATCGGTCTCGCGATGGTCGCCGGTGTCCTCCTCGCGGTCGGCGCCACCGGCCCCACCCCGTCCCGCACGTCGTCAGCGCTGGAGTCGTCGCTGGAGTCCTCGGAGCAGGAGCCTGCGCCGGCTGTGCCCGGCCCGCCGCGCATGGAGACCGACGGGCGGTTCTTCACCGCGGGCGGCGAGCCGCTGTTCTGGCTGGGCGACACCGCGTGGGCGCTGCTGGGCAAGCTGGACCGCCCGGACACCGTGCGCTACCTCGACGCCCGCAGCCAGCAGGGCTACAACGTGATCCAGACGGTGGCGATCTTCCCGCAGGCCGGTGCGACGCGCCCGATCCGCGGTGACGTGAGCAGCGCACCCGACCACGACGAGTTCTGGGACAACGTCGACTTCGTCATCGACGCCGCTGCCGAACGTGGCATGTACCTGGCCATCCATCCGGTCTGGGGTGACAAGCAGACCGGCTCGGTGGTGAACGAGGGCAACGCCCGCGCGTACGGCCGCTTCCTCGGCGAGCGGTTCGGCGACCGGGACAACGTCACCTGGACCCTGGGCGGGGACCATCCGGCCGGTGGCGAGGAACGTCTGTGGGGCAACCTCGCCGAGGGTCTGCGGGAGGGCGGCGCGAACCAGCTGACCACCTACCACCCGCAGGGCGACCAGACCTCGGCCCAGTGGTTCGCCGGGGCGGACTGGCTGGACTTCCACATGATCCAGGGCGGGCACTGCCTGCGCTACGGCGTCCGGCAGCGGCTCGTCGAGACGACCTACGACGCCCGCCCGGTGAAACCGTTCATCGACGGTGAGCCGATCTACGAGGACCACCCCTACTGCTGGAAGTCCGATCGCGGCTTCTCCACCGCGCAGGACGTCCGGCGCGATGCCTGGTGGGCCGTGCTCGGCGGTGCGGCCGGGCACACCTACGGCGCCCACTCGGTCTGGCAGTTCAACGACGGCGGCCGCGGGGCCCTGGGCGCCCGCGGCAGCTGGACCGACGCGCTGCGGCTGCCCGCCGGCGGCCAGATGGTCCACCTGCGGGAACTGATGGAGGCGCTGCCGTTCCAGCTGGGCGTGCCCGACCAGTCGGTGATCACCTCCGAGACCGGGTCGGGGAAGGACCGGATCGTCGGCAACCGCGCCTCGGACGGCTCCTACCTGCTGGTCTACACGCCCTCCGGTGGCGGATTCACCCTGGACCCGGCCGCGACCGAGGGGCTGACCACGGCCCGCTGGTTCGATCCGCGCAGCGGCGGGTTCCAGGACGCGACACCGGGGGAGCGGTTCGAGCCGCCCTCCGGAGAGGACTGGCTGCTGGTGCTGACCCGCCCCGGTGCCCCGGGACCCGACGTTCCCCCGAGCACCGGGGCGGAGCCCGTCAGCTGATGGTGAACCCGGCGAACCCGTTCTGCTTCGCCTCGTCGAACCGCTGCCGGTAGAGCGGCAGCCCGCCCGGGTAGTTCAGGCTCTGCACCGGTTTGCCGGGGATGTTGGCACCCATGTACCAGGACCTGGCTTTCGGGAACAACGTCGGCGTGACGAGTTCGGCGACGTGCTCGGCCCACTCCTGGTCGGCCTCCGGGGTCGACTCGATCCGCCTGCCACCGGCCCGCAGGAGATGATCGAGCGTCTCGACGACCATCTCGCCCTGGATCTCGGCGCAGGTCGGGCCGTTGCAGAAGCCGGAGGGGCTCTGCGGGCCGTAGAGGAACAGCAGGTTCGGGAAGTTCGCGGTGGCGATGCCCAGGTGCGCCGCCACGCCGTCGGCCCACTGCTCGCGCAGCAACCTGCCGTCGGTCCCGCGGATGTCGAGCTGGGTCAGGCCACCGGAGACCGAGTCGAACCCGGTGGCGAGCACGATGACGTCGAACGTGTGGTCGGTGCCGTCCCGGGTGGTGATTCCGGCAGGGACCACCGCCTCGATCGGGTTCTCGACGAGATCGACCAGGTGCACGTTGTCCTGGTTGAACACGTCGTAGTAGTTCTGCTCCAGTGACGGGCGTTTCACTCCGAAGGGGTGCGGCGGCTCGCTCGGGGCGAGCTTCTCGGCCAGCACCGGGTCGTCGATCCGGGCCCGGACCTTGTCCCGCCAGAACCGGTAGGCGTGGTCGTTCGACTCCTGCACGAACAGCGTGTCCTGGTAGATGGCGAGCCAGAAGCGGAACCCGCCCCGGCCCCACAACTCCTCGTACCCCGCGGTGCGTTCCTCGTCGGTCAGGTCGAGTGCGTTCTGCGGGATGAAGTCGTAGTCGAACCCGGCGAACGTTCCGGCGCGGGCGGCGAACCGGTCCGGGAGATCGCGCTTGATCTCCTCCTGGTCGGCGGGGGTCAGCGTGCGCTGGCGCATCGGGAGCGCGAGGTTCGGCGTGCGCTGGAAGACGGTCAGCTCGGCCGCGTCGCGTGCCGCCTCCTGGGTGACCTGGACCCCGCTGGCACCGGTCCCGACCACCGCGACCCGCCGTCCGGTGAGGTCGATCCCCTCCTGCGGCCACAGAGCGGTGTGGTGGGCGGTTCCGGCGAACGAGTCGAGGCCCGGAATGTCGGGCACGTAGGGGCGGGAAGCGAACCCGAGACACGGCACCAGGTAGGTGCAGCGCGTCGTGCGGCCGTCGGCGGTGCGCACCGTCCACCGGCCGCGGTCGGTGTCGAACACGGCACCGGTGACCCGGGTGTCGAACCGGATGTCCTTGGCTGGGTCCAGCGTCCGGTCGAGATGGTCGAAGTAGTCCCGTACCTCGTCCCACGCCGGGTAGAGCTCGCTGTACTCCCAACCCTTCCAGATGTCCTTGTGGGCGAGCTGGTAGATCGGGCCCTCGGTGTCGACCCGGGCGCCGGGATAGCAGTTCCAGTACCAGATCCCGCCGAGCCGTGACCCGGCCTCGTAGATCTTGACCGAGTACCCGAGGTCGCGCAGCCGGTCGAGCTGGTAGACGCCGGCGAACCCGGCTCCGATCACGAGGACGTCGAGCTCCTCGAAGGTCGCATCGGTCATGTCGGGTCGACTCCCTTCGACGGGGCCGGCGTGGGTCCGCCGGTAGGTGCGGGGACGGCAGGGGGCGTGACGACGCAGCTGCTCATCGGCACGGTCACGGGGTCCCGGCGTGCGGTACGTCGACCGTGGTGCTCAGGATCCGGCCGAGCCGGGTGCTGCGGCGTTCGGCCTCGTCGAAGGACGGCGCGACACACAGGTACAGGGTCCGGCCGTCGGCACCGCCGAGCATGCAGGCGTAGACACCGTCCGCGCCGGTGCCGATCTCCTCGATGATCTTGCCCCCCTCGGCGACCCGGATGCACCGGTGATGGACGGCATCGGCGGTCCACACGGCGCCGTCCGCGTCGAGACACGTGCCGTCCGGGCCGACCACGACCGAGGCCAGCATCGCGTCGAGGGTGGAGGTGTCCGGCGGGTCGCCGAACACGGCCCAGTCCCGGCGCGGTCCGAGCCCCCCGTCGTCGTGGACGTCGAAGGCCGAGATCCGGTTGCCGAACGTCTCGCTGACCAGCATGGTCCGGCCGTCCGGGGTGATCACCGTGCCGTTCGGGAACATCAGGTCGTCGGCGACGACGGTGACGGTCCCGTCCGGGTCGACCCTGGCCACGCCGGTCGTGGCGAACGGGGCACCGGCCATCAGGTCGAAGCCGAAGTTGCCGACGTAGGCCCGGCCGTGGGCGTCGACCACCATGTCGTTGGTGTGGCCTCCGGTGACGTTCGACAGGTCGCCGTGCTCGACCAGCTCGCGGCCCTGCAGACGCAGCACCCTGCGGTCCCGCATGGAGACGACCAGCAGCGTGCCGTCCGGCAGCCAGCCCAGGCCGGACGGCTGCTGGGGGACCGTCGCGACGACCTCGGTCGCCCCGTCCGGGGCGACGGCGAGCACCTGGTGGGTGTAGAAGTCGGAGGCCCACAGCCGGCCGTCGTGCCAACGTGGGCCCTCGAGGAAGGTGTACCCCTCGATGAGCGGGGTGAGCGTCCGGTCGGTCATCGTCGACGTCCTCTCGGCGGGTGCTGGACAGCGAGTGTCTGGCGCCGGCGACCCCGGTCGCTGTCCGAGTTCGCTACAGCCGGGCCGTCGTCGGTGTTCTGATTTCGGACAGTTTCGGGGTGCACCCCCCTGCTCGCGCGGGCCCTACACTGGGATCGGCCTTCATCAACGGTGAGGGGGCGGCTGTGCGGCTACATCAGCGCGACGTCATGCGGACCCATCGCGAACTGGTGATCGGTGGGGACGACCGGGACGACGATCCGGCGGCCGCCGGCCCCGTCCGTGACGAGATCGTCTCCTCGTGGCGGCGCTGCCGGCTCATCGGAGTGACGACCAGCGGCGAGGACGTTCCCTACCGTCCGGAGTTCGAGCGACCCAACCGCCTGTTGCGTGCCGCCGACCCGGTGATCGCCCGGCTCGCGGAGCATATCGACGACGGGCCCGCCTCGATCCTGCTCGCCGACTCCGACGCCCAGATCATCGACCGGAGGGCCGGGCGCCGGGAGCTGGCGAACGCGCTCGACCGGCTGCTGGTCGCGCCCGGTTTCACCTACGCCGAGGGGTTCACCGGTACGAACGGCATCGGCAGCGCCCTGGAGGAGTGCCGCCCGTTCGTCGTGTCGGGCGCCGAGCACTTCCGGGACAACCTGCAGCGGTTCACCTGCATCGGGTCGCCGGTCCGGCATCCGGTCTCCGGCCGGGTCGAGGGCGTGCTCGACGTGACCTGCCTGGTCGAGGACCGGCACGAGTTGCTGACACCGCTGGTCCTGGCCGCTGTCCGGGAGATCGAGGCGCGGATGCTCGCCGATGCGTCGCGTCGCGAGCAGATGCTGCTCGACCGGTTCGTACGTGCCGGGCGCCGCAGCACGGCGGCCGTCGTCTCGCTGAACGAGGACGTGGCGATCGCGAACACCGCCGCGGCGGGCCTGACCGAACTGTTCGACCAGGCAGCGCTCTGGGAGTGGGCGTGCCGGATCCTCGGCGCGGGCGACGATGTCACCGGCGAGGTCCAGCTGTCCGACGACGTCGTCGTGCAGGCCAGGGCGACCCGGGTCGGGGAGCGCGGCGCCACGGTCGGGGTTGTCGTCGAGATGCGGCCGCTGCCGGATCAGGCGGTTGGCACCCCTCGGCCGCGGCGGCGGGGCCGGGGCGCGGCGTCCGACGGACGGCTACCTGGTCGTAGCGTCGCGAACCGCCGGTTGCAGGACGCCGTCGACGCCGCGATAGCCGCGGACCGGCCGCTGCTGGTCTGTGGCGAGCCGGGGGCGGGCAAGCTGTTCGTCGCCACGCACGTGCACGGCCGTCGCGGGCCCGGCGAGCCGGTCACCGTGCTCGACGCCGTCGTGTCGGCCGACGACCCGGCCGGCTGGCTGGTCCAGCTGACGGATGCCCTCGGTGGCCCGGGGGACGTCGTGGTGCGGCACCTCGACCAGCTCGCCCCGACTATCGCCGCACGGGTCGCGTCGGTCGTGGAGCGGGTCACGACGGCGCGGTTGATCGCCACCGCCCGGCGGCGCGGCGGCCGGGGAGCGGCGCGTCGGGTACTGGACCACTTCCCGGTCTCGGTCACCGTCCCGCCGCTGCGCTACCGCGGTGAGGACATCGCCGATCTCGCCCCGCACCTGTTGGGGCACGCCGCCCCGAACCGGCCGGCGCCCCGGTTGCAGCCCGGCACGCTGCGTACGCTCGCGTCGCTGGACTGGCCCGGGAACGTTCGGGAACTCGCGGCGGTGTTGTCGACGGCGGCGCTCTGTTCGCTCGGGTCCGACATCGGGCACCGTCACCTCCCGCCGGAGTACCGGTCGGCGGTCGGCCGGCCCGGCTCGTCGTCGCTGTTGCGAGCCGAGCGGGACACCGTTCTGGAAGCGCTCGCCGAGACGGGCGGGAACAAGCTCGCCGCCGCCGAACGGCTCGGTGTCGCCCGGTCCACGCTGTACCGCAAGATGCGCCAGTTCGGGATCGAGGACAATCGCCTGCCCGGGGCCGACCGGGACTGAGGCATCTCCGACCCCTGCTCACCCGTCGTGCGCGGGTTCCCACAGCGCACCGGAGGTGGGGCCCGGCCCGTGGCCGTGCAGCGACCAACGGCCCACGACCAGGCCGAGCAGCCGCTCCACCGGGCCCGGTGCCAGCCGGTGCGCGAACACGAGCAGCCGGACCGCCGGTCCACCGGCGACGGTCTCGGCCCGCGGCCTGCGCAGCCGGGCGACGATCGTGCGGGCCACCCGTTCCGGTGTCGCCACCGGTGGCGGTGGTCGCACCCGGCGTCCGGTGTGGTTGGCCGACACCGACCAGATCGGTGTGTCGACGGCGCCGGGCAGGACCGTGCACACGTGCGCCCCGCGCGTCCTGGCCCGGCGCAGTTCGGAGCGCAGACCGGCCGAGAGGGTCCGTACCGCCGACTTGGACATGCTGTAGGCGGTCAGGTGCGGCGCCGGGACGACCCCGAGCACCGACGACACGTTCACCAGGACCCCGTGCCCACGCTGCATCATGGTGGGCAGCGCGACGCGGGCGCCGTGCACGCAGCCGCCGACGTTCACCTCCAGCACCCGGCGGGTCTGCTCGGGCGGGGTGTCCAGCACCGTGCCGAACAGGGCGACCCCGGCGCAGTTCACCCAGCCCTCGACCGGGCCGAACCGTTCGGTGACGACGTCCGCCGCCCGGGCGACCGATGCCGCGTCGACGACGTCGACCGGCACCGCGACGGCCCGGGCCGGGGGGAGTTCGGCGGCGACCTCGCCGAGTGCCGCCGCGTCCCGGCCGAGCAGGCCGACCAGCGCCCCGGCACCCACGAGCTCGCGGGCCGTCGCCCGTCCGATCCCGCTGGACGCTCCGGTCACCACCACCACTGCACCGTCGAGCCGCATACCCGTGTCGCTACCCGGTCCGGGCCGGCGCATGCCGGTCGGAGTGCATCGCCTCCCGGCGGGTAGTCGGGGCGGGTCCGAACGAGGAGAGGAGCCGCGACGTGACCGAGGTGCGACGAAGGCTGGGCGCGACGCCGGGGCAGGTCGACGCCGTGCTGGCGGACGGCTGGGCCTACGGGCTGTGGGTGGTGGGTGCCGTGCACATCCGGGAGGTGTCGCAGGACTGGCCGAAGCCCGGCGCCTGGATCCGGCACAGCGTCGGCGCCTGGCCACTGACGATCGAGGACCGGACCTACGTCGAGGAGTACGAGCCCGGTCGTCTGTTGCAGCTGCGCGCCCACGCCGGCCCGGCCGGGACCGCGCGGGTCAGGTTGGAGTGGGAACCCGACGGCGACGGCACCGCCGTGCGGATGTCCGAGGACGCGATCGCCGGTCCGGGCACGCTGGTCCCGCCGCCGGTCCGCGCGCCGCTGCTGCGGCTGCGCAACGGGGAGAGCCTGGCCCGGCTCGCGGCGATCGCCCGGGGCAGGCCCGAGGAGCCCGGTCAGGCGTAGAGCCGTCGGTGGGCGAACCGGACCGCCCCGCGGTAGAGCGGCCCGGCCCGCCCGGTGGCGGCGAGCGCGGCGCGGGCCGCGTTGCCGCCCGGCCCGCCGTGCACGGCCCCGCCCGGGTGCGCCGACGCACCGGACAGGAACAGCCGGTCGATCGGGGTGTCGGCCCGGCCGAGCCCGGGTACCGGCCGGAACACCAGCTGCTGGTGCGGGGCGCAGGTGCCGCCGGTGATCGCACCGTCGACCAGGTTGGCGTCCTGTGCCTGCAGGTCGGCGGGCCCGGCGACGGCGCGGGCCCGGATCAGCGACCGGAACCCGGGCGCGTGGTCCTCCACCACCTGCTCCATCCGGTCCGCCCAGCGCAGCACGTCGTCGGTGCCCCAGCCCAGGCCGCGCGGGACGTGCGTGTACGTCCAGGCCGACTCGGTGCCGGGCGGTGAGCGGTCCGGGTCGGCCGTCGTCATCTGCCCGAACAGCAGGAACGGGTCGTCGGGGAGCCGGCCGGAGGTGAGGTCGGCGGCGTAGCGGCGCAGGCCGTCGACGTCGGCGCCGAGATGCACGGTCCCGGCCGAGCGGGCACCCGGCGCCGTCCACGGGACCGGTCCGTCGAGCGCCCAGTCCAGCTTCACCGTCGAGAAGTCCCAGTGGAACCGGTCGAGATCGGCGACGAACCGGGCCGGCAGGTGTTGCTCGCCGACGAGGTCCCGGTACAGGCGGGGCGCGTCGACGTCGGCGAGGACGGCGCGCCGGGCTGCCACCCGGCCGCCAGCGGCGTCCTGAACCCCGGTGGCGCGACCTCGGTCGACGAGCACCGAGCTGATCGGGCGGCCGCACTGGACGCGCCCGCCGCGGGTCGCCAGGCGTGCGACGAGAGCGTCGGTCAGCGCTCCGGATCCGCCGACCGGCACCGGGAACCCGATCTGCTGGCCGAGCATCGTGAGCAGCCACCCGTAGACGGCGCTGCCCGCCGAGTCCGGGCCGAGATCAGAGTGCAGTGCGTTGCCCGCCAGCAGCAGTGCCGCGGCCGAACCACCGAACCGCTCACCGGCCATCCGGGCGACCGGCTGGACCAGCATCCGGGCCAATCGCAGCGCGTCCCCGGCGCCCAGCGTGCGCAGCAGCCGTCCGGCCGGGCGGACCGGCGGGAACGGCCGCAGCGCCGCCTCCAGGACGTCGCCGCCGATCCGCTCCCAGTCGGCGACCAGCGCCCGCCACGCGTCTCCGTCACCGGGGTGGTCCTCGTCGAGGTCGGCGGCGGTGGCGTCGACCGAGCGGTGCAGCACCGCGCAGCGGCCGTCCAGGGTGGGGTGGGCGACGACGGCCGGGGCGTGCCGCCAGCGCAGTCCGTGGGCAGGCAGGTCGAGGTCGCGCAGCACGGGGGAGGCCGCGCCCATCGGGTGGAAGGCGCTCGCCAGATCGTTGACGAAACCGGGTGCGGTGAGCTCGGCCGAGCGCACCGCGCCGCCGGGGGCGTCGGCGGCCTCGCAGACCAGCACCTCCCATCCGGCGTCGGCGAGCAGGTTGGCCGCGACCAGGCCGTTGTGCCCGGCTCCGATCACGACGGCGTCGACACGTTCGGTCATGCGTTCCCTCCGGGCTCCCGGTGAACCGACGGGGCCGCCGGCACGCCGGGCGCGTACCCGCGCACGTGCCCGCCATGCGGGTGGTCCGTCCGTGCGCGTCGTACCGGAACGGGCCCGGTATCGGTGACCGGCCGGTCGCCGTACGAGGAGCCGCCGGTCTGCGCGAGGAGGCGGGCCTGCGTCCGTCGGGTCATCCGGTCACGGTAGGCCGTGGATCGCGGGCCGGGCGACCTCCACCGGAACGCGCTGGGTTGTGCGCCTCGATCCTGCTGCACGACGTGCCCCCTGACCCGGATCGGCTGCGTGCCGTGCTGGAGCGGGTGCTGGGTGTGCCGGAGCCTCCCCCGGACGGGGTCCGGGGGAGGCGGCAGAGCTGATCCACCGACGGGACCTCGACAGTGGCCACCGGGCCCCGGCGGGTCAGCGTGCGGCCCGGGTCCGGTAGAGCCGCCGGGCCCACAGGTAGCTCGCCACGGTGATCACCACGCACCAGCCGGCGGCGAGCGCGGAGCTGGTGGCGAGCCCGTCGGACGGGGCGACCCCGAGCAGCCCGCGCAGCGCGTCGATCATCGGGGTGAAGGGCTGGTACTCGGCGAACCACCGCAACCAGACCGGCATCGATTCGGTCGGGACGAATCCGCTGCCCAGGAACGGCAGCAGCACCAGGAACAACGGGGTGTTGCTGGCCGACTCGACGGTGTCCGCGGCGAGCCCCAGTGCCACGGTGAACCAGGTCAGCGCGACCGTGACCAGTGCGAGCAGGCCGACCGCACCGAGCCAGCCGAGCGGTCCGGCCGCGGTGCGGAACCCCATCGCGACCGCCACCAGGACGACCACGGCGAGCGCCACCGCGGTCTGCACGAACGCGGCGACGACGTGGCCGGTGAGCACGCTGGTCCGGGCGATCGCCATCGTCCGGAACCGGGTGACGATCGCCTCGGTCATGTCGGTGGCGACACCGAGTGCGGTGGCCAGCGCCACGCTGGAGATCGTCATCAACAGGATCGCCGGGGTGATGTAGGTGAGGTACTCGCCGCGGCCGGCTCCGGGACCGGCGAGGCCGGCACCCAAGGTGGCGCCGAAGACGTTGACGAACAGCACCAGGAGCACGATCGGCTGCCCGATGAGCATCAGGGTCAGCGACGGGTAGCGGCGCATGTGCAGGAGACGCCTGCGCAGCATGGTCAGGGAGTCCCCGACGGGGCGGGGGCCGTGGGTCGCGACGGTCATGACTGCGGAACCTTCCGGGTGTGCGGACCGCCGGTGAGGGCGAGGAAGACGTCGTCGAGATCGGGGCGGCGGGTGCTCACGTCCACAGGGGCCACTCCGGCCTCGTCGAGCCGGCTGAGCATCCTGCGCAGCGCCGGGACGCCGTCGGCGGACAGCTGCAGGGTCAGCGAGTCCGGATCCGGCAGCGCGTCGGGCAGTGCGGTCGAGGCCGCGTCGAGGTCACCGGGGTCGGTGAAACGCGCCTCGATGTGGCCACCGGGGACGAGGGACTTCAGGTGGGCGGGACTGCCCTGGGCGACGATCCGGCCGCCGTCGAGCACCGCGACCGTCTCGGCGAGCTGATCGGCTTCCTCCAGGTACTGGGTGGTCAGCAGCACCGTGACCCCGTGTGCCACCAGCTCGCGGACCTCGTTCCACAGGTGGCGGCGGCTGCGCGGATCGAGCCCGGTGGTCGGCTCGTCGAGGAAGAGCAGCCGGGGCGAGCCGATCAAGGTCATGGCGAGATCGAGGCGGCGGCGCATCCCCCCGGAGTAGGTGGCGGCCCGCCGGTCCGCGGCATCGGAGAGGTCGAACCGGTCGAGCAGCTCGCGGGCCCGCAGCCGGCCGAGGTCGTGCGGGAGATGGTGCAGATCCGCCATCAGCCGGAGGTTCTCGGTACCGGTGAGCAGACCGTCGACGGCGGAGAACTGACCGGTGACGCCGATCGCGGCGCGGACGGCATCCGGTTCGGTCGCGGGATCGTGTCCGGCGATCCGGATCCGTCCGGCGTCCGGTGGCACCAGCGTGGACAGGATCCGGACCAGGGTCGTCTTCCCGGCCCCGTTCGGGCCGAGCAGGGCGAACACGGTGCCGGGACGGATGTCGAGATCGATTCCGTGCAGGACGGGATGAGATCCGTAGGACTTGTACACCCCGGTGGCGTGTACGGCCGGTGCGGTGGTCATGGTCGTCGCTCCTTGTATCCGGGTGGGCGGTGCGGTCGCGGGTCAGGCCCGGCGGATCACGATGTCCCCCTCGCGGGACCGGGCGTGGACGGTGACGGTTCCGGTGAACCCGGACGGGTCGTCCCGGGCGGTGAGGTCGTTGACGACCCGGCCCGAGGTGTCGGCGTCGAGCCAGAGCGCGGTGCCCTCGGCGACCCCGATCTCGAACCGGCCGTGCGAGCTCGTGAGCTCGATCTCGCCGCGGCTGACCCGGCCGAGCCGGACGCTGCCGTACGCCGTCCGCACCCGGACGTCGTCCTCGACGACGTCGACGTCGATGTCGCCGTGGGCCCCGGTGAGATCGGCGGGACCACCGAGTGCGTCCGCCCGGACCGGGCCGTGCTTGCTGCGCAGCACGGCCGAACCGGTGATCCGGTCGACCCGGATGCCGCCGTGGTCGGCGGTCAGCGTCGCGTCCCCGTCGATCGGCCCGGTCACCCGGATCTGGCCGTACCCGACGGTGACCGCGGCCGAGGTCGCGGCGTCCAACCGGACGTCGCCGTACTCGGTCCGGACCGTGCACGCGCCGAGAGCACCGTCGGTGAACACCCCGCCGTAGGACGTCACGGCGTGCAGCGTGGAACCGGTCGGCAGGCCGATGTCGACCGTGATCGACCGGCCCGGGGTTCGCGGGACGAGCTTCTGCAGCAGGCTCAGCGGTGCTCCGGTGACGCGTAGCTCCGTCCCGGAGAACTCGGTCCGGACGGCGTCGGCCGGTGCGCGGTCGGCGGGGTCCGCCCGTACCTCGACGACCGTGTCGGTGCGGGTGGTGGCGACCACCCGGAGTTCGCCGATCGGCAGCTCGACGGTCGCGGTGACCGGTAGCGGGGTGTCGAACGTGGGCACGGGGCATCGCCTCCTCGGCGCGCGGCGCCGTGAGTGGGTGGGGTGGAGCAGGGTCGGCGGTCAGCCGAACCAGCCGGTCCGGCGCTGCCCGCCGGCCGGGTGCACAGGGGTGGGCGCGGACGGAGCGTCGAGTGCGGCCGTCGTGACCCGGGTCAGCCAGGTGTTGACGCTGAGCCCGTCGCGCGCGGCGGCTTCTTCGATGCGGGCCTTGAGGCTCTCCGGCGGGCGGAAGTTGATCCGCGCGACGGGCCCCTCGGCATCCTGTGGTGGCGCCACGGCGGCGGGGCCTGGCGCCACGGGCGGTGTGGCCGGGGGCGCCGGCGGGGTGGCGACGACGAACTCGGGATCGGCCCCGCGCAGTCGCAGGTGCACCGAACCGGGCACCAGTTCCAGGGTGATCTCGTCCGCCGCTGCTGCCAGTGCCTCCAGCAGGATCAGGCGCACCGTGGACTCCAGCGGGGTCACCAGGCGCGCGGCGAGGTCGCGCGCCTCCTCGCCCGCGACCTCGCTGACCGCCGCGAACTGCGCCCGGAGCCGGTCGACGTATCCGTCCAACTGCATGGCGCCATAGTGGCGCACGATGGCGTCAGTTGCAAGGCGTACTGGAAGGAGCCCCCGCCGGAGTGCCGGCGGGGGCTCGTGGTCGGTTTCGATCAGGCGAGGGCGGCGGCCGCCGCTCCCACGACGTCGACGATCCGTCCCGGCTCGGGGATCCGCCGGGCGAAGACGTACGCCGTGGTGAAGCCGAGCTCGCGCTGGGCGGTGGCGGTCCGCACCACGTCCGCCACGGTGGTGTCCGGGTCGATCCCGAACATCGTCGTCTTCTCGATCTCGTCGTAGTCGCGGCCGACGGCGTCACAGTGTGCGCGCAGCACGTCGAGCTTGTGGCCCGACTCCGGTGAGGCGTTGATGTTGCAGGCGTCGGCGTACTGCGCGACGAGCCGGAGTGTGCGCTTCTCCCCGGAGCCACCGATCAGCAGGTACGGGTGCGGTCGCTGGAGCGCCTGCGGCACGTTGAGGGTGCGCTCCAGGCGGTAGTGGTCGCCGACGAAGGGTTCTTCGGAGTCCGACCACATCTGCAGGCAGATCCGGACGGCCTCCTCCAGGCGTTCGAACCGTTCCCGGGTGGCGGGGAAGCCGAAGCCGAGCCCTGCGGACTCGTCGGCGGCCCAGGCGGCACCGATGCCGAGTCCGGCACGGCCGCCGGAGAGCACGTCCAGCGTGGAGATCTGCTTGGCCACCAACGCCGGCTCCCGGTAGGTGACACCGGTGACGAGGGTGTGCAGGCGTACCCGTTCGGTGGCTGCAGCGAGGAATCCGAGCGTGGTGTAGGCCTCCAGCATGTCGTGCTCGAAGGGGCCGAGGCCGGTGTCACCGCCGAGCTGCCAGAAGTGGTCCATCACGGTGATCCGGCTGATCCCGGCGGCCTCCGCCTCTCGGGCGTGCCGGGCCAGTGCCGGGCCGAGGGCGGCCGGGCCGCCGTTCCAGGTGAAGTCGGCGATGTGGAGTCCGAGTTCCATGGGTGTCCTGTTCTCGTGTGACGGGTGGGTCCGGTCAGAGCTGGTTCTCGCCGCCGTCGACGTCGATGCTCGCGCCGAGCACGAAGCTGGACTGCGCGGAGGCGAGGAAGGTGACGGCGTCGGCGACCTCCTCGCCGGTGCCTGCGCGACCGAGCGGCACCTGTGCCGCGAAGCCGGCCCTGGCCTCCTCGGCGCGGTCCTCGCCGACCATCTCCGCGACGGCAGGGGTGTCGATGGTCCCCGGTGACACGGCGTTCACCCGGATTCCGCGGCCCTTGAGCTCGTTCGCCCAGGTCCGAGTGAACGAGCGCAAGGCCGCCTTGCTGGCGGCGTAGACGCCGAACGCCTCGACGCCGTCGCGGGCCCTGACCGAGGAGTTCACGATCACCGAGGCGCCCGCGTTGAGCTGGGGCAGTGCCTTCTGGACGGTGAACAGCGTTCCTCGGACGTTGACGCCGAAGATGCGGTCGAGGTGTTCGGTGGTGACCTGCTCCAGGGGGAGCAGTTCGGCGGTCCCGGCGTTCGCGAACACGACGTCGAGTCCGGCCCCCCGCTCGCGGACGGCGTCGTACAGCCGGTCGAGGTGGTCCAGGTCGGCAACGTCCCCCGCGACGCCGGTCGCGTCGCCGATCGTCTCGACCGCGGCCTCCAGCTCCGCCTGGTTCCGGCCGGTGACGAACACGTGTGCTCCTTCGGCGGCGAAGCGTCGTGCGGTCGCGAGACCGATCCCGCTGCTCGCTCCCGTCACGACGGCCGTCCGGCCCTCGAGCAGTCCCATGGGGCTTCCCTCCTGTTCAGTACCGATCGGTACCGAATACGACCGTAGCACTTCTGTACCGATCGGTGCGAAACGCGTACGCTGACGGACGTGACCGGTGTGAAGAAGCCGGCCGTGGGCCGCCCCCGTGGTTTCGACGCCGACGAGGCGCTCCGGCGGGCGTTGCTCGTGTTCTGGGAGAAGGGCTACGAGGGTGCGGCTCTGACCGACCTCACCGACGCCATGGGGATCACCAGGACCAGCATGTACGCGGCCTTCGGCAACAAGGAACAGTTGTTCCGCAAGGCGCTCGAGCTCTACACCGAGGGGCCCGCGGCCTACGGGGAGCGGGCGCTCGCCGAGCCCACCGCACGCGCGGTGGCGACCGCGTTCCTCGACGGCGCCGTCCGGACCACCACCGGTCCCGACAGCCCCGCAGGCTGCCTGGGGGTCCAGGGGGCGCTGGCCTCGGGCGATGCCGGACGCCCGATCCACGACGCACTGGCGCAGTGGCGCACCGCGGCCGAGGAGCGGCTCGCGCAACGGTTCCAGCGGGCCGTCGACGAGCACGACCTGCCGCCGGAGGCGGAGCCCCGACGTCTCGCCCGCTACCTGATGACCCTGGCCAACGGCATCGCGGTCCAGGCGGCCGGGGGCGCGTCACGATCGGAGCTGCAGGAGATCGCCGACATGGCGCTACGGCACTGGCCCCCGATCTGAGGATCGACCCCGGCCGGGCGGCGGACCGGCCCGTGACGCGCCTACCCGGACCGGGCCCGGGCGGCGGCGACGGACCCGGTCGATCACCGCTGCGGGGTCCGGCTCGACGACGCCGCGGTTGAACGGCAGCTTCGCCAGCAGCCCAGCCATCGCGCAGGTGTCGCTCAGCGCGGAGAAGGTCAGCCCGGTACCGATGCCGCCTGCCAGCAGCCGCAGTTTCGGGGAGACGAAACGGCCGCCCAGGATGCCGGTCAGGACCAACGAGCCTGCGACGAGACGAACCTGACGCTCCATCGCCCAGACCGTCCGTCCGTGGACGACGTCGCCGCCTGCCGCGGCATAGGCCGGCACCCCGCCGTCGAGGACGCGGGCGGTGTCCAGGCCGGCCGCGGCCAGATGGCGGCGCCCCTGCTCGGCGCGCACGCCGGACCGGCAGACCAGCACAGCGGGGAGGCCGGGTCGTCGAGGTGGCCGGCCAGCTCGGCCGCGTGCTCGGCCAGGGTGTCCAACGGGACGTGATACGAGCCGCGGATGTGCTGCGCCTCGAACTCGGCCGCGCTGCACACGTCGACGACCAGCGGCTGCGGCCACCGGCGCAGCTCGGTGGCCGAGACGGTGCGGGACCCGGGCCCGGCGGTCTGGGGTGTGGACATCGCTACCTCGTTCGTCGGCGTCGCACGTCGGGCCGAGGCCCCGTGGAGATCACCTGGAAGCCGGCACCGAGCGCCGTGGACGTCGGCGAGTTGGACGACGACATCCTCGCACCCCGGGCCGTCCGCGGGTACCTCCCGACGGCCACCGTGGATCGTCGGTTGCGTGCCCCCGGCAGGATTCGAACCTGCGACACCCGCTTTAGGAGAGCGGTGCTCTATCCCCTGAGCTACGAGGGCCTGCGGTGAGCCTACCTGGGGCGCTCCGGATCGCAGTCGGCGCCGCCCCCGCGCCGGGGTGCAGCCGGGGCACATGCCGTCGAGACCATCCGGTCCGGGAGCAGAGGTGGCCGGAGGCCGAGCGTCTACGAACGCGCAGCGGTCACCGCCGCCGGTCAGCCGGCACATGGCCTCAACGGCCGGTACCGCGCCAAGCATGCCACCGGCACTCCGATCGTCGACCCACGCACTCCGGCGCACCAGGAGAAGCGCAACACGACCGAGCCACTGGTGCCCACATCGCCTGCCTACGCTCGCGCGATGGGATCTGAAGAGCTGGACGGCACGCGCGGGCGGGCACGCCGGTCCAACGCCGATCGTCGCGCCGCGACCCGCACCGCAGTGCTGGACGCGACGATCACCGCGATCGTCCGGTACGGGTATCGGGGCGCCACGTCGCAGCGGATCGCCGAGCTGTCCGGCCTGACCCGAGGAGCGCAGAAGCACCACTGGGCAGGCAAGGCCGAGATGGTCGCGGAGGCGCTGCTGCACCTGCACGACCGGCTGATGAGCGCGACGGTGGCGGAGCTGGAGCGGGCTTCCGGCGGTATCGCACCGACACTGGACGCGCTGTGGCGGTCGTTCCGGTCCGACCTGTTCACGGCCGCCACCGAGCTACATCTCGCGGCCCGTATCGACGACGATCTCCGCACGTTGTTGATCGAGGTCGAACGGGAGATCGGGCGCCGGATCCGCACCATCACCACCAGGGCGCTCGACGACGGCGCGCACTCGCCGGAGCGGCTCGACGAGATCGGCGACCACGTCATCAACGTCATGCGCGGCATGGCATTCCAGGCATCGCTGGGCACTGGCTCCGGCCGCGAACGGCGTCAGCTGAGGGTGCTGGAGGAAGCGGTGCGCCGCCTACTGCAGGAGGATTGACATCCAGCCTGGGATGGATTTAACTTCCGCAAGGCCGGGCCCCGGCGACACCTGCGACGACGGAGTACGGCCATGTCCCTCATTCACGGTGTCGCCCCCCGAGGTCCTTCAGGCGACTTCGGAGCGGCCGTCCGCGACTTCGTGCTCCGCGAGTGCGGAACCCGTGAACAGCGCGCTGAGCTGACCGACAACGGTCGCACCGAACACAGCGCGCAGATCTGCCGCATGCTCGGTGAACTCGGGTGGGCCGGGGTCGCTTTCCCCGAGCGATACGGCGGCAGCGGCGGTGGAGTCGTCGAGGCCTGCGTGCTCCTGGAGGAGCTGGCCTACGGCCAGGTCCCGGTGTTCGGACTCGGGATCTCGATGATCGTCGGCAGGACGGCGCTGCGGTTCGGGACCGAGCAACAGCGGCACGAGGTCATCGGCAGTGTCAGCCGGGGCGAGGTCTCGGCGATCGCGATGAGCGAGCCGGAGGCGGGCTCCGACGTCGGGTCGATGCGGTGCGCAGCTCGGCGCGTCGAGGACTGCTACGTCGTCGACGGCCAGAAGACCTGGATCTCGTGTGCTCCGTACGCGGAGCGGATCCTGCTCGTCTGTCGCACCGACACGACCGGGGGCAAGCACGACGGCATCACCATGCTCGAGGTGCCGCGGGACACCCCGGGGGTCGAGATCCGGCCGATCGAGACCCTGGGGGGCCGGGAGGTCAACGACGTCTTCTTCACCGGCGCCCGGGTGTCGACCGACCGAGTGATCGGGGTCGAGCACCAGGCATGGCGGCAGCTCATGGCCGGGTTGAACTTCGAGCGTCTGGTGTGTGCGGCGACGTTCCTGGGCAACGCTCGACGGGCGTTCGACGACACGCTCGCCTACGTATCCGGGCGCAGGCAGTTCGGTCGCCCGGTCGGCTCGTTCCAGGCACTGAGACACCGGCTCGCGGACCTGGCCACCGAGCTGGAGTGCTGCTCCCTGCTGGTCCACGACGTCGCCCGGAGGGCCGACGACGAGCCGGACCGGCAGCTCCCGAGGGAGGCCTCGATGGCCAAGCTCAAGGCCACCGAGCTGGCGAAGACGATCACCGTCGACGGGATGCAGATGATGGGTGCTGCCGGCTACACGACCGAGTACGACATGCAGCGCCAGCTCCGGCAGAACATCGTCGCCACCGTCTTCGCGGGAACGAGCGAGATCCAGCGCGACATCATCGGATCATCGTACGGCCTCTGACCCGTCCCCGGTGCCCGACGCACCGCCCACGAAACCGAGGAGCACTCATGTCGACAACGAGGTCCGTCATCCGGCTCGCCGCGGGCGGGCACTACTTCGAGGCCCCACGCTGGCACGGCGACCGCTGGTGGGTCTCCGACATCTACGCCGGCGTCCTCTGCACCTACGACACCGACGGCACCCGGACCGAGGTGTTGCGTGTCGAGGGCAACCCGTCCGGGATCGGCTGGTTGCCGGACGGCTCGCTGCTGGTCGTGTCCATGCACGATCGGAGGCTGCTGCGTCGCACACCGGAGGGCGAGGTGACGGTGCACGCCGACCTCTCCGGGGTGTGCGAGCACGAGATCAACGACCTGGTGCTGGATGCTGACGGCCGGGCGTTCACCGGCACGATCGGTTTCGCGATCACCGCAGGTGAACCGCCGAGGGCGGGCGCGATCTACCGGGTCGACCCCGACGGCTCGGTCCACGTCGCGGCCGACGACGTGGTGTGCCCCAACGGGATGGTCATCACCGGTGACGGTGGCACGCTCATCGTCGCGGAGTCGTTCGCCGGGCGGCTGACCGCGTTCACGATCGGTGCCGACGGCGCCCTGACCGACCGCCGCCTGTTCGCACAACTCGCCGAACCTCCGCAGCTGGGGCCGTTGCCGGAGGTCATGGCGGCACTGGCGATGATTCCCGACGGGTGTGCGATCGACGCCGACGACGGGATCTGGGTGGCCGACGCCGGTCACCAGCGGGTGCTGCGGTTCGACCGGAACGGCGCCCTCACCGAGGAGATCGCCGATCCGAACGGCAACGGTGTCTACGCCTGCGCACTCGGCGGGCAGGACGGCAGGTCACTGCTGCTGTGCGCGGTGCCGGACTTCTTCGCCGCCGCGACCGGGGTCGACACCGACAAGGCGGTCCTCATGCTCGCCCGGGTGGACGTCCCGCGCGGCCTGGGCCGGCCTTAGGAGCGCGGCATGGACCCGGCGAACCTCCTCCGCAAGAGCACCCGCCTGTTCGGGCAGAACACAGCCTTCGTCTGTGAGGGACGGCGGCAGACCTACGACCAGCTGATGGACCGCGCGACCAGGCTGGCGAACGCACTCCGAGCCGCCGGAGCACAGCCCGGTGACCGGGTCGCATTGCTCAGCGACAACTCGTTCGAGGGCCTCGAGCACATTGCCGGGCTCGCACTGGGCGGGTACGTGCGCTGCGCGCTCTACGGGCACGACACCCCCGATCGCCAGCACTACCTGCTCGGTCTGGTCGGCGCCCGCGCACTGATCGTGCAGGACAAGCACCTCGCGGCGCTGCAGCCGCTGCTGGCCGACCTCGGGGAACTGACCACCGTCCTCGTCACCGGGGATCCGGTTCCCGGGGCGGCCGGCTACGAGCAGGCGCTGGCGACCGCTTCCGCCACGGACCCGCACGTCCCTCTCGCCGACGACGACCCGCACGTCATCCGGTTCTCCGCGGGTACGACGGGCAAGCCGAAGGCCATCCTGCACACGGTCCGTGGCTGGATGGACATGGGTACCGAGATGGCGCTCGTCATTCCTCGGTTCACCGAACGGGACCGCTACCTCGCACCCGCTCCGCTCAGCCACGCCGCCGGGATGTTCGCCTGGCCGCTGGTCGCGGCGGGCGCGACGACCGTGGTGATGCCCGCTTTCGACACTGCCCGCTTCCTGGAACTGATCGAGACCGAGCGGATCACGCTGACGATGACGGTGCCGACGCTGATGACGATGATCGCCGATCATCCGGACTCCCGGACCAGGGACCTGAGCAGCCTCGCGACCGTGTTCTACGGGACCGCTCCGGCGTCCGAAGCCGCGCTGACCGCGGCGATCGGGGTGTGGGGCAACATCATGTACCAGATCTACGGACAGAGTGAATGTCTGCCGCTGACCGTCCTCACTCCGGAGCACCACGTTCTGGACGGCACCGAGGCGGAGCGGGGTCGGCTGCGGTCCGCCGGGCGCCCCACCCCGAACTCCGACGTCGCGATCCTCGACGACGACGGGAAGCGACTGCCCGTCGGCGAGGTCGGGGAGGTCGCAGGTCGATCGCCCGGGACGATGCGAGCGCTCTGGGGTGACCCGGAGGCCGCCGCGGAACGGGTCACTGCGGACGGCTGGTTCCGCACCCGCGACCTGGGTCGCATCTCCGAGGACGGTTTCCTCTACCTCACCGACCGCAAGGAGGACACGATCATCTCCGGCGGCTACAACATCTGGCCGACCGAGCTGGAGAATGCGCTGGCCGCACATCCCGCGGTGGCCGAGGTCGCGGTGGTCGGCGTCGCGCATCCCCGCTGGGGCGAGACACCGCACGCCGCCGTGGTGCTCCGGCCGGGGGCGTCGGTCACCGCCGACGAACTCGTCGCATGGAGCCGCGAGAAGGTCGGCTCGGTCAAGAAGGTGACCGCGGTGCACGTCGTCGAGACACTGCCACGGTCACCGATCGGGAAGGTCCTTCGGCGCGAGGTCCGCGCGCGGCTGGCCGAGAACGGGGCCACCCGATGAGCGGACGCCTGCAGGACCGGGTCGCGATCGTGACCGGTGCGGCCCACGGGATCGGCGCGGCGGCGGCCCGCCGCTTCGTCGCCGAGGGCGCCCGGGTGGTGCTCGCCGACATCTCCGAGCGCGGCCTGGCGGAGACGGCGGGCGAGCTCGGCGACGCGGTACGCGCGATCCGGTGTGACGTCGCCGATCCACAGGACCTCCCTGCCACGGTCGACCACGCGGTCACCGCGTTCGGCGGACTCGACATCCTGTTCAACAACGCGGCCACGGGCGCGGGCGGAGGTCTGACCGAGATGGACCCGGCCGACTGGGACCGAGTGTTCGCGGTCAACGTCGGCGGAGTCCTGCACGGCATCCGGGCCGCGGTCCCGGCGATGCGAGAACGAGGTGGTGGCGCGATCCTGAGTACCTCCTCGGTCGCAGGCCGTTGTGCCTCCCCGGGTATCGCCGCCTACGCCGCGTCCAAGGCCGCGGTGGAGTCCCTGACCCGCAGCGCCGCCCTGGAACTGCGCGAGAACCGGATCCGGGTCAACGCGATCGCGCCCGGCCTGGTCCGGACCAGAGCTGCGGAGGCGAGCGCCCGGTTCCTCCTCGACGCCCTCGGCTCCGATCCCGACGGTTACGTCGCGGCCAGGCAGGGTCGCTGGGGCGAGCCGGACGAGATCGCGGCGGTCGCCGCGCACCTGGTCAGCGACGAGGCATCGTTCACCACCGGGCAGTGCTATGTGCTGGACAACGGCGCGACGCTCAGGGCATGACCGGACCGGAGGGACAATGACCGACACCGTCCGCTACGAGCAGCCCGAACCCGGCATCGCCCGGGTCGTGCTCGCCCGCCCGGAGAAGCGCAACGCCCAGGACCGGGAGCTGCTGCACGCGCTCGACGACGCCTACCGCCGTGCGCTGGCCGACGAGCAGGTCCGGGTGATCGTCCTGGCCGCCGACGGGCCGGACTTCTCCGCCGGGCACGACCTCGACACCGACTGGTCGATGGCCGGTGCGCAGCCACGCACGCTCACCGGAGGTTTCGACGCACCGGGTGCGGAGGGCTGGTTCGCGACCGAGGAGGAGCTGTTCACCGGCCTGTGCCTGCGCTGG
Source organism: Pseudonocardia sp. NPDC049635 (assembly GCF_040659795.1). Taxonomy (NCBI): domain Bacteria; kingdom Bacillati; phylum Actinomycetota; class Actinomycetes; order Pseudonocardiales; family Pseudonocardiaceae; genus Pseudonocardia; species Pseudonocardia sp. NPDC049635. The sequence goes on from NZ_JBFAON010000018.1 coordinate 34,197, forward strand.
CGGGACATGCCCCGGCCGACGATCGCCGAGGTGCGCGGCCGGGTGATCGGCGGCGGACTGATGCTGGTGTGGCCGTGCGACCTGATCGTCGCTGCACAAGGGGCCAGCTTCGTCGACCCGGTGGTCGCCTTCGACATGAACGGCGCCGAGTACTTCACCCACCTCTGGGAGCTCGGGGCGCGGCGGGCCAAGGAGATGCTGTTCACCGGGGAACGCATCACGGCCGAGGAGGCGCTGTCGATCGGGATGGTGAACCGCGTCGTCCCCGACGACGAGCTGGAGGAGGCCACCCTGGAGCTCGCCCGCCGGGTGGCGGCCCGGCCGCAGTTCGGGGTGCGTCTGGCCAAGCGCTCGATCAACCACGGTCTCGACCTGCAGGGGCAGCGGGCGGCCGTGGAAGCAGCCTTCGGTGTGCATCATCTGGCGCACAGCCACAATCAGCGGCTCCACAGTGGCCTGGTGGATCCGAGGGGGGCCGCCGTCATCCGGGACGAGGCGCGGGCCGCCGACGACCCGACGTGATCACCGGGCCCGCGACCTCGTCGAGGAATCGGGCCGATCCGACTGTCGTCGCGCGCCGGCCCGGTCACCCGGCAGTGCCGGGCACCTGCGTGGCGAGCACTGTTCGGGTGGTCGCCACCAGCTGGGCGCCGATCCCCGCCGAGCGCAGGTGCGCGATCCGGACGAGGTCGTCGACCCCGGACCGGGCGGCCCGGACCAGGGTCGCGGCCTCGGCCGGGTCGAGCTCCGGGCGGGCCGCCCGCAGCAGCTCCGACCAGCCGGTGACGAGGACACCCGCGTCGCGGGCCTCCGCGTCCGCATCGGACAGGTGGATCGACTCGGTCAGCGCCACGGAGACGAGATCGGGGAAGCGCAGCGCCAGCCCGACGTAGTTCTCGCCGAACAGGTCCAGCACCTGCCCCGGGTCCGTGCCGCGGCCCTGGGCGTCCAGCAGGCCGAGGGTGACCCATTCGTCGAGCCGGGCCAGCAGGGTCTGCAGGATCGCCATCTTGCTCGGGAAGTGGTGGTAGATGCTCGGACCGTGGATGCCGGCCCGCTCGCCGATCTCACCGAGCGTGACGCCGAGGTAGCCGTGCCGCCGGAACAGTGTCGCGGCATGGTGCAGGAGCCGTTCCCGCCGGGAGGTGGGCTCCGGGGTCCGGTGGAACGGCTGCGGCCCGACGACGTCCGGTCCGGGCAGCGGCAGGCGTCCGAGCCCGAGCACGGCGGCGGTGAGCAGCCGGTCGTCGCAGCGCGGCCGGCCCCCCTGGCTCGCCGCGACCGCGAGAGCCGACCAGGCGAGCGTCTCGGTCTCGACCGGGCCCGGCCGGTCGTCCCGGTCCCGGGCGATGACCGCCCCGACGCCGGTGGCGATCTCGACGACCCGCCGCTGGACCGGACCTCGCTCGGCCGGTTCGAGGTGGCGGGCCTCGCGCTGCCACAGCAGGGAGTGCGTGGGGTCGTCCAGGTTCGTCCGGACCAGCCGCGCGGCCAGCTCCGGCCATCCCGGCTCGGCGTCCAGGGCGGCGAAGTAGGTGTCCTGCCCGGTCACCGAGACGTGCGCCAGCAACGCGTACTTGTTCGGGAAGTGCCGGTACAGCGCGCGGGCGGTCACCCCGACCGCAGTCGCGATGTCCTCCATCCGTACGGCGTGGAAGCCCCGCTCGGCGAACAGGATCCGGGCGTGCCGGACGACATGGTCCCGCCGGTCCCGGGGGCGCCGCCGGGACGCGCCGCCCGCCGTGCCGGGATCGGCACCGGTCGCGGCGGCCGTGCGGGAGGTCACTGGGCAGGCACCTCTGCGTCTCCGTCGGCGAGCTGGGCACGCAGATCGCGCTTGAGCACCTTACCGGCCGCCGAGAGCGGCAGCGCATCGGTGAACGACACCGAACGCGGCGCCTTGTAACCGGCGATCCGGGTCTTCACGAACTCCCGCAGTTCGGCACCGTCGACGCTCCGGCCCGGGTGCAGCACCACCACCGCGTGCACCCGCTCGCCGTAGGTGTCGTCGGGAACCCCGACGACGGCGCAGGTCGCGACCGCGGGGTGGGCGGCCAGGACGTTCTCCACCTCGGTGGAGTAGACGTTCTCGCCACCGGTGATGATCATGTCCTTGATCCGGTCGACCAGGTACAGATAACCGTCCTCGTCGAGCCGGCCGCCGTCACCGGTGTGCATCCATCCCTCGCGCAGCGCCTGCGCGGTCTCCTCGGGCCGGTTCCGGTAGCCGGTCATCACGTGCCCGCCGCGCACGACGATCTCGCCGACCTCGCCGCGGGGGACCTCCCGCCCCTCGGGATCGACGACGCGCAGCTCGGTGTGCGCGGCGGCGCGACCTGCCGAACGCAGACGGGACGATCCCGGCCGGTGGTCCTCGGGCGGCAGGATCGTGGCCACCGGGGACAGCTCGGTCATGCCGTAGGTCTGCACCAGCTCCAGCTGCGGGAGCCTCGCCATGAGCCGTTCCAGCACGGCGTCCGAGATCGGGGCCGCCCCGTAGATCATCCGGCGCAGGCTGGTGAGATCGGCATCGGCGGCCCGCGGATGGTCGATCACCATCTGGGCCATGGTCGCGACAAGCAGGACGTCGGTGACCCGGTGCCGCTGCACCGCCTCCAGGAACGCGACCGGCTCGAACTGCGGGATCACCACCTGGGTGTTGCCCGCGACGCCGTGGGCCACCCAGCCGGCCAGGTCCCCGAGATGGAACATGGGAGCCGCGTGCAGCATCGAGCCGCCTGGGGTGACGAACCGGGTCGTCGCCATGCAGCCGTAGGCCGAGGTGAGCAGGCCGGCGTGGCTGAGCACGACGCCCTTGGCCGCCCCGGTGGTGCCACCGGTGTAGAAGATCGCCGCGGCGGAGCCGCCGCCGCGGCGGGCGTCGGGAACCGGTTCGTGCGCCGCGACCAGCTCCTCGAACCCGAGTGTCCCGTCCGGGGCGGGGCCGTCCCCGCAGAACACCACGTGGGCCAGCTGCGGGCAGGCCCGGCGCAGTTCCTCCACGACGGGCAGGAAGGTCCGGTCGACGAACAGGACCCGGGTGTCGCAGTCGGTGAGCGAGCCGGCGATCTCGGCCGGGCTCCACCGGATGTTGACGGTGTTGATCACTCCGTCGGCCCAGCAGGTCGCCCACAGGTACTCGAGGTAGCGGTCGGAGTTCAGCGACATCATCGCCACCCGGGCTCCGTCGCGGACACCGAGGGCGCGCAGTGCGCCGGCGAGGCGAGCGATCCGGTCGGTGCTCTCGGCGAAGGTGCGGTTCCGGTCACCGTCGATCGTGGCGGTCCGGCCGGGATCGCGCTGCAGCGCCCGGTGCAGTCCCTGGGTCAGGTACATCGGCTCCCGCCCCCCTCAACCCGCGGTGACCGAGGCGGGCACCAGCCGGGCGAAGGCCTCCAGCTCGCGGGGGATGTCCGGACCGGCCGGCTGGTAGACGACCTCGGTGACGCCCGAGGAGGCCATCTGTTCGAGACGGGCCCGCAGCGTGTCCGCCGTACCCGTGAACGTGAGCGCCTCGACCGTCTCCCGGGGGATCATCCGGTCGTCGTGCTCGGAGACCTCCATCAGGTGACCCTTGTGCAGCAGGACGTGCCGTTCGTCGGGGGTCATCGCGTCGATCACCGCCGCCCACTCCGCGCCGTTGGGGAGCGCGGACAGGTCGTAGCCCGCCTCGTAGTAGAGGTGGTAGATCACCGCGGCGGCGTGACCCGCGGCCCGCCACACCCGGTCCGAGGTCACGCTCTCACCCTCGTCGAGCACGGTGCCCAGTGCCCACCGCGCGGAGTTCGCCCACCCCGGCCCCGGGTCGGAGTTGACGGTGAGCACCCCGTCGGCGTGCTCGCGGGCGACCGCCAGTCCCTTGGGGCCCTCCGCCGCCAGGTAGACGTAGAACTCGACCGGCAGCGGAGGCAGATACCCGGAGGCGTGCATGAGCCGCATGCTGCGGCCCTCCCACTGCACGGCCTCACCGCGCAGCAGGGCCTTCAGCGCGGTGACGTACTCGGCCACCTCGGCCCACTTCATCGGCTTGTGCCCCAGCGCGCGCAGACCGGTGAACCCGGTACCGACGCCGAGGGTGAACCGCCCGGGGGCGATCGACTCGACGGTCGCGATCGCTGACGCCGTGGCCATCAGGTGCCGCAGCCGGGGCACGGCCACGCCGGTCGCCAGGCCGATCCGGGTGGTGCGGTCGGCCGCCCTGGCCAGGGCGGCCCAGGGATCGAGGCAGAGTGCGGGTGAGTCGTAGACCCAGGCCCGGGTGTAGCCGAGCTCCTCGGCGAGTGCGATGTGGTCGGGGGTGTGCGCGCCGGTGTAGAACGCGCAGGACATCGTCGGTACGGGCATCGTCGGCCGCCTTCGGTCGGGTTCGGACGGGATCAGGCCTGGGTGGCGCCGCAGAGGGCGAAGGCGACGACGAAGGGCTCGCTGCCGTCGTTGAACCAGGCGTGGGGTGTCCCGTTCTGGATCAGGACGTCGCCCTGGGCGATCCGCACCTCGACGTCGTCGAACCGGAGGACGCCGGCCCCGGAGACGACGACGATGTAGTCGACGGTCTGCGTGACGTGCGCACCCGGCTGGTCGGGGAAGGCGAAGGTCGCGGCCGCGCCGGGCAGCTTCTCCTCGATCTCGGTACCGGCCGCCGCGAGATCGGTCGACTCGTCGGGGACGTAGGTGATCCCCGGCGGCACGGACAGGAACCCGAACCGGATCCCCGGGTGCGGCGGGAAGAACGTCGCCTTCGGGTCGCCCGCCGAGGCGTCGGTCACCGGCAGGGCCGCGCGCTCGGTCTCCCAGACCCGGACGATCTCCACGCCCGGCAGCAACGCGACCGTGGTGGGTTCGAGCGGGCCGTCGTCCAGTACCGCCGTCCGCCCCTGCGGGCCCGATCCCATCACGACCCTGCGCACCTTCATGTCAGCTCCTCCGGCTCGCCAGCTTGTACATCACCATTAGCATGACCTGAGTCATATACGGGACAGAAGACCAGTGAACAGCCTCTTGTGTCAATCATGTACATGCTGATTTGATCGAGCGAACGACAGGAGGACACAGTGGTCAGTAGTCCGGCCGAGGACGACCGGCGAGCATTCGTCGAGGCCGTCCGGGCGTTCGCCCGCCGCGAGTGCGGTACCCGTGAGCAGCGGGCGGCCCTGACCCGGGGCGGCGCCGAGGCGCACAACCAGGAGCTCAACCGCCGGATCGCCGAACTGGGCTGGAGCGGTGTGGCCATGCGCCCGGAGTGGGGTGGCTCCGGCGGCGGGGTGACCGATGCCTGCCTCCTGCTGGAGGAGCTCGCCCACGGCAAGGTTCCGGTGTTCGGCCTGGGGATCTCGATGATCGTCGCGCGCACCGTCCAGGAGTTCGGCACCGACGCCCAGCGGAGCGACGTCGTCGGCGGATTCTGCCGGGGCGAGGTGTACGCGGTCGCGATGAGCGAGCCCGACTCGGGCTCCGACGTGGGATCGCTGTCCTGTCGCGCCGAACCGGTCGAGGACGGGTACCGGATCAACGGCCAGAAGACCTGGATCTCCTGCGCGCACTACGCCAGGGCGATCCTGCTGGTCTGCCGCACCGCGCCGGGGCCGGACAAGCACGAGGGCATCTCGATGCTCCTGGTCCCCACCGACACCCCGGGCCTGACGATCCGGTCGATCGACACCCTCGGCGGACGCGAGGTCAACGAGCTGTACTTCACCGACGCGGTCGTGCCGGCCGACGCGCTGGTCGGCGTCGAGGGCGGCGCCTGGCCGCAGCTGATGGCCGGGCTGAACTTCGAACGGGTGTTGTGCGCCGCGATCTTCCTGGGCAACGCCCGGGCCACCTTCGACGACGCGCTGGACTACGTCGGCACCCGACGACAGTTCGGCCGCCCGATCGGCTCCTTCCAGGCGATCGGGCACCGGATCGCCGATCTCGCCACCGAGCTCGAATGCTGTGCCCTGCTCGTCCACGACGTGGCCCGCAAGATGGACCGGGACCCCGGCGGCCGGTGGTCCCGGCAGGCGTCGATGGCCAAGCTGAAGGTCACCGAGACCGCCAAGCGGATCAGCATCGAAGGGATGCAGATGATGGGCGGGGCGGGCTACACCACCGAGTACGACATGGAGCAGCACCTGCGCCGCAACATCATCTCCACCGTCTTCGCCGGGACCAGCGAGATGCAACGAGACATCATCGCCAGGTCCTACCGTCTGTGACCCACCCCGCGACGAACCGACATCCCCGCCGTACGGAGGACGATCGACGATGACCGCACCCGACATCCGGGTCGAGGAGCTGCTCCGGCACTACAGCCGTGCCGGCTCGTCGGCCGCCGAGTTGCTCTGCGACCGCCACCCTGCGGGCGCGGTCGCGTTCACCGTCGTCGAGCCGGATCTCGGCGCCCGCGACATCACCTTCGGCGAGCTGCGGGAGCAGTCGGTGCGGTTCGCCGCAGCGCTGGCCGAGCTCGGCGTCGGCCCCGGCGACGCCGTGGCGGTGCTGATGGGCAGGTCCGCCGAACTCGTCGTCGCACTGCTGGGGATCTGGCGGCGCGGCGCGGTGCACGTCCCGCTGTTCACCGCGTTCGCCCCGCCCGCCGTCGAGCTGCGGGTCGGCGCGAGCGGCGCGACCGTCGTCGTCGCCGACGCCGACCAGTGCGGCAAGCTCGACCCGTCCGCGGACCTGCGGCTGATCGTCGTCGGCGACCGGGACGGCGGGGACGGCCCGCCCGGGGAGGACTTCCACGCACTGCTGGACCGGCACCGCGGCGCCGACGCCGAGCCCGCGGTGCTCGGACCGGACGGGGTGCTCATCGAGCTGTTCACCTCGGGGACCACCGGCGCCCCCAAGGCGGTCCGGGTCCCGGTGCGGGCACTCGCCGCCGTCCTGGGATACCTGGAGTTCGGCCTCGACCTGCGCGCCGACGACGTCTACTGGAACGCGGCCGACCCGGGCTGGGCCTACGGCCTGTACTACGCCGTGCTCGGCCCGCTCGCCGCCGGACGGCGGAGCCTGCTGCTGCACGCCCCCTTCGACCCGGCCACCACCTGGGCGGTGCTGCAGCGGTTCGGGGTCACGAACTTCGCGGCCGCCCCGACGGTCTACCGGAGCCTGCGCGGCGCCACCGTCCCGGCGGCGGCCGATCTCGCGCTGCGCTGCCTGTCCTCGGCCGGGGAGCCGCTCACCCCGGACATCCCGGAGTGGTTCGAGGACCGGATCGGCGTGACCGTCCGGGACCACTACGGCCAGACCGAGCAGGGCATGATGATCGCCAACGGCTGGGCCGAGCCGATCCGCGAGCCGGTCCGGCCCGGCTCGATGGGCAGGCCGCTGCCCGGGTGGAGCCTCGAGGTGCTCGGTGACGACGGAACGCCCGCCCCGCCCGGCACCCTCGGCCAGGTCGCCGTGGACGTGCCGGCCAGCCCGCTGGCGACCTTCGAGGGGTACGCGCGCAGCACCGGGTCGTCGCGGTTCAGCGCCGACGGCCGCTGGTACCTGACCGGCGACACCGCGACCCGCGACGCCGACGGGCACTTTCGCTTCTCCGCCCGCGACGACGACGTCATCATCATGGCCGGGTACCGGATCGGCCCGTTCGAGGTGGAGAGCGTCCTGCTGACCCATCCCGCCGTGGCCGAGGCCGCCGTCGTCGGCCGGCCGGACGAGCTGCGCGGCGAGGTGCTGGAGGCACACGTCGTGCTCGCCCCGGGTGCCCCCGGGTCGGCGGGCCTGGAGGCCGAACTGCAGCAGCTGGTGAAGGAGCGCTACGCCCGGCACGCCTACCCGCGCGCCGTACACGTCGTCGACAGCCTTCCCAAGACCCCGAGCGGCAAGGTGCAACGGTTCCTGCTCCGCCGGGGCGGCTGAGACGGACCGGGGCGGGAGCCGCTGACCGGGACCCGGGTCGTCGAGCTCGCCGGGATCGACCCGGCCCAGCTGGACCGGCAGGACGACCGCCGGGCGTGGCCGCAGATCAGGGCCCGGATCGCCGCGGTGCTCCGGACCCGCAGCCGCGACGAGTGGGCCGCACGGTTCGCCCCCCGGTGATGTCGGTGTGCCCGTCGGTGAGCGTCACCCCGGCCCCGGCACGACGACAGCGCACCCCGGCGGGCCGGGACGAGCTCACGGCTGTTCGTCCAGCCAGGCCAGCACCTCGTCGGTGTGCTCCCCGACGTCCGGGACGCGGCCCATCCGGGCGGGCCGGCCGGGCAGGGTGATCGGTGGCTGCAGCGCGCGCAGCGGCCCGACGGGGGAGTCGACCTCGGTCCAGCGGCCGCGCGCGTCGAGCTGGGGGTGGTCGAGCACGTCGGCGAGCTCACGCTGCCGGGCGTGCGCGATCCGTGCCCCGGCCAGCCGGTCGAGGAAGATCTCTCCGCTCAACGTCGCCAGTACCGCGTCGATCTCCACCTGCAGGGCCGCGCGCTCGGCCACCCGTCCGGAGCCGGTGTCGAACCGGGGATCGGTGGCGAGGCCGGGAGTGCGCAGGACGTCGGTGCAGAACGCCACCCACTCGCGCTCGTTCTGGATCGACAGCACGACCTCGGTCCCGTCGCCGGTGACGAAGGTGCCGTACGGGGCGATCGCGGCGTGGCTGGTCCCGGTCCGCCCGGGCGGGGAGCCGCCGTACCCGGCGTAGTAGAGCGGGTAGCCCATCCACTCGACGAGCGAGTCGAACAGGCTGACCTCCACCTCGGTGCCGACGCCGGTGCGCTCGCGCTCGTAGAGCGCCGCGAGGATCCCGCTGAACGCGTACATGCCGGCGCCGATGTCCGCGGCCGGGATGCCCGCCTTGGCGGGGGAGTCCTCGGTCCCGGTGATCGAGACGAGACCCGCCTCGGACTGGATCAGCAGGTCGTAGGCCTTCGCGTCGCGGTACGGCCCGCTGCCGCCGTAACCGGAGATCGAACAGGTCACGAGCCGGGGGAAGCGGGCGCGCAACGCCGTCGCACCGAGCCCGAGGCGGTCCGCGGCGCCGGGGGCGAAGTTCTGCACGAACACGTCGGCGCGTTCCAGCAGCCGCAGCATCTTCTCGACGGCGGCCGGGTCCTTGAGGTCGAGAGCGACGCTCTGCTTCGACCGGTTGAGCCACACGAAGTGGCTCGACATCCCCCGCACGGTCCGGTCGTAGGCGCGGGCGAAGTCACCGCTGCCGGGGCGCTCCACCTTGATCACGCGGGCGCCGAGATCGGCCAGGTGACGGGTGGCGAGCGGTGCGGCGACCGCCTGCTCGCACGAGACGACGACGAGCCCGTCCAGGGGCAGCGGGTGCATCCGGATCTCCTCGGCAGATGGTGCGGCGTTCGCTCGGACCGTGCCCGGCGCCCGGGTCAGCGCCACGACGCGGCCGGGCACCGACCCGGTGGGAGTGTCGTCGGGCAGCGGCCGTCCGGGCTCAGAGCAGGGTGGCCGCGTGGTCGGGCACGTCGCGCTGGATCTCCCGTGGCGGACGCTCGTAGTTCCCCGACGGCGGACGCTCCGGCAGCCTCAGCACCTGGCGTTCGACCGGCTCCCACGGGACCGACGACAACAGGTGGTGGATCATGTTGATCCGCGCGTTGCGCTTCTCCTCGGCCTCCACGATCCACCAGGGGGCGTGATCGGTGTCGGTGTGCACCAGCATGTCGTCGCGGGCCTTGGAGTAGTCGTCCCAGCGGGTCATCGACTCCAGGTCCATCGGCGAGAGCTTCCACTGCTTCATCGGGTTCTCCAGGCGCTCGGCGAACCGCCTGGCCTGCTCGTCGGCGCTCACCGAGAACCAGTACTTACGCAGGTGGACGCCGTCCTCGACGAGCAGCTGCTCGAACACCGGCGCCTGGCGCAGGAACCGCCGGTACTCGGCCTCCGTGCAGAAACCCATCACCCGTTCGACGCCGGCGCGGTTGTACCAGGAGCGGTCGAACAGGACGATCTCACCGGCCGCCGGCAGGTGCTCGACGTAGCGCTGGAAGTACCACTGCGTCTTCTGGCGCTCGGTCGGCGTCGGCAGCGCCACGATGTGGCAGAACCGTGGGTTCAGGTACTGGCTGACCCGCTGGATCGCGCCGCCCTTCCCGGCGGCGTCCCGGCCCTCGAACACGACGACGACGCGTGCCCCGGTCGCCTTCACCCACTCCTGCATCTTCAGCAGCTCACCCTGCAGTCGCAGCAGTTCGGCCTCGTAGACCTTGCGGGGGAGCTTCTGTGTCGCCATCTCCAACACCTAACCAGAACGGGGCGGCGCGAGGCCCGCACGACGCAGGGCCTCGGCGAAGACCTCGGCGATCGCGGCGTAACCGCGGTCGTTCGGGTGGAAGCCGTCGGAGGAGAGCTTGCCGCGCCAGTGCCGGGTCCGCGGGTCCCGCAGCTCGGCGAGCACCAGGCCGCGGCGGGCCACCGCGTCGTCGATCAGACCGTTGACGACGAGCGCGGCCGCGAAGGTCCCCGGCTGGTTGCCGATCACCGTCCCGCGGGGGAGCCGGTCCACTAGTCGCACGTAGCGTTCCCCGACGCCTTCCTGGCGGCGCGGCTGCATCAGGTCGTTGGAGCCGATCAGGCAGACCAGCAGGTCCGGGCGCAGCCGCAGGGCGGCGGGGAGCTGACGGTCGACGACGTCGTCGACCCGGGCGCCGTACTGGGACAGGTTCACCAGCCGCCACGACGCCCCGAGCGTCGGGGCGAGCCGGCCGGCCCAGCCGCCGTCCGGGCGGGCGGCGCCGATGCCCTGGGCCATCGAGTCACCGAGCGCCACCCAGAGCGGGCCGGAACCACCCAGTGCAGTCCGGTTGTGCTCCTGCCAGAACTCGGCGTACGGCTCGATCTGGCCCTGTACCCGCCGGACCCCGGGCAACACCCGGGAGGCGAGCGTGATCAACCGCCCGGGCGGGCGACCGGTCCGGTTCGAGAAGCCGAGCTCCCCCGCGTCGGTCACGGACGCCAGTGAAGCAGACCCCTCAGCGGACGGTCGTCTCACCGCGGGCGATCCGGGAGGTGAGCGGGGTGTCCGGGAACGACCGGAGACCCCGCTTGAGCTCGGCGAACCCGGGCCAGGTGGCGAGGGTGAACACGGCGTCCCACAGGCGCAACGCATCCTCCCCGAACGGCACGGTGTCGATCACCGGGCCGAACAGCCCCGGCCCGTCCGGCGGGGAGAACGACAACACCGGGGTGCCGACGTCGTCGCCGCAGCGCCTGCGGACCTCGGCCACGTTCTCCCGGAGCCCGTCGTCGAGCCCGTCGTCGTGCGCGGCGTCGGCCAGCGCGGGGGACAGGCCGAACCGTTCCAGCACCGGGCGCAGGTCGCGCTGCTGTGCCATCACCTGCATCACCGGGTCGAAGCCCTCGCCGTCGGGGGCGTCGGTGTCCCAGACCAGCTCGCCGAACCCGGTGTAGAGGTCGCCGACGATCTCCGGGCCGCGCTGCGCCTGCGCCGCCGCGATCACCCGCAGCATCTCCAGCCCGCGCCGGTGCGACTCCGGGTAGGCGTCGGAGACCTCGAGCCGCTCCTCGTAGGAGATCCCTTCGTTGAGCAGCGCGAGCGGCAGCGGACGCCAGTGCACCGCGATCTGTCGCTGTCTGCCGACCTCCACCACCCAGCGTGAGGTGACCCAGCAGAACGGGCAGATCGGGTCGAAGAAGAACTCGAACTCGTCGGTCATGTCCGACGACTACCCGGGCCGACGGTGGATCAACACCCGGTACCGATCAGCTCCCGCTCAGACCGCTCTCAGGGGGCTGGGCGAGACTGGGCGCATGCGCATTCTGGTCGTCGACGACGACAAGGCGGTCCGGGACTCGCTGCGCCGGTCGCTGGCCTTCAACGGCTACGAGGTCGTCCTCGCCGAGGACGGCCAGGCCGCGCTGGACATGATGCTCGCCGACCGCCCGGACGCCCTCGTCCTCGACGTGATGATGCCGCGGGTCGACGGGCTGGAGGTCTGCCGGCGGTTGCGCAGTGCGGGCGACTCGCTGCCGATCCTGGTGCTGACGGCGCGTGATGCGGTGTCCGACCGGGTCGCCGGGCTCGACGCCGGCGCCGACGACTACCTGCCCAAGCCGTTCGCGCTGGAGGAGCTGCTGGCGCGGTTGCGGGCGCTGCTGCGCAGGCGGACCCCCGAACCGGACGGCGCCGCCGGGGCCAGTGCCGCGCTGAGGTTCGCCGATCTCTCGCTGGACCCTGACACCCGCGAGGTCACCCGGGGGGAGCGGGCGATCAGCCTCACCCGCACCGAGTTCTCGCTGCTGGAACTGCTGCTCGCGCATCCGCGCCGGGTGCTCACCCGGGCCCAGATTCTGGAGCAGGTCTGGGGATACGATTTCCCGACCAGCGGTAACGCGCTGGAGGTGTACGTCGGCTATCTGCGTCGCAAGACCGAGGCCGACGGCGAACCGCGACTGATCCACACCGTGCGCGGCGTCGGGTACGTGCTGCGGGAGTCGCCTCCGTGAGCGGGATCCGGTCGCAGATCAGCGCGTCGCTGCGGCTGTCCCCCACCGAGGAGCGCGCGGAGCGGTGGTGGCGACGCACGCACGGTGCCGACGAGCGTGAGCGGTTCACCCTGCGCGCCCGGATCGGGGTGCTGGCGGCGCTGGTCGCGGCGGCCATGGTGCTGATCGTGTCGATGGCGGCCTTCCTGGTCGTCCGGCAGAACCTCACCAGCTCCCTCGACGAGAACCTGCGCCAGCGGGCCTATCTGGCCGCGCAGAGCGACCTGATCAACCCGCAGCTGCTGGCGACGCTGCCGCCCGCCGTCCTCGGGGCGGCCGATCTGCACATCGCGCTGCTGTACTCGTCGGGCGTCTACACCTCGGCGGACGAGTCCTCGATCCCGCCGGTCGGGGAGCCGGAGCTGGCCGTCGCGCAGGGCGGCCCGACCCAGCCGGGGCGCACCGCGACGCTGGACGGTGTCCAGTACCGGGTCGTGGCCGTGCGTGCCGACGAGGGCCGTGCGCTCGTCATCGCCCAGCAGCTGGACACGATCACCAAGGTCGTGACCCGGATGGGGACCGCGTTGCCGCTGGTCGGGCTGGGCGGAGTGGTGCTGGCCGCGTTGGCGGGTGTCGCCGTCGCACGGACCGGCCTGCGGCCGGTGCAGCGGTTGACCGCGGCGACCGAGCGGGTGGCGACCACCGGTGATCTGCGGCCGATCCCGGTCGCCGGGTCGGACGAGCTGGCCCGGTTGACGCAGTCGTTCAACGCGATGCTCGGTGCGCTGGCCGCGTCCCGGGAACAGCAGCGCAGGCTCGTCGCCGACGCCGGGCACGAGTTGCGGACCCCGCTGACCTCGCTGCGCACCAACCTGGAGTTGCTCACCGCCGCCGACCGGGCGGACACCCCGGAGTTGCCCGCCGAGGACCGGGCCGAGTTGCTCGACGATGTCCGCGCCCAGGTCGAGGAGCTGTCGCACCTGGTGGGGGACCTGGTGGAGCTGGCCCGCGACGACGCGCCCACGATGGCGAGCGAGGCGCTGGAGCTGAGCGAGATCGTCGAGCGGGCGTTGGCCAGGGTGCGGCGGCGAGCGGGGGAGACCGAGTTCGACGTCCACCTGACCCGCTGGGTCCTCGACGGCGACGCCAACGCGCTCGAGCGCGCCGTGCTGAACCTGCTCGACAACGCCGTGAAGTGGAGTCCCCCCGGTGGGCGGGTGCGGCTCTCGATGGTGCCGATCGCCCCGGAGTGGATCGTGATCGAGGTCGCCGACGAGGGGAACGGCATCGCGGCCGAGGACCTGCCGCACGTGTTCGACCGCTTCTACCGGGCCGACACCTCGCGGACCATGCCCGGCTCCGGGCTCGGGCTGTCGATCGTGGCGCAGGCCGCGGCCCGGCACGGCGGGGAGGTGCGCGCAGGCAGCGCTCCGGAGGGTGGCGCGCTGCTGTCGATGGCGCTGCCGGGCCGATACGTGGCAGAACCCGGCAGCCCATAGCCTGGAGGGGTGACGATCCGGTGTGTCGGGTCGTTCAGGCGAGCGACGGACGGTGGACGAATGGCCCAGGAGAACCCGCCCGGCGAGAGCCCCGAGCCGGAGGCGGCGCCGGGCGGGGTGAACCGATCGTCGGGCCCGGAGGGCTCCCGGAGCGCGGATGACGCGACAGGCCACGACGGGGACACCGCGCAGACCGGCGCCGACGGCGGGCCCGCGGACATCGGCGGCCGAGTCGGCGGGCCCACGGACACCGGCGGCCGTGTCGGCGGGCCCACGGGCACCGGGGGCGGTGGTACGGCGGGTCCGGCGCGGGCCGAGACGGGCGGCCCCGGCGGTTCCGATCACGACGGTGCCACACCCGGCGGTGGCAGCGGTGGCAGCGCCGGAACCGGGCCCGGATCCGGCACCGGCAGCAGCAGCGGCGCCGCCGGCCCTGGCAGTGCCGGCGGTGGGGGTATCGGCGGATCCGCCGCCGACGGGCCTGGCGGCAGCGGCCCTGGCAGCAGCGGCAGCGGCACTGGAGGCGGCGCCGACGGCACCGACATCGGCACTGACAGCGGCGCCGACGGCTCTGACGTCGGCTCTGACATCAGCACCGGCACCGGCACCGGCACCAGGGACGGCGGTGGTAGCGGCCCCGGTACCGGTGCGGACGGTGCCGAGGTCAGTGCCGTCGCCGACGGAGGGACCGCCGACGCCCGGCCGCACGACGAGGCGGCCGGTGCGACCGGCACCGCGACCGTGCGCGGTGCGGCCCCGGTGGGCCACGATGCCACGGCCTCCGGCCTGCTGGGGAGCGACGGCGGCGCCCCGGGGGCATCCGTGGCGGAGACCGCGGGTAGCGGCGCCGGAGCCGAGCCTGTGGGCTCGCCCGGCGCGGCCCGCGACGGCGCCGCCGGGCAGGGGCGTCCGGAGCAGGGGCCGCCCCAGGAGCCGCCGACCGACCGCTGGGAGGTCCCGGTCAACCCGTGGGCCCGGCCGGGCCCACAGGCCCCGGTGTACCCGGGTGAGCAGTACCCCTCGTACCCACGGGCCCACTACCCCGGGACGGCGGCCTACCCGACCGAGCAGCAACAGCAGCAGTACCCCTACGCGACCGGGGTGGCGCAGCCTCCACCGAGCCGGTTCCGGCGCACGGTCGCACTGATCGTCGGGGGGCTCATCCTCGCGCTGGTTGCCGGCGCCATCGGCGGGGCGATCGGGGCGGACATCACCCGCTCGGCGGCCTCCGGCGGCGGGGCCCTCGCCGGCCCGTTGCCCGAGGTCGAGTCCGACCTCCCGGTGACGCCGGTCGAGGCGGTCGCCGCGCGGGTCCTGCCCAGTGTGGTGCAGCTGCGGGTCGAGGGCGGCGCCGGCAACACCGGCGGCCGCGGCGAGGGCTCCGGCATGGTGATCAGCGACGACGGACTGATCCTCACCAACAACCACGTCGTCGAGCCAGCGGCGGCGGGTGGGACGCTGCGGGCGGTCCTGCACGACGGCCGGGTCGCCGTCGGGTCGATCGTCGGTCAGGACCCGCAGTCCGACGTCGCGCTGGTCCGGGTGCAACTGGGCGGTCTCGTGCCGGTGGAGCTCGGTAACTCCGATGCCGTGCGGGTCGGCCAGCAGGTCACCGCGATCGGCTCGCCGCTCGGGCTGGGCGGCTCGGTCAGCACCGGCATCGTCTCCGCGCTGGACCGCGCGGTGAGCGTCGGCGGCGAGGCCGGGAACGACTCGACCGTGCTGAACGCCATCCAGACCGACGCGGCGATCAACCCGGGCAACTCGGGCGGTCCGCTCGTCGACATGGAGGGCCGGGTCGTCGGCATCAACTCGGCGATCGCGACGGCCGGCCCGGGCGGTGGTTCGATCGGCGTCGGGTTCTCGATCCCGATGAACCAGGCCCGGCGGATCGCCGATCAGCTGCGCACCGGCGGCCCGGCGACGCACGCCGTGCTCGGTGTCGAGGTCACCGACGACCCGCAGCTGGGCGGGGCACGCATCCAGACCGTCACGCCGGGCGGCGCGGCGGAGCAGGCCGGGCTGGTCCCGCAGGACCTCGTGGTGCGCCTCGGCGACCAGCGGATCTCCACCGGGACGGACCTGCAGGCCGCGGTTCGTTCCCAACCGCCGGGGACGTCCGTGGAGCTGCAGCTGGAGAACCGGACGGTCCAGGTGACCCTCGGCGAGCAGTGACCCGCACGCGGGCGGCAGGCCGGGGCGACCGGGATCTCGTTGACGTGTGAAAGACCGCCGTGATGGGCTTTCCGGGTGTTCGGTGGTGCCCCGTCGAACGCGAACGGAGCGTCGTGCCGGTGCGGGTTCCCCCTCCCCGTACCGGTACGGCCTCCCCCGGGAGCGTGCCGGGCCCGACGTTAGGCTGACGCCATGGAGATGTCGGATCCGCAGATCGGCCGTGCCCTCGTGGTGATCGTCGACGACCGGGTGAGTGCCGGGGAGCGGTCCGACGCCACCGGCCCACTGGTCACCGAGCTGCTGGAGGAGGCGAACTTCGTCGTCGACGGCGTGGTGAGCGCCCCCGGCGATGTCGTCGCCATCCGCAGCGCGCTGAACACCGCCGTGATCGGTGGCGTCGACCTGGTGGTGACGGTCGGTGGCACCGGGGTCTCGCCGCGCGACGTGACGCCGGACGCGACGACCGGTGTCCTGGACCGGCCGGTGCCCGGTATCGCCGAGGCGATCCGCGCGTCCGGCCTGGCCGCCGGCGCGGTCGACGCCGGTGTGTCCCGCGGTGTCGTCGGGGTGTCCGGCAGCACGCTGGTGGTGAACCTCGCCGCCTCGCGGGCGGCAGTCCGCGACGGGATGGCCACGCTCACGCCGCTGGTCCCGCACGTCATCTCGGAGCTGTCCGGCCTGGACGCCTGATCCCCGCCCGACCCGGATGGGCCCCGGCGGAGTCGCTCCGCGCGGGGCCCGCCGCGCATCCGGTTCAGCTCGCCGGCGGTGGCGGGACCGGGGGGACGCCGCCGTCCTTCCGGTCGTCCGATGCGGGTGGTCGGGACGCGGCCGGGTTGCCGTCGGGCTTGAGTGCCTCGCCACCCGGCGGTGCGGGCGGCACCGGCGGTACGCCGTCGGTGTGGGTGCCGGCGCCGGGGGTGGCCCCGGTGTCGCGCCGGAGCACCTCCTCGACCTTGCCCTTGACCCCGTCGATCTGATCGCTGTACTTGCCGCCGGTGGCCTGGTCGATCCGCTCGGCGGCCTTGCCCACCAGGGGCCCGGCCTTCTCGCGGGCGCTCTCCAGGTGCGGTGCGGCCTTCTCCTTCGCCTTCTCCAGGTGTGGTGCGGCCTTCTCCAGCGCGCTCTCGGCCGCCTCGCGGGCCTTGTCCAGGAACCCCATGTCCGCCTCCCCTCCTCGTCGGGCCCGCGTCGGTCGCGGGCGTGTTGCGTCACGTCCGGCTCCATGGTGGCACCGCGAGACGATCCGAGGGGGCCGCGACCACGCGGTGCGGCCGCCTGCAACGAGATCGACATCTCCGCGCACGGCACCATGGACGCCATGACCGAACCAGCGGACCACCTGCGCAGGCGGATCGAGGACATCTTCGGCGACGACCCGGTCGGCACCTCCGACGAACGCTCCGACGGCGGTTCGGCGCAGGAGCGTGACGACCGCGACCCGGACCGCTGGTTCACCGAGAACCGGCCGCCGCACCACGGAGGCTGAGCACGATGGGACCGACGGACGCGGCCTACCAGGGCGGCCCGGGCTCGCCGCTGCACGTCGACCGCGACCTCTACGGCCCGATCGGCGCCGACACCGCGGGGCGAACCCTCGTCGAGGAGTTCGAGATCCCGGTCCGCTCCGGCCGGGCGTGGGTCGTGCCGGCGGGGCACGTCGTCCGGTTGTACACCGTGGACGGGCCGCAGGTCGGCGACCTCAACCTGTGGCACCGGGACAACCCGCGGGAACGGTTCTGGGCGGCGCGTACCCGCCAGCTGCACGCGGCGCACGTCACCCGGTTCGACCGGCTGTGGTCGACGTTGCCCTACCTGCGGCCGCTGGCGACGATCGTCGCCGACACGCTGGAGCACTACGGCGTCGACGAGGACGGCGGACGGGTGCACGACACGCTGGGCTCGCGCTGCGACCCCTACGTGAACCGCATGCTGACCGGCGCGGACTTCGACTTCCACTGTCATTCGAACCTGGTCCGGTCCGTCGCACCGCACGGTCTCACGGAGTTCGACGTGCACGACGTGCTCAACGTCTTCCAGTGCACCGGGTTGAACGAGCGCGACCAGTACTTCATGAAGGCGTGCCCGGCCAGGGTCGGGGACTTCATCGAGCTGTTCGCCGAGGTCGACCTGCTCGCGGCGTTGTCGACCTGCCCCGGCGGGGACCTGTCCGTCCCGATGTGGGGGCCGGACGCCCGGGATCCGATCGAGGTCTGCCGGCCGATCGGGGTGGCCGTGTACGCGGTCGACGACGCGCTGCTGCAGGGCTGGGAGCCACCCGAACGCGCCGCGTACGCGGGAGCCCACGGCACCCGCCTGGTGTCCCGCCCCGACTGAGGCCACCGCGGTCCGCACCAGCTGCCGGGCGGTCATCGCAGTGTCACCGTGATCTCCCCGGCCAGGGTCGCCGCGGCGACCACGGCAGCCTCGGCCTCGGGCAACGCGACCAGCACCAGGGGCCCCGGGCCGGTGCCCGCACCGGGGCCGGAGGAGGCGTCGGGAACCACCGCGACCACTCCGGCCCGGGCCGCCAGCACCCGCGGCCCTTCCGGCCCGCCGGCGATCAGGTCGACCCTCGCCCCCGGGCTCAGCAGTGCTGCCACGGCCGGATCGGCGGGCCGAACCGGCACCGCGGACGCGCCGGGACCCCCGGCCCGCTCGGTCAGGCCGGGGCCGACCAGGCGCAGGTCGGTGATCGGCTCACCGGACCGCACCGGCCCGGCCGGCACTCGGCCCTCCGCCTCCGCGACCGTCCGCAGCACGCCGCCGGGGGCGAGCGTGGGCGGCCACCCGGAGACGGCGACGTCGGCGGCCGCGATCGGGGTTCCGGCCGCGAGGTCGTGCGCGGCGACCAGCACGGGCGCTCGCTCGTCGGCCGGGTCGGGCAACAGCGCGACCAGAAGTGCCGCGAGTGCGAGAGCCGCGGCGAGCGCCCGGCGCAGCAGCAGCGCCCGCGCCCACGAGGGGCCGTGCGCGATTCCCGGCAGTGCCCTGTCCCAGAGCCTGCGGGCCCGTCGATCCTCGTCCATCCGTCCGCCCTCCGGTGCCGCCCCGAATCGACGCTAGGGCGGACGGAGGCCGTTGAACGGTGGGATCAGCGACCTGTGGACAACTCGAGGGCCTGTGGACGGCTGCTCCGGTCAGGAACCGGCGGCGGCCTTCGCGGAGGACGACGAGGTCTCCGACTTCGTGGAGGTGGAGGACTTCTCCGAGGAGGAGCCGGCGGACTTCTCCGAGGAGGACCCGGCCGATCCGTCCGAGGAGGACGAGGACGAGGAGGTCGACGTGGCGGAGTCCGAGGAGCTGCTGCCGTTCACCGAGCCGGAACGCGAGTCGGTGCGGTAGAAGCCGCTGCCCTTGAACACGATGCCGACCGAGGAGAAGACCTTGCGCAGCTTGCCCCCGCAGCTCGGGCACTCGGTGAGGGCGTCGTCGGAGAACGCCTGGACCGCCTCGAAGCGGTGGTCACACGCTGTGCACGCGTACTGGTAGGTCGGCACGACATCCTCCGGGACAACGGTTGGCACTCCACGACTGCGAGTGCCAGCATACTCCGCGTCCGCCGGTGGTCCGACCTGTCCGGCCGTCGAGGCTCAGCCGGTGGGTGAGACGCGCACCACGCCGGCGTCGGGGAGCACCACGAGCCCGACGGGGACGTCGTGCGGCTCGGCAGGGACCGTGTCGAGCAGCTCGCCGTCGTGCAGCGGCACCGCGACCACGACCCCGGGCGCCACCAACGGGAGGGTGCGGTCGTAGTAGCCGCCGCCGCGGCCGAGCCGCCGCCCGGCCCGGTCCACGGCCAGCGCCGGCACCAGGACCAGAACCGCCGAGGTCAGCGCCTCGGGATCCAGGTGCGGCCCGGCCGGCTGCCGGGTCCCGAACGGGCCGTCGACCAACCCGCCCGGACCGGTGTAGCGGGCCCAGCCCAGTGGGCCGGGCCTGGCCGGGACGACCGGCACGATGATCTCGTGCCCGGCGTCGAGCAGCGCGTCCGGGAGCGCCGGGACGTCCCCGGCCGGGGCGCCCGGCTCACCGCCGATCGGCAGGTAGCAGGCCACCGGCCCGGGCCGCCCGGATGCGAGCGAGATCACATGCCGGCTCAGCGCCGTGGTGGCCGCGGCGCGGTCCGCGGCCGACCGGCGCACGCGCGCGCCGAGCAGGGCGCGGCGCAAGGCCCGTTTGCCGTCACCGGGCCGGCCGCCCTGATCAGGGGACGACCCGTCGGTCGTGTCCGCGCGAGCCGTCACGGCTCCAGGGTAGGGCTGTGGCTAGGCTCGCCGACCATGAGCGCGCAGACCACCAGTACGGCCGGGGCGTTCCGCACCGCCGTGGTCCCCGCGGCCGGTCTCGGAACGCGGTTCCTGCCGACGACCAAGGCGGTGCCGAAGGAACTGCTCCCCGTCGTCGACACTCCGGGTATCGAGCTCGTCGCCGCCGAGGCCGCCGAGGCAGGCGCCCAGCGGCTGCTGATCGTCACCTCACCGGGCAAGGACTCCGTCGCCGCGTACTTCCGTGAGGACGACGAGCTGGTCGCGACCCTGGAGAAGCGGGGCAAGGGTGAGCTGGCCGACCGGGTCCGTCGCGCCCCCGGCCTGCTCGAGGTCGAGTCGGTCCACCAGCACGAGCCGAAGGGGCTCGGACACGCCGTCGCCCAGGCCGGCCCGGTGCTGGCCGACGACGAGCACGCCGTCGCCGTGCTGCTCCCGGACGACCTGGTCCTCCCGACCGGCGTCCTGGCGACCATGGCACAGGTCCGGGCCGAGTACGGCGGCAGCGTGCTCTGCGCGATCGACGTGCCGCGCGCGGAGATCTCCGCCTACGGCGTGTTCGAGGTCTCCGAGACCGGGGACCCCGACGTCAGACGGGTGCACGGCATGGTCGAGAAGCCCCCGGCCGACGAGGCGCCCTCCACCTTCGCCGCGGCCGGGCGGTACCTGCTGGACCGGGCGGTGTTCGACGCGCTCGACCGGATCACCCCGGGCGCGGGGGGTGAGCTGCAGCTGACCGACGCCGTCGCCCTGCTGATCTCCGAGGGGCACCCGGTGCACGTTGTCGTGCACCGCGGCGGGCGCCACGACCTGGGTAATCCGGCCGGTTACGCGCGCGCCTACGTCGACTTCATGCTGCTCCACCCGGAGTACGGCGAGAGCCTGCGCGGCTGGCTGACCGACCGACTGAAGGACTGAGGCGGCGTGCGCACGGTCGAGGAGCACCTCAGCCGGATCCTGGACGTGGCCGTACGGCCGGCCCCGGTGCGGGTCGCGATCGCGGACGCGCAGGGACTTCGCAGTGCCGAGGAGGTCGTCACCGGTCGTCCGCTCCCGGTGTTCGACCAGGCGGCGATCGACGGTTACGCGGTCCGCAGCGTGGACGTCGCCGGCGCCACCGAGGCGAGCCCGGTGACGATCCCGGTGGTCGGTGAGATCGCGGCGGGATCGCGGCAGCCGTTGCGGCTGCAGCCCGGCCAGGCCGTCCGGGTCGCGGCGGGGGCTCCGCTGCCGACCCTCGCCGACGCCGTCGCGCCGGTGGCATGGACCGACTCGGGCGCGGCCAGGCTGACGGTGCGCCGCGGTGTGCCCTCCGCCGGTTTCGTGCGCCGCGTCGGTGAGGACGTGCAGTCCGGTGACGTCGCCGTCCGCGAGGGCGACATCGTGGGATCCGCGCAGGTCGCGATGCTGGCGGCGGCCGGGCGGGACAAGCTGCTGGTGCATCCGCGGCCGCGGGTGTCGATCGTGTCGGCCGGTGACGAGCTGGTCGAGGTGAGCCGGGCGGCGTCGTCCGGGCAGGTCGCCGACGTCTGCTCGCACGCGCTCACCGCCGCCGCCCGGGAGGCCGGTGCGGAGACGAACCGGGCCCGGATGGTCGGCGGCAGCGCCGGTGAGATCCGTGGGGCGGTCGAGGACCTGCTGCCGGCCAGCGAGATCATCGTGGTGTGCGGTGCCGGCGGCGGTTCGGCGGCCGCCGAGGCGCGCAGCGCGCTCTCCGATCTCGGCGGGATCGACGACACCCGGATCGCGGTGCACCCGGGATCCGCGCAGGGGTACGGCCGGCTCGGTCCGGACGCGGTGCCGGTGTTCCTGTTCCCGCCGCACCCGGCGACGGCGCTGGTGTTGTTCGAGGTGTTCGTGCGGCCGCTGGTCCGGCTGGCGCTGGGGCAGGAGGCCCGGCGCCGGACCCGGACCGCGCGCCTGACCTCGCCGCTGGTCTCACCGGCCGGGCGACGGTCCTACGTCCCCGCCCGGTTGTTGCGCGACGACGTGGGTGGTGAGCTGCTCGCTCAGCCGCTCGGCGGGTCAGGCACCCATCTGCTCGCCGTCCTCGCCGAGGTCAACGCGCTGGCCGTGGTCCCGGAGGACGTCACCGAGCTCACGGTGGGGGAGCAGATCGAGCTCGTTCCCCGCGGCCGCGGCTGACCGGGGTGCCCCCCGCGCCGGTGCCGGAGCCACCCGGTGCTCACCCCGGCTGGCCCGCCCGGCTCGGCCCGTTGCGGGTGCGCGGCCATGAGGTCGGGTTGCGCCCGGTCCGGTTGCGCGACGGCGCCGACTGGGCCCGGATCCGGCGGCGTGACGAGGCCTACCTGCGCCCGTGGGAACCCACCACGCACGGTGGATGGGCCCGCCGGAACTCGCCCGCCGAGTGGCCGGGCCGCTGGTACCTGCTGCGTGCGGCGGCCCGCCGGGGTCTGTCGCTGCCGTTCGCGATCACCGTCGACGGCGGGTTGGTGGGGCACGTGATGGTCGGGAACGTCGTGCGCGAACCGCTGCTCTCGGCCTACGTCGGATACTGGTGCGACTCCCGTTTCGCCCGGCGGGGGATCACGACGGCCGCGGTCGCGATGGTGCTCGACCACTGTTTCGGACCGGTCCGGTTGCACCGGGTGGAGGCGACCGTCCGGCCGGAGAACGCCGCCAGCATCGCCGTGCTGTGCAAGTTGGGTTTCCGGCGCGAGGGGTTGTTGCTGCGCTACCTCGACGTCGACGGCGCCTGGCGTGACCACTACGCCTACGCCCTGACCGCCGAGGAGTCCCCGGCCGGTGGTTTCGCAGCGAAACTCATCCGGGACGGCCGGGCCACCCGCGCCTGACCGTCACCCTCCGGAGTCACTGGTGTACCGCCCGTCTCTCAGGTGCTGCCGTCCGTCCGGGGGACCACGGCGCGTCGCGACCGCGGAGCGGACCGTTCGCCGATTACGGTGATCGTCGGTGGACGGGATCGGGGCCCGCCATCGGGTGGACTGCGCCGGTCGGGGAGGAGGCAGCCCGTGCCCAGCTCGCTGATCTTCGTGGGTCTGGTCGTGCTGTGGCTGCTGATCCTGGTGCCGACCGTCGCCCGTCGTCAGCAGGAGGTGGCCCGGCTGAGCCCGGCGCTGCTGTCCGGTCGGGTGCTGGAACGCCCGATGCGGCATCGATACCCGGAGGTACTGGTGATGGAACGATCCGGTCCGAGCACCGTGGGCGAGCTGGTACAGCGCAGCGACGGCGTGCCCGGCCCCCGCGACCGTCACGACGGCGCGTACGACGGGTACGACGAAGAGATCGACGCCGAGATCGACGACGAGGGCCACGTACACGGTCTCGACGACGATCACCTCGGCGTGGAGGCCGGGAGCGACGAGCACCCCGAGCCCGACGGCGGCCGTGCCGCGGACCGGGAGCGCGACCCCCGGGCAGCGGCGTCGGTCGCCGTCGGTGACACCGGTCCCGCGGAGGACCGGTTCGTCGACGGGGATCACGACATCGATCGTGACGAGATGCTCGAACCGGACGGAACCGGCATCGGGCATCGGGACGACGAGCACGCCGATCGGTCCCCGTACCGGTACCGGCCCGGCCGCGGTGGGTTCGATCCCGACGCGGCGGCCGCGGCGGCGCACGCCAAGTACGCGTTCCGCCAGCGGGTGGTGCTGGCCCTGCTCGTGCTGCTGGTCGCCGCGGGCGCGACCGCGCTCCTGGTGTCCACCGTGTTCTGGTGGGTCGCCGGTGCCCTCGGGGCCGGTCTGGTCGGCTACCTCACCTACCTGCGGCGTCAGGTCCGGATCGAGGAAGCCATCCGGGCCCGCCGCGCGGCCCGGTTCGCCGCGCCGCGCCGCGCCACGGCCGAGGCTGCGGTGGGCGAGGACACCGATCCCCGCGGCGCCGACGACCGCGGCGCCGATCACCGCAGTGCCGATCACCGCGAGGGGGGCAGCGACGCCAGGGGTGACCAGCAGCCCGAGAGTGGTGAGGACGACACCGACTGGACCGCCGACGACGGCGAGCCGACCCGGGTGCGCGGAACGGGCCAGCCCCTCGGAGTGCTCCCGGCCCGCCGGCGCACCGTGGACGGCCCGGCCTCGACCGAGCACGAGTCGTCGCTGCCGAGGCTGGTCGCGGCCCCGCCGCCGCCGGTCCCGGAGGGCACATCGCTGGTCGACGTGGACGCCGAGGAGGAGCCGGACGTCCTCGACGAGCTCACCCCGCACCGGCGTGCGGCGGGCGAATAGGGGTCTGTTAGTGTTCTCCAGGTCAGCCCGCGAGGGCGGGCCGCGGGGCTGTAGCGCAGTTGGTAGCGCGTCTCGTTCGCATCGAGAAGGTCAGGGGTTCGATTCCCCTCAGCTCCACATACCACGTCCGGTTCGCGCTCCGACCTCCGGTGGAGGCCGGAGCGCTGTCGTTCTGCTCGGCCCAGGCTCACGAGCGCCATCCGGCCCGGCTCAGCAGGCCCGTGTGGACTTCCCGCGCGGGATGGCCTCTCAACTACACCTGACCCAGGGCAGTGCGCTCGCGTCCGGGCTCGTCACGATCGTCGATCACACTCGGTCCGTCCGTGACGCGGCCCCGGGTCGCGGCCCACCCGGACGCTGGTGCCGCTCGAGCCGGTGACGCAGTCATGCGCGTCGCCGCGCCGCCGCCGTCGAGTACGGAAGCCGCACCGTCGGCCCGGCTGACGGGGCTCTCCGGGGGTGGACCGCTCTGCGGGCCGAACCGGCTCTCCCGGGCACGGGGCCGCGACGAC
The DNA here is from genome assembly GCF_040659795.1 of Pseudonocardia sp. NPDC049635. Classification (NCBI taxonomy): domain Bacteria; kingdom Bacillati; phylum Actinomycetota; class Actinomycetes; order Pseudonocardiales; family Pseudonocardiaceae; genus Pseudonocardia; species Pseudonocardia sp. NPDC049635. The sequence goes on from NZ_JBFAON010000018.1 coordinate 59,249, forward strand.
GCTGTGAGGTCAGCCCCTGGCAGTCAGGGCAGTGGTTTCCCTTCCGTGTGCGGAAACCCGGATCATCACAGTTGCGGATAACCGTGAGTAACTCTCCCGTTGCCGCAACGAGGTCGCCGACCGTCTCGATGCTGTGTGTGCCTAGCTGATCACGGCACGTAACTCGACGAAACGGTGAGACGACGGTGAACGGACCCGCACATCCCGGCCGGTACGAGGACCCGCCGACGGATCGGCTCCCCGTGGTGCCGATCGACCGGTCGCGTAACCGCCTTGCGACGGCGGGCATCGTGCTGATGCTCCTGGCGGTGGTCCTGCTGCCGCTCGCACCGGCCGTCGGGACGTTGCCGGCGCTGGCCGCGCTGGTGTGCGCGGCGGTCGGCGCATGGCGCAGCCGGGGCGGGCACGCGGTGAACCGGGGCCGGGCGGTGACCGCACTGATCGGCGCACCGGTCGTGCTCGTCGCTGCGGTCGCGCTGACACCGCCGGTCGCCCCGGTGACGGCCGAGCCGGCGGCGGCGGAGCGAGCTGATGCCCGGGCCGCCGAGACCGCCGCCCGGGAGCGCGCCGCCGAGGAGCGCGCGGCGACGGAACGGGCCGAGCAGGAGCGGCTGGCGCAGGAGCTGGCGGCCGAGCGACGTGCCGCGGAGCAGACCAGGGCAGAGCAGGCCGAGAGAGAGCGGCTGGCCGAGGAACGGGCCGAGCAGGAGCGCGCGGACAGGGAACGGGCCGAGCAGGAACGCGCGGACGGGGAACGCGCTGACAGGGAACGCGCACAGCAGCAGCGGGCCGCGGCCGCCGACCCGGCCCCGGCCTCCGTCTGCAACTCCTCGACGCACTACGTCAACGCCGACGGCAACTGCATTCCCCGGCCGACGGAGGCGGCGAGCCCTCCGGCCGGTGCGACCGCGCAGTGCAAGAACGGTTCCTACAGCTTCAGCCAGAACCGGTCGGGAACCTGCTCCCGCAACGGTGGGGTCGCACGCTGGCTCTGACGGGACGGGCACGCTCGGGGCCGCCGCACGGACCGGACCGGTCCCCGACCGGCCGGTCGGTCAGCCTGCGCGTTCCACCCCCGGGCCGAAGCCGACCCCGGTGCGTCCGAGGTCGTCGAGCAGGCTCAGTAGTGCCGCGGCGGCCGGGGAGGACGGCCGTCGCGGGTCGTGGATCATGCACACCTCGCGGCGCAGCTCCGGCTCCCGGAGCGGGACGTGGGCCAGCCCGCTGAACGGGATCAGCGGCAGGACCAGCGCGGGCACGGCCGACACCCCGAGTCCGGCGGCGATCAGCCCGCCGACGGCGAGGATGTTGCGGGCGCGGGTGACGGTGCCCAGTTCGACCTCCTGCTCGGCGAGGACCCGGTCGGTGTGCGCCCGGATGCTGCTGCTGGGGTCGAACGCGACGAAGTCCCGGCCGTGCAGCTCGCGCCAGGCCACCGAGGCCTGTCCGGCGAAGGGGTCGTCCGCGGGCGCCACCAGGTGGAACAGGTCCCGGACCAGCGGAGTCGTCCGCAACCCGGTGACGGGCTCGGTCGACACGGTGAGTCCCAGGTCGGCGGTGCCGTCCCGGACCCGGTCGAGCACCTCGCGGGACAACCCGTCCAGCACCTCCACGGTGACCTCCGGGCGGTCCTCCCGGTAGCGGGCGAGGGCCGCCGGGAGGAGCCCGGCGGCCAGCGACGGCAGCGCGGCGACCGTGAGGTGGCCGCGGACCCCGGCCAGATAGCCGGTCAGGTGCGCCATCGCGGTGCGGTGCTCGGCCAGCACCCGCCGGGCGAGGACGACGAACTCGGCGCCCTCCGCGGTCGTCGCGACCGAGCGGGTCGTCCGCCGGAACAGCCGGACGCCGACCCGGCGCTCCACATCCTGCACCGTCCGCGACAGCGACGACTGCGCGAGCCCGAGCGACTCCGCCGCCTGCGAGAAGCTCCCGGCCTGTGCTACGGCGACCACCGCGCGGAGCTGCCGAATCTCCACATCCATGTCGGGCATACATCAATGTATCGATATTTGATGTTGGACAGTCAATTATGCGTGCGGTCACAGTGGGCCGATCCGCCACGAGAGGACCGACGATGGTGACGTTCCTGGGCTTCCTGACGATCGGGTTGATACTCACCCTGCTGCTCACCCAACGGGTGAGTGCCGTGGTGGCGCTCGCCGGCGTGCCGGTGGTGACGGCGTTGCTCGCCGGGTTCGGGCCCGGTGAGATCGGCACGTTCGTGTCCGACGGGTTGTCCGACGTGGTCGGTGTGACGGCGATGTTCGTCTTCGCGATCGTCTACTTCGGGGTGATGCGCGATGCCGGCCTGTTCGACCCGGTGGTCCGCCGGCTCGTCGCGCTGGCCGGGAACGCACCGACCACGGTGTGCCTGGCGACGACGGCGCTGGCGATGGCCGCCCATCTCGACGGCGCCGGCGCGACCACCTTCCTCATCACGATCCCGGCGATGCTGCCGTTGTTCGACCGGCTCGGGATGAGCCGGCTGACGCTCACCGTCTGTGTCGGCATGGGTGCGGGCACGATGAACATACTGCCGTGGGGCGGGCCGACCGCCCGCGCGGCGACCACCGCGGGAGTGGACGCCAACGAGGTCTGGGTCCCGCTGATCCCCGCCCAGCTGGCCGGAATGGTGGTCGCCCTGCTGATCGCCTGGTACCTCGGGCGTCGGGAGAGCCGCCGGGAGCCGGTGCGCGAAGCCGTCCGTGCCGCCGCGGGCGCGGACCCGGCCGCCGGTGGCCGGGCTGTCGGGGTCGCCGTCGAAGGATCGGCCGCGAGCGTGCCGGTCGCCCCGAGCCGGGACACGGGAACCGCTGGGCCGGAAGGGGCCGCCGAGCCGGCGAGCACCGGTCGGCCGGGTACCCGGAACAGGACCGGCCGGGAGAGCACGACCGGCGCCGAGCGCTCCCCGGACGACGGCGGTGCCACGACGGAGGCCGAGCCCTCCGCTGTCCCGGCGCGTCGGGTGTCGATGGCGGTGAACGTCGTGCTCACCCTCCTGACGGTGGCCGGTCTGGTGTCCGGGGTCGCGGCGCCCGAGTTCGTCTTCCTCTGCGCCGTCGTCCTCGCCCTGGTGATCAACTTTCCGGGGCTGTCCGAGCAGACCGAGCGGATCAACGCACAGGCCCCGGCCGCGATGCTGATGGCGTCGACGCTGTTGGCGGCCGGCGCCTTCCTCGGCATCCTGGAGGGCAGCGGGATGATCGACGCGATGGCGGTGGCGGTCGCCCAGTCGATCCCGGACGGCGTCGGTGGCGCGCTGCCGGTCGTCGTGGGCGTGCTCGGTGTCCCGCTCAGCCTGGTCTTCGGGCCGGACGCCTACTACTTCGGTGTGCTGCCCGTGCTCACGGCCGTGGGTGCGGAGTTCGGGGTGAGTGCGGTCGACCTGGCCCGCGCCTCGGTCGTCGGCCAGGAGACCGTCGGGTTCCCGATCAGCCCGATGACCGGGTCGTTCTACCTGCTCGTCGGACTGGCCGGGGTCGACATCGGACGCCACATCCGCGCGTTGTTCGGCTGGGCCTGGCTGATCAGCCTGGTGATGCTCGGCGTCGCCCTGGCCACCGGCGTGGTGATGCTGGGATGACCCGTCGGACACGTGTCGGGGCCGGCGCCGGGTTCGCCGGGGACCGCATCGACCCCGCGGTACGGCTGGTCGAGCAGGCCGGCCTGGACCACATCGTCTTCGAGTGCCTGGGCGAGCGGACGGTCGCCGCCGGCACGCTGCGGCGGTTGAGCGATCCGGCCGCCGGGTACGACCCGCTGCTGGCGGCCCGGCTGACGGCGGTGCTCCCGGCGTGCCGGAGCGCCGGGACGACCCTGATCACGAACTCCGGGGCGGCGAACCCGGAGGCCGCCGGTGAGCTGACCGGGCGGGTGGTCGCCCGGACCGGCTGCGGCCCGGTGCGGCTCGGCGTCGTCACCGGTGACGACGTGCTCGATGCCGTTCGACGGGCCGACCCGGTCGTGGCCGAGACCGGTCGCCCGGTGTCGGCGGGCCCCGAGCCGGTCTCGGCGCACGCCTACCTCGGTGCCGAACCGGTCACCGAGGCACTGGAGGCCGGCGCCGGGATCGTCGTCACCGGCCGGGTCGCTGACCCGTCGCTCTACCTGGGTGCGTTGCGCCACGACCTCGGCTGGGACGACGGACCGCATCTGTCCGGGATCGGGACGATGGTCGGTCACCTGCTGGAATGTGCGGGCCAGCTCACCGGCGGGTACTTCGCCGACCCGGTGACCAAGCCGGTGCCGGGCCTGGCGCGGCTCGGGTTCCCGTTCGCCGACGTCACCGCCGACGGCCGTGTGGAGCTGGGCAAACTCGCCTCCGACGGTGGACGGCTGGACCGGCGCACCTGCGCCGAGCAACTGCTCTACGAGGTCGGGGACCCGGCCGCCTACCTCACCCCGGACGTCACCGCCGACTTCTCCGGCGTCACGTTCCGGGAGACCGGCCCGGACACCGTCGCCGCAGGCGGCGCCACCGGCCGGACCCGCCCGGACCGGCTGAAGGTCACCCTCGGCTACCGCGGGGGCTGGGTCGGCGAGGGCCAGATCAGCTATGCCGGACCGCGCTGCCTGGACCGTGCCCGGCTGGCCGGGGAGATCGTGCGGGAGCGGCTGCGCGACGTGCACGGCATCCCGGAGGACGACGTCGAGGTCGAGTTCCTCGGTGCGGGCGCGGCGCACCGCGGGCTGGCTGCCCCGGGCGACCCGGTCGAGGTTCGGTTGCGGGTGGCCGCCCGCGCCCCGGACCGGGAGCGCGCCGATCTGGTCGGCTGGGAGGTCGAGTCGCTGTACACGAACGGCCCGGCCGGCGGCGGCGGCGCCCGTGCGGGTGCCCACGAGCAGGTCGTGGTCCGGTCCTGCCTGCTCGACCGGGCCCTGGTCCGGCCCGTGGTGACCGTGACGGAGGTGCGCTGATGCGGGTCGACGACGTCGCCGATGTCCGGGCGGGGGACAAGGGGGACACCCTGATGCTGGCGGTCCTCCCGCGGGACGAGGCCGGCTGGGCGCTGTTGCGGGAGCAGCTCACCGGCGCCGCGGTGCGGCGGCATTTCGGACCGGCCGTGACCGGCCCGGTGGACCGCTACGAGGTGCCGGGGCTCCCGGCGCTGGTGTTCCGGCTCCCCGGCGCACTCGGCGGGGGGGTGACCGGATCGCTCACCCTCGACGGGCACGGCAAGGCGCTCTCGTACCACCTGCTCACGCTGGAGCTGGAGGATCGGGGTGGGCCGGACGGACGCTGAAGCGGTGACGTGCTCCCACGACGGCACGGACGATCTTGTCTCAGGCTGAGACGTCCGGGGGGCGCGCCGGACGGCTGCGCCGTGCCACAGTCGGAGCATCTGATGAGTGCGACGACGCCTCGGAGGTCGTGAGAACATGGACGGCTCAGCCGGGCTCTGCGAGCGGGAGCAGATCGCACGGGCCACCGCCGTGGGCGGCGGTCCGGGCGTTCCGGACCGGATCGCCGCGTCGTGGCGGCGCAGCACGGAGTTCGGCGCGCCGCTGGACGAGGTCACGCCGTCGTTGTGCGGCGCGGTCGACGACGAGTCGCTGTTCTTCCGCTGCGGGCGCGAGGTCCTCGACGGCCTGCAGGAGACGTTGGCCGGGGAGCCGGTCAGCCTGATGCTCACCGACCCGGACGGGGTGGTGCTCGACCGGTCCTGCCGGGAACGCTCGCTGCTCTCCGCCCTCGACGCGGTCTACCTCGCACCGGGCTTCGACTACAGCGAACGGACGACCGGGACGACCGGGCTGGGCCTGGCACTGGCGGACCGGGCGCCGTCGCTGGTCCGGGCCGATCAGCACTTCTGCACCGAGCTGTGGGGCTACACCTGCGCCGCCGCCCCGGTGTCGGACCCGGTCACCGGTGAGCTGGTCGGCACCGTCAACCTGACCACGTGGGCGCAGCGCTCCGAACCGCTGCTGCTGGCGCTCGCACAGAGCGCCGCGAGCAGCGCGGCCGCGCTGATGCTGGCCCGGCACCGGGGCCGCAGCCCGCGCCCGGTCACCCAGGGGCGGGTCTTCCGGGTCCTGCTGCACCCGCCCGAGCCGGTACCGCCACCGCCGTCGCGGGCCCGCAGGGCCGCACTGGACGACGTCGAGGCCGCACTGTCGGCCGGGCGGATCGTCGCCGTCGTCGGTGAGGACGGGGTGGGCCGTACCGCGTTGCTCACCGACGCGCTCGCCCACACGCACCCGCGCGGGCGGGTGCTCGCGGCCCGGCCACCGACCGACCGGAGCGCCGAGGCCTGGCTCGACCTCTGGACGCCGGAGCTGGGCGAGGACGCCACGAGCATCGTGGTCAGCGCGGTCGACGGGTTGACGCCACCGGTCGCGTCGAAACTGGCCGGGATGCTCCGCGGTGGGAGCCCCGGGCGCCGGCCGGCGTTCGCGTTCACCGCCCGCGACCCGGACGCCGTACCCGCGGCGCTGCGCCCGTTCGTCGACGACTACGTGGAGCTGCCGCCGCTGCGGCACCGCCGCGAGGACGTCCTGCCGCTGGCCCGCACGTTCGCCGCGGCGCGCCGCGGCCGCGAGGTGCGGTTCACCGCGACCGCACGGCGGAGTCTGTCGACGTTCGGATGGCCCGGCAACGTCGAGCAGCTCCGCTCCGTGGTGGAGGCGGCGGTGGCGCGCAGCGACGTGGTCGACACCGGGCACCTGCCGTCCGAGGTGGCCGGCGGTGCGCCCCGGCGGACCCTGTCGCGGATCGAGATGGTGGAACGTGACGAGATCCTGCGCGTCCTCGCCGATCCGGGTACGACCATGAGCCGCGCCGCGCACGACCTCGGCATCAGCCGGGCGACCCTCTACCGCAGGCTCGACGTGTACGGGATCCGCAACGGATCCTGACCCCCTTTTCCGAGAACACACCGCATCCCTTCGACGGGACACCTGTGCCCGATTCCGGCCGAGACGAGAGCGAGACGACGATGTCCACCCTGTTGTCCGACGACCAGCGCCGCACGCTCGTCGACGTACTGCGTGCGGCGTTCCCGCACGACACCTTCCCCACGGGGCCCTACCAGCGGGCCGCGCAGGCCGTCCTCGACGCAGCGGCGGTGAACCCGCGCCTGCAGGCGCAGCTCCTGCAGGGGCTCACCGACCTCGACCGGCAACGCGAGGTCCCGTTCTCCCGTCTCGATCCCGACATCGCCGCGGTGGTCCTGCGCGGAGTGGCCGGCACGCCCTTCCTCACCGGGATCGTCGACGTCGCCGTGGTGGCCCTCTACGACGACCACGAGGTGTGGGAGGTGCTCGGTTACGAGGGCCCCTCCTACGACAAGGGCGGGTACATCGACCGCGGGTTCGACGACCTGGACTGGCTGCCCGACCCGCGGATCGAGAGCTACGGCTCCGGCAACGGGGCCGACGACCGGCAGGAGGCATCGGCATGACCCGCTTCGACTACGACGATTCCGACGTGGTGGTGGTCATCGGTTCCGGCGCGGGTGGCGGCACCCTGGCCAACGAACTGTGCCAGCGCGGCTTCAAGACCGTCGTCCTGGAGGCCGGACCGCATCTGACCGGCGAGGACTACCACCAGGACGAGTGGGCGGCCTTCGGTCAGATGGCCTGGACCGACCCCCGCACCACCTCGGGCAGCTGGGGGATCGCCCGGGACTTCCCGAACCTGCCCGCCTGGATCGTCAAGGCCGTCGGCGGTACGACGACGCACTGGGCCGGTGCCTGCCCGCGGTTCAAACCGCACGAGTTCGCCACCCGCACCATCTACGGCGACATCGACGGTGCCAGCCTGCTCGACTGGCCGATCACCCTGTCCGAGCTCGAGCCGTACTACGACAAGGCCGAGCGGAAGATGGGCGTGACGCACCGGCACGGGCGTCCGCCGCTGCCCGCCAACAACAACTACAAGGTGTTCGCCAACGGCGCCGACAAGCTCGGTTACCGCGACTACGCCACCGGTCCGTACGCGACCAACGCCGAGCCCTACGACGGCCGCCCCGCCACCGTCCAGGACGGGTTCAACTTCCAGGGCGACAAGCACGGGTCGAAGTGGTCGACACTGGTCGCCGAGCTGCCCAAGGCCGAGGCCACCGGGAACCTCGACCTGCGTCCGGACAGCCAGGCCGTGCAGATCCTGCACGGGCCGGACGGCCGGGCCACCGGTGTGCTCTACGCCGACCGCAACGGCACGTTGCGCCGCCAGCGCGCCGCGATCGTCTCGGTCGCGGGCAACTCGATCGAGACCGCGCGGTTGCTGTTGCTCTCGGCGTCCACCCGGTACCCGGACGGCCTCGCGAACTCCTCCGGGCAGGTCGGGCGCAACTACATGCGCCACACCACCGGCACCGTGTGGGGCCAGTTCGACAAACCGGTCCGGATGTACCGCGGCGAGACGATGGCGGGCGTGATCGCCGACGAGTCCCGTCTCGACACCGACCGGGGTTTCGCGGGCGGTTACTACATGGAGACGATCGCGCTCGGGCCCGCGTTCTTCGCCAAGTTCGTCGCACCCGGAAGCTGGGGACCGCGGTTGACCGAGATCGTCGACGGCTACCTCAACACCGCCGGCATGTGGATCGTCGGTGAGGACATGCCGCAGGAGACCAACCGGATCACCCTGTCCGACACGGTGGACGAGCACGGCCTGCCGGTCGCGAACGTCCACTTCGACGACCACCCGAACGACCTGGCGATGCGTCGTCACGGTCTGACCCAGGGCGCCGCGGTGTACAAGGCGGTCGGTGCGCACCGCACGATCGAGACGCCGCCCTACCCGTCGACGCACAACCTGGGTACCTGCCGGATGAGCCAGCGCCCCGGTGACGGTGTCGTCGACCGGTTCGGGCGCGCGCACGACGTGCCGAACCTGTTCGTCACCGACGGGAGCGTGTTCACCACCGGCGCGGCGGCCAACCCCACGCTGACGATCGTCGCCCTGGCCGTCCGGCAGGCCGACTACATCGCGTCCGAGTACCGCGCGAGCGGGAACTGAGGAGGAAGAATCCGATGACGTCATCGGTCTCGGCACCGCCGAACCCGTACCTGTTCCTGCCCGAGGTGCAGAGCTTCACCCTGACCATCACCGACATCGCCGACGGCGTGCCGCTGGCGCCGCCGCAGGTCAGCGGCATCATGGGCGCCGGTGGGCAGGACCGCTCACCGCAGCTGAGCTGGCGCGACTTCCCGGTCGCCACCCGCAGCTTCGCCGTCACCGTCTACGACCCGGACGCCCCGACCGGCAGCGGCTTCTGGCACTGGGCGGTCGCCGACATCCCGGCCGGGGTCACGTCGCTGGCGGCGGGCGCCGGGGACCCGGGCGGGGCGGGCCTGCCCGAGGGGGCGCTCGCCCTGCCCAACGACGCCGGGATCCACCAGTACCTCGGGGCCGCGCCACCGGAGGGCCACGGCCTGCACCACTACTACGTCGTCGTGCACGCCGTCGACGTCACACGGCTGGGTGTTCCGCGCACCGCCTCCCCGGCCTACCTGGGGTTCAACCTGTTCAGCCACACCCTGGCCAGGGCGACCATCACCGCGACCTACGAGCGCTGAGCCCGGACCAGGAGGGAGCCGAGGAGGGCTGCGCCCGGTCAGGCGGTGTGGGTGAGGGTCGCCGCGACACCGATCGCGGCGAGGAGCAGCAGGATCTCCACGCCGGCCCAGGCGAGCACCGGGATCCGCCCGGCACGTAACCGTCGGCGGGTGAGGCCGCCGAGCGCGGCCGCACCCGCCAGCAGCACGATCTTGACCAGCACCAGGGCGCCGTACCCGCCGTCGACGAGCTCAGCGGGTGAGCCCAGCCGCGCGGTCGCGGCGAGCACCCCGGAGACGACCAGCAGCGCGACGCTCCAACCGGCCAGCCGGGAGAAGCGGGGCAGCGCGACCGCCAGTCGTGCGGGTTCGCGGGCGAGTACGAGCACCGCACCGAGGCCACCGACCCACAGCAGCGCCGCGGCCACGTGCAGCACCACTCCGGGGACGGCGAGCGCCGCGTGCGGCGACGCCGCGGCGTGCCCGAACGCGGCGGGTGCCGCGGCCCCGGCGATCGCCAGCGCCAGCACCAGCGCCGCCGGGCCCGCGCCTGCCGGACGCCCGGCGACACAGCCGAGCAGCAGCACGGTGGCCGTCCCGGCCAGGATCAGGCCGGTCCCGGCGGCCGGGCCGGTCAGGTAACCGACGACGTCGGCCGGGCGCACCCTCGTGAGCGGCTCCCCGGCCGCCGTCGCACCCCGGACGACGGCCTCGACGAGCAGCACCGCCGTCCAGGCGGGCACCGCGACGATCAGTGCCCGGTCCGTGCCGGGGGACCGTCCCGGGGCCAGGAGCATCGTGAGCGCCGCCCCCGCGACGAGCAGCGCGGCCAGGTCGGCGGTGGCCCGCACCAGGGCCGCGGCGAGATCGAGCGGCACCGAGTCCGGCCCGATGCCGCCGCTCAGCCCGGCGGCGACGACCGCGGCGCCGAGCGCGACGGCGGACCAGCCCGCGAGGGTGGCCGGTCCGGCGTCGCGCCGGGGGGTGGTCGTGTCGGTCATCTCGTCGGGCGCGGGATCAGCCGGGGCGGCGGCGCAGGGCCACCGCCGCCCCGCCGCCGAGCACGACGACCGCGAGGAGCACCCACGGCCAGACCGGTGCCCCGTCACCGCCGTCTCCACTGTCCTCGGCGGCCGCGGGCGCGGCGGCGGAGGTCGTCGGAGCGGCGGTCGCCGCGTCGGCCGTCGCAGCGCCCGGCCCGGCCTGGGTCAGGACGAAGGGGATCGTGCCGGAGACCGGATGGCCGTCGTCGGAGACGACCCGGTACTCGATGGTGTAGGAGCCGGCGGCGCCCAGCGGTTGCAGGGGCACCGTCAGGGTGCCGTCCGCACCGGTGGCGGGGCCCCCGGCGTGGTCGGTGCCGTCCGGCCCGAGCACGGCGATCTCGGCGGTGTCCGCCGGCACGTTCTCGGAGAAGGTAAGGGTGATCTCGGACGGGGCCTGGGCCACCTCGGCGTTCTCGGCGGGCGTGCTGGACTCCAGCTCGGTGTGCGCCCACGCGGGAGCGGCTCCGAACAGCAGCGCGACCAGCACCACGGGCAGGACGAGGGTGACCCGGCGGATCGGGGAGGGTACGGGTGTCACCCTGCAGGAGTCGGTCGCCGGCGGCAGCCGGTTCCCGGGCAGGCCCCGGTTCACTCGTCCGGCGCAGGGTGCGGTCAGCGCCACGACGGCAGCCACAGCTGCGCCTGCCAGTGTTGCGGGGTGATCGGGTCGCCGACCAGGATCGGCCACAGCCACACGAAGTTGACCAGGATCAGGGCCACCCAGGCCGAGACGACCAGCAGGCCGGCCCGGCGTCGTCGCTCGGACATGCCCGCGGACCCGAGCAGCTGGCCCATCGCGAGCGTCGCGGCCAGCACCAGGAACGGCGCCACCGGCATCATGTAGAAGAAGTACATCTGCCGATCAAGGTTCACGAACCACGGCAGGAACCCGGCGCCGTAGCCGACCAGCACGGCCGTCCAACGCCAGTCCACCCGGGTGAGAGCCCGCCACAGACCCCACAGCAGTACCGGGACCGACGCCCACCACAGCGCCGGGGTGCCGACCAGCATCACCGCCGAGACGCACTCCGAGGCGCCGCAGCCGGTCGCCTCGTCGGAGTAGCGGTAGAGCATCGGCCGCAGACCCATCGGCCACGTCCACGGCTTGGACTCCCACGGATGCTGCCCGGCGCTGTCGCTGGTCAGGTTCGCGTGGAACTCCAGCGCCTGGCCGTGGTAGTACCACAGTGAGCGGAGCGCGTCCGGTGCCCAGGCGAACGGCCCGCCGGTGCCGATCCCGCGGCCCACCTGGTGCCGGTCGATCCCGGTCTCGCTGCCGAACCAGGCCCACCAGGACGCGACGTAGGTGAGGACCGGGACCAGCGCGAGCGCCCACAGGGCCGGGGCGAGGTCGCGTGCCACGGTCCCCGCCCACGGCCGGGCGACGCCTGCGCGGCGTCGCAGCGACACGTCCCAGAGCACGCAGAGCACGCCGAACGCGGCGACGTAGTACGACCCGCTCCACTTCACGGCGCAGGCCAGCCCGAGGCAGACACCGGCGGTGAGCCGCCACCAGCGCACCCCCCAGCGCGGCCCGAAGGGGGTGTCGGTGACCCGGCCCTGGGCCACCACCCTGGCCATCCGGGCCCGCACGTCGTCCCGGTCGCAGAGCAGCGCGGCGAACCCGGCCACCACGAAGAGCGCGGCGAACACGTCCAGCATGCCCATCCGGGACTGCACGTGGGACAGGCCGTCGGCGATCAGCAGCAGACCGGCCAGCCCGCCGAGTGCGGTGGACCGGGTGAGGCGCCGACCGGCCCGCACCACGAGCAGCACGGTCAGCACCCCGGCCAGTGCCGCCGCCGCCCGCCAGCCGACGCCGTCGTAGCCGAACACCATCTGGCCCAGCGCGATGAGCTGCTTGCCCAGCGGGGGATGGACGATCTTCTCGTAGCCGGGGTTGTTCTCCACCCCCCCGTTGCGGACCATCTCCCAGGCCTGCGGCACGTAGTGCTTCTCGTCGAACACCGGGGTGCCCCGGTCGGTGGGCTCGCCCAGCTCGTAGAACCGCAGCAGGGCGGCGAGCAGCACCACCCCGCCGGTGACCAGCCACCCGCGCAACCGGTCGGTGGGCGGCGGCGCGCCGAGCCGCGCGGCCGGACCGGGATCGGCGCGGCGCAACGGCGGGGGGGTGCCGAGGGGCGTCAGCCCCGGCTCGGGGGCCGCTCCGGCGACCCGGCTCCCGGGGTCGGCGGTCGAGGTGGCCACGGGGCCCGATCGTAGGGTGGTGCGGTGCCCGCATCGACCGCTGCTCCCGGTGTCCTGGTCCTGGCCGCCACACCGCTGGGCGACCCGCGGGACGCCTCGGCCCGGCTGTGCGAGCTGATCGGCACCGCGGACGTGATCGCGGCCGAGGACACCCGCCGGTTCCGCACGCTCGCCGCGGCGCTCGGTGTCACCTGGACGGGGAAGCTCGTCAGTCACTACGACGCGGTGGAGACCGAGCGGGCGCCCGGCCTGCTGGCGGCCGTCCGGGACGGGGCGACGGTGCTCGTCGTGTCCGACGCCGGGATGCCCGCGGTCTCGGATCCCGGTTACCGGTTGGTCGCCGCGGCGGCCGCCGAGGACCTCCCGGTGACCTGCCTGCCCGGCCCGTCCGCGGTGACGACGGCGCTGGTCCTGTCCGGGCTGCCGGCCGAGCGGTTCTGTTTCGAGGGTTTCCCGCCGCGCCGGCCGGGGGAGCGGCGCCGCTGGCTGGAGACGCTGCGCGACGAGCGCCGCGCCGTGGTCTTCTTCGAGTCCCCGCGGCGCACGGCGGACCTGCTGTCCGCCGCCGTCGAGGTGCTCGGGGCGCAGCGCCGGGCCGCGGTGTGCCGGGAGCTGACCAAGACCTACGAGCAGGTCCGGCGCGGCACCCTCGCCGAGCTCGCCGACTGGGCGGCGAGCTCGGAGGTGCTCGGCGAGGTCACGATCGTGCTCGCCGGTGCCGAGGCACCGGTGGCACCGCCGGTGGCGTCGCTGGTCGATGCCGTCCGGGAGCGGGTCGACGACGGTGAGCGCCTCAAGGACGCCGTCGCCGCCGTCGCCGCGGCGGCCGGGGTGCCCAAGCGCGACCTCTACAACGCCACCCTCGCCGCCCGGGACGGCTGACCCACCGCACGGATCCGCGGGCGCCGCTCGCCGGTGTCAGGTCGTGACGGCGCTCCGGGTGGGCAGCAGTCGCATCACCGGCTCGACGGAGCGGGCCAGGATCGGGCCCACCATCGCCATGATCAGCACATATGCGGTGGCCAGCGCGGACAGCTCGTCGGGCACCGCCGCGTACCCGACGGCCAGTCCGGCGATGACGATGGAGAACTCGCCCCGGGCGACCAGCGCCGCTCCGGCGCGGGCCCGGCCCATCCGTCCGATCCGGGCCCGGCTCGCCGCCCACCAGCCGGTCGCGAACTTGGTGACGGTGGTCGACACGACCAGCACCAGCGCCCAGCCGAGCACCGGCGGGATCGTCGCCGGATCGGTGGACAACCCGAACACGACGAAGAACACGGCCGCGAACAGGTCCCGCAGCGGCTCCAGCAGCCGGGTCGCGTTCTCCGCGGTGGAGCCGGAGATCGCGATCCCGAGCAGGAACGCGCCGACCGCCGCCGAGACCTGCATCGCCTGCGCGAACCCGGCGACCAGCAGCGCGGCGCCGAGCACCTTGAGCAGGAAGACCTCCTGGTCGTCGGAGTCGACGACCGCGGAGACGTAGCGGCCGTAGCGCAGCGCGACGACCAGCACCACCGAGATCACGGCGACCGAGATCGCGACCGCGCCGATCCCGCCCCACAGGGTCACCCCGAGCAGCAGCGCGGTCAGGATCGGCAGGTAGAGGGCCATCACGAGGTCCTCGAACACCAGTACCGACAGCACCACCGGGGTCTCCCGGTTGCCCAGCCGGCCCAGGTCGGACAGCACCTTGGCGACGATCCCGGACGACGAGATGTAGGTGACGCCGCCGAGCACCATCGCCCCGACCGGGCCCCAGCCGAGGACCAGTGCGACCGCGGCGCCGGGCGCCGCGTTGAGCACGATGTCGACGATCCCGGCGAGCCAGGACCGGCGTAGCCCGGTGACCAGCTCGGCGGCCGAGTACTCCAGTCCGAGCAGCAACAGCAGCAGGACGACGCCGACCTCACCGGCCAGCGAGGTGAAGTCACCGATGTCACCGAGCGGGAGGATCCCGCCGTTGCCGAAGGCGAGCCCGCCGAGGAGGTACAGCGGGATCGGGGACAGCCCGATCCGGTGCGCGAGCCTGCCCAGCAGGCCGAGGCCGAAGAAGACGGCGCCGAGTTCGAGCAGTTCGAGTGCGGTGTGGTCCAAGACGGTTCAGCCGCGGGCCAGCACGTCGGCGGCCTGGTCGAGCTTGTCGGCCTCCCCGACGGCGATCACGATGTCCCCGGAGACGAGCACGAAGTCCGGCGTGGGCGAGGGGACCACCTGCCCGGCCCGCATCACGGCCACCACCGACACCTGGGTGCGGGTGCGCAGCGAGGTGTCGCCGAGCGGGCGACCGTCGTAGGGGCTGTTCGTCCGGATCGGCAGCTTGCGGGTGGTGATCCCGGGCAGGTCGCGGTGCTCGTCGTTGAGCTGGTTGACCAGCTGCGGGGCGCCGAGCAGGTTCGCCAGCGTGCCCGCCTCCTCGACGGTGAGCGGGAGCTCGGCGAGGCAGGCGTCCGGGTCGTCGGCCCGGGAGAGGATGAGCTCGATCCGGCCGTCGCGGTGGGTGATGACACCGATCCGGCGGCCGCTGCGCAGCTCGATCTCCTTGCGCACCCCGATCCCGGGCAGCGGTGTCACGTCCACGTTCACGGTGCAACGATACGCCGCACCGGTCGGTCCGCGAAGGGACGACGGTCCGGCCGCCATCCGTCCGGATCGGGTCCCGGGGTGCTGCCCGCTGCGTATCATCACCTCCATGAAGGTCCTCATGCTCGACCCGCCGCAGGCGATGCTCGACGAGCGCCGCCGGCTGGGGCTGGACGGCCGGGACGAGATGTGGGACGGAGTGCTGCACATGGTTCCGCCGCCGGGTGGCCCGCATCAGCGGCTCAGCACGAATCTGATGCTGGCCCTCGGCCGGCTCGCACAGCGTCGCGGACTCGTCCCGCACGTGGAGACGGGGCTGTTCCGTTCCGAGGACGACTACCGGATCCCGGACCAGCTCTACTGCCGCCCCGAGCATCTCTCCGACCGTGGCGTGGAAGGTGCCGATCTCGTCGTCGAGGTCCGATCCGCACAGGACGAGACCTACGAGAAGATCGAGTTCTACGCTGCGGCCGGCGTGCGGGAGCTGCTCGTCGTGCACCCCGACGACCGGCGTGCCGAGGTGTTCCGCGCGGTCGGGAGCCGGCTGCTCCCGGTGCAGGCGACCGGTGGCGTCCTCGGGCTGGAGACGCTCGGCGTCGAGCTGCGTACCGTCACCGGTGCCCTGCACCTGAGCTGGGACGAGGGCTCCGCGCAGGTCTGAGCGGCGTCGGTTCAGCGGGTGGACATGCAGGACTCGTAGAGCCGCACCCCGTGTTCGAGGGCCTGGCCGCGGGTCACCGGGCTGTCCGGGTCCAGCCAGGCCAGGATGATCTCGGTGAGCCCGCCGAGGCAGAAGTGCCCGGCGACCCGCAGGTCGTCCGGTTCGATCCGGCTCCCGGCGTGGCCGCTGGTGATCAGCTCCGCGAAGCCCCGGTTGGCGCTGCGCCGCCGGGCGGCCAGCGGAGGGCAGCCGATCGCGTCGACCAGCGCGACCACCCGTCGCGGGTCCTCGTCGACGTTGTCGAAGAACGCCTCGAGCGCCGCCCGTACCTTCGCCATCGTGCTCGGTCCGGCCTGCTCGACCGCGCTGAGCGTGACGGCCGCGCGCTCGTCGACGACGTGGTCGAACACCGCGCACGCCAGGTCCACACCGGAGTCGAACTCCCGGGTGCTCTCTGCCCCGACGCCGGCCCGCTCGGCGGCCGACACGGGGTCGACTGCCGCCCAGCCGCCGTCCGCCCACTGCTGGAGGGCCGCGTCCAGCAGCGCGTCCCGGTCGCGCTCGGCAGCATCCATGACGTTCATCATGGCACCGGCCCGCCGCGTCGGCCGGTGGATCTGCGGTCCGGGCCGGCGTGGCGGACGTGCCGCCCGGCGGCGCGTCGGCCGCCGTGAATAGGCTGGGGAGCATGAGTAATGCCGTGCTGACCGCCGTGGCGTGGCCCTACGCCAACGGACCCCGGCACATCGGCCACGTCTCCGGCTTCGGTGTGCCCTCCGACGTGTTCGCCCGCTACCGGCGAATGGCGGGGGACCGGGTGCTGATGGTCTCCGGGACCGACGAGCACGGCACTCCCATCCAGGTGCAGGCCGACGCCGAGGGGCTGACGCCGCGACAGCTGGCGGACAAGTACAACGACGTCATCACCGCAGACCTGCAGGGTCTCGGACTGTCCTACGACCTGTTCACCCGCACCACGACCTCGAACCACTACGAGGTCGTGCAGCACATCTTCTCCTCGCTGTACCGCAACGGCTACATCGTGCCGAGGACACAGCTGGCCGCGATCAGCCCGTCCACCGGGCGCACCCTGCCGGACCGTTACGTCGAGGGCACCTGCCCGATCTGCGGTTACGACGGCGCCCGCGGCGACCAGTGCGACAACTGCGGCAACCAGCTCGACCCGGCCGATCTCAAGAACCCGCGATCGAAGATCAACGGGGAGACGCCGAGCTTCGTCGAGACCGAGCACTTCTTCCTGGACCTGCCCGCCTTCTCCAAGGCGCTGGGTTCCTGGCTGGCCACCCGGACCGACTGGCGGCCGAACGTGCTGCGGTTCTCGGCGAACCTGGTCGAGAACCTCAAGCCGCGGGCGATCACCCGTGACCTGGAGTGGGGCGTCCCGGTGCCGCTGGACGGCTGGTCGGACAACCCGATGAAGAAGATCTACGTCTGGTTCGACGCGGTGATCGGCTACCTGTCGGCGTCGGTGGAGTGGGCGCGCCGTGGGCCCGACCCGGACGCCTGGAAGCAGTGGTGGACCGACCCGGCGGCCCAGGCGTACTACTTCATGGGCAAGGACAACATCACCTTCCACTCGGTGATGTGGCCGGCCATCCTGCTCGGCCAGAACGGGCAGGGCGACCGCGGCGGCGAGCCCGGTACCTTCGGCACGCTGAACCTGCCCAGCGAGGTCGTCTCGTCGGAGTACCTGACGATGAGCGGCTCGAAGTTCTCCACCAGCCGCGGCACCGTCATCTACGTCGGCGACTTCCTGCGCGAGTTCGGGCCGGACGCGCTGCGCTACCACATCGCCGTCGCCGGGCCGGAGAACCAGGACGTCGACTTCACCTGGGACGAGTTCGTCCGCCGGATCAACTTCGAGCTGGCCAACGAGTGGGGCAACCTGGTCAACCGGTCCATCTCGATGGCGCACAAGAACGTCGGCGCGATCCCGAAGCCGACGGCACCCGCGCAGGCCGACGCCGAGCTGCTCGCCTACTCGAAGGCCGGGTTCGACACGGTCGGCGGGCTGCTCGCCCGCAACCGGTTCAAGCAGGCCGCGGGCGAGGCGATGCGGGTCGTGACGGCGGCCAACCGGTACCTGTCCGACCAGGAGCCGTGGAAGCGCAAGGACGACCCGGAGCGCCGGGACACGATCCTGCACACCGCGCTGCAGGTCGTGCAGGACGCGAACACGCTGCTCACCCCGTTCCTGCCGCACTCCGCGCAGCAGGTGCACGAGTCGCTGGGCGGAGCCGGGGTGTGGGCGGCGCAGCCGGAGCGCCAGGAGGTCGACGATCTCGGCGACGGGCCGTCCTACCCGGTGCTGACCGGCGACTACGCCGCCGAGCAGGCGCACTGGGGCTCCACCCCGATCGAGGTGGGCCGCCCGCTGGCCAAGCCGTCGCCGATCTTCACCAAGCTCGCGCCCGAGCTGGGGGAGACGGGCCCGGAGTGGGCCCCGATCCAGCAGTGAGCGAGGCGCAGACCGGCGCGCACGGGCGCCGGCCGCGACCGGACCCGCCCGAGCCGCTCGCCGCGCCGACGATCGACAGCCACACCCATCTCGACGCGTGCGGCTGCGAGACCGACGCCGACGTGGTCGCCGCGATGGACCGGGCGGCGGCGGTCGGCGTCGTGGGTGCGGTGACCATCGCCGACGACCTGGCCGGTGCCCGGTTCGCCGTGCGCGCCGCGCACGCCGACCCGCGGGTGTGGGCGGCCGTCGCGCTGCACCCGACCCGCACCGCCTCGGTGAGCGCCGGCGACCTCGCCGAGATCGAGCGGCTCGCCGCCGACGAGCGGGTGGTCAGCATCGGCGAGACCGGCCTGGACTACTACTGGGACCACTCGCCGCCCCCCGCCCAGCAGGAGGCCTTCCGCTGGCACATCGGACTCGCCAAGCGGACCGGCAAGCCCTTGATGATCCACGACCGGGACGCGCACGACGACGTGCTGCGCATCCTGCGTGAGGAGGGCGCACCGGACACGGTGGTGTTCCACTGCTTCTCCGGTGACGCGGCGATGGCCCGCGAGTGCGTGGACGCCGGTTACCTGCTGTCGTTCGCCGGTCCGGTGACGTTCAAGAACAACGACGAACTGCGCGCCGCTGCGGCGCTCGTCCCCGACGAGCAGTTCCTCGTCGAGACCGACGCGCCGTTCCTCACCCCGCACCCGCACCGCGGCCGGGCGAACGAGCCCTACGTGCTGCCCTGGACGGTCCGCGGGATGGCGGCGACGCGCGGGGAGACGGAAGCACGCGTCGCCGAGATGGCTCGGCGCAACGCCGAACGGATCTTCCGGACGGGCGCAACCGAATAACGCCGCCCGCCGAGCCCGCAGGCGGCTCGGTCGTCACTCACCGTCGATCACGAGCCGCTCGCCGCGGCAAGCGCGTCGGGTGCACCACCGGCGGGTCACGGTCCGCTAACGTCCTGCGTCGTACCCACCGGGATGGGAATGCCCCCCGACCCGCGGGACGACGGCCGGTCCGCTCCCCACGCATCGGTTCCGCTCCCCGGCACCGCGCCGGCCGTCGTCTCCGCAGGTCACACCCCCTGCCCGGAGAGCCGAGTCACCCGGGAAGTTATGTTCGAGCGCAACGTTGGTGTGTCCGGAGACGGTGTGTCCGAAGACGACGTCACGCGTCCGCTTCCCGTCTCCGCCCCGGCGGGTCTGGCCGGACCCGCGTACGAGGGCAGGCACCGGTCCACCGCGCGTTCGAAGGCGGGTGTACGCACCGTCGCCGCGGCGGCGTTGTTCTCGCTGCCCACCGGCGGCCTCGCCGCGGCCGTGATGGTGCCGCAGGCCGAGCCGGAGCCGCAGACGCTGCGCGCCGACCTGGCTGCCGGCGCCACCGATCTCGGCGCCGCGTCGATGGCCCTGGACAACACCGCCTCCGCCGCGTCGTTCGCCCCGGTCGCGGCCCCGGCGAGCGCGGCGGACATCGTCGACGCGCAGGTGGTGGAGCTGCTGAAGCTCCCGGTCCCGGAGCAGGAGGTGGCTGACCCGACGCTCGAGGAGGGCACCCGCACCGTCGTCGACCCGGGCTCCGAAGGTGAGCGCAGCGTGATCTGGCGGGTCACCTACGAGCAGGGCAACGAGGTCTCCCGCGAGCGGATCGGTGCCGGTCAGGACACCCCGGCGACACCGCGCGTGGTGAAGGTCGGCACGAAGAAGAAGGTCGAACAGACCCAGGAGCGCACCTCGACCGAGGCGCCCGCCGTGTCGAACGGTGCGACCTGGGACCGGCTCGCCCAGTGCGAGTCCGGCGGCAACTGGTCGATCAACACCGGCAACGGCTACCACGGTGGCCTGCAGTTCAACAAGCAGACCTGGCAGGCCTACGGCGGCAGCAAGTACGCGCCCACCGCCGACAAGGCGAGCCGCGAGCAGCAGATCGCCATCGCCGAGAACGTGCGTGACGACCGCGGTGGTTACGGCGCCTGGCCCGCCTGCTCGCGCAAGCTCGGCCTGCGCTGATCCCCGGATCGCCCGGCCCGCGGGCGCCCCGTGACAATGGGGCCGTGAGCGACCACGGGACCGTCCGGCTGCTGGGCCCCGCCGACGTCCGCGTGCTGGCCGAGCGGCTCGGCCTGCGGCCCACCAAGAAGCTCGGCCAGAACTTCGTGCACGACGGCAACACGGTCCGGCGGATCGTGAAGGTGGCCGGTGTCGGCCCGGCGGACGTCGTGCTGGAGGTCGGCCCCGGCCTGGGCTCGCTGACCCTGGCGCTGCTCCCGGTCGTCTCCCGGGTGCACGCGGTCGAGATCGACCCGGTGCTCGCCGGGGAGCTCACCGGCACCGTCGCCGAACGCGCGCCCGGTCTCGCGGACCGGCTCACCGTCACCACCGCGGACGCGCTGCGGGTCACGGCCGCCGAGCTGGCCGCCGACGCGGGCCCCGGCGCTGCCGCTCCGACCGCGATCGTCGCGAACCTGCCGTACAACGTCGCCGTCCCGGTCCTGCTGCACCTGCTCGCCGAGCTGCCCGGTATCGAGCGCGGGCTGGTCATGGTGCAGGCCGAGGTCGCCGACCGGCTCGCCGCGCGGCCGGGTTCGAAGGAGTACGGCGCGCCCAGCGCCAAGCTCGCCTGGTACGCCGACGCGCGCCGGGCCGGGCCGGTGCCGCGAGCGGTGTTCTGGCCGGTGCCCGGCGTCGACTCGGGCCTGCTCGGGTTCGTCCGGCAGGATCCGCCCGCAGGCGCCGACCGGGCCGCGACCTTCGCGGTGATCGAGGCCGCGTTCGCCCAGCGGCGCAAGGCGCTGCGCGGGGCGCTCGCCGGCTGGGCCGGGTCGCCGGCTTCCGCCGAGGAAGCCCTGCGGGTGGCCGGCATCGACCCGGTGACCCGGGCCGAGCGGCTCTCGGTGGCCGACTTCGCCGCCGTCGCCGCCGCGCGGCCGGTCTGATCGGGAGCGGCGTGGTCGGCCCCGTCGCAGCGGGCCGGTGCCCCGGGCGCATCATGGTCGGGTGACGAGGGCACGCGACGCGGTCGTGAGCGAGGACGGGACGAGTCCGTGGCCGGCGCTCTGGGCGCTCGTCATCGGGTTCTTCATGATTCTCGTCGACGCGACGATCGTCACGGTGGCGACACCGGCGCTGCTCGCCGCGTTCGGCACCGACGTCAACACCGTGGTCTGGGTGACGAGCGCCTACCTGCTCGCCTACGCCGTTCCGTTGCTGGTCACCGGCCGGCTCGGTGACCGGTTCGGGCCGAAGAACGTCTACCTGGCCGGGCTCACCGTGTTCACGCTGGCGTCGCTGTGGTGCGGGCTGACCGCGACGATCGGGGAGCTGATCGTCGCTCGCGTCGCGCAGGGGCTCGGGGCGGCGTTGATGACCCCGCAGACGATGGCCGTGATCACCCGGACCTTCCCGGCGGCTCAGCGTGGCCGGGCGATGAGCCTGTGGGGAGCCGTGGCGGGCGTCGCGACGCTCGCGGGCCCGGTGCTCGGCGGCGTCCTGGTCGGCGGGCTCGGCTGGGAGTGGATCTTCTTCGTGAACGTGCCGTTCGGCGTCCTCGCGTTCGTCGCCGTCTGGTACCTGGTTCCTGCTCTGCAGACCTCCTCCCGGAGGTTCGACCTGGTCGGCGTCGTGCTGTCGGCGACCGGTGTGTTCCTGTTGGTGTTCGGCATCCAGGAGGGCCAGCGCTACGACTGGGGGCCGATCGTCGGCCCGGTCCCGGTGTGGACGCTGATCGTCGCCGGTGCCGCGGTGCTGGTGGTCTTCGTGTGGTGGCAGTCCCGCACCCGGGCCGAGCCGCTGGTGGCGCTGGCGCTGTTCCGGGACCGCAACTTCTCGCTCGCCAACATCGCGATCTGCACGGTCGGCTTCGCGACCACCGCGCAGGGCTTCCCGCTGATGATCTACGCCCAGAACGTCCGCGGGTTCTCACCGAGCGAGGCGGCGCTGCTGCTGGTGCCGCTCGCCGTGCTCTCCGGTGCGCTCGCACCGTGGACCGGCCGGTTGACCGACCGGATCCATCCGCGGCTGATCGGCGGCTTCGGCATGGCGACGTTCGTCATCGGGCTGCTCTGGCTGGCCGCGGTGATGACCCCGGACACCCCGGTCTGGCAGCTGCTGTTGCCGATCTCGCTGCTCGGCATCTCCAGCTCGTGCGTGTGGGCGCCGATCTCGACCAGTGCGACCCGCAACCTGCCCATGGCACAGGCCGGGTCGGGATCCGGCGTCTACAACACCACCCGGCAGGTCGGTGCGGTGCTGGGCAGCGCAAGCATCGCCGTGTTGATGGAGGCACGGATCGCGGCCCTCGTACCGGGGCTGGCCCTCAGCCCGGACGCCGCGGCCGCGGCCGGTTCGCTCCCCGACCAGGCGCGCGAACCGTTCGCGACGGCGATGGCCCAGTCCGTCCTGCTGCCCGCGGCGGTAGTGGCGGTCGGACTCGTCGCGGTGCTGTGCTTCGCCAGGCCGCAGCACCTGCGCGCCCGCCCGGCAGCCGCTGCGGGCGGGGGCGAGCCGGCCCGGCGGTGAGCCGGGCCACCCCTCGCCCCCGGGTGGCGGCACGCCGCCCGGCGCTGCCCGTAGGGTTGAACGGTGCTGTCCGCCGTGCCGCGACCGGTCACCGTCCGGGTCCCCGCGAAGATCAACCTGCACCTCGCCGTGGGCGGGGTGCGGCCGGACGGATTCCACGACCTGGTCACCGTGTTCCACGCGGTGAGCCTGTTCGACGAGGTGTCGGTCGAGCCGGCGGAGGAGCCCGCCCTGGACGTGCACGGCGACGGTGTCGCCGAGGTCCCGCTGGACGCCACCAACCTGGCCTGGCGCGCCGTCGAGCTGCTGGCCCAGCACGCCGGCCGCGAACCGGACGTCCGGGTCACCCTGCGGAAGGGGATCCCGGTCGCCGGCGGGATGGCGGGCGGCTCCGCCGACGCCGCGGGTGCGCTGGTCGCGTTGTCCACCCTGTGGCGGCTGGACCTGGGCCG
Organism: Pseudonocardia sp. NPDC049635; assembly: GCF_040659795.1. Lineage (NCBI taxonomy): Bacteria > Bacillati > Actinomycetota > Actinomycetes > Pseudonocardiales > Pseudonocardiaceae > Pseudonocardia > Pseudonocardia sp. NPDC049635. The sequence goes on from NZ_JBFAON010000018.1 coordinate 82,690, forward strand.
CGACGACCTGTCCGGGCTCGCTGCGGAGCTCGGCTCGGACGTCACGTTCGGCCTGCACGGCGGCACCGCGCTCGGCACCGGCCGCGGTGAGCAGGTCATCCCGGTGCTGGCCCGGCATCGGCTGCACTGGGTGATCGCGCTGGCCCGCGGTGGATTGTCCACCCCGGCGGTGTTCGCGGAGCTGGACCGGCTGCGCGCAGGCGCCGAGCCGCCGGTGCGCCCGGTCGAGCCGGTGCTGGAGGCGCTCGCCGGCGGCGACCCGCGCCAGCTCGCCCTGAACCTGGGCAACGACCTGCAGGCCGCCGCCGTCTCGATGGCGCCGGACCTGCGTCGCACGCTGCGCGCGGGGGTGAACGCAGGGGCGATCGCCGGGCTGGTCTCCGGATCGGGGCCGACCTGCGCGTTCCTCTGCGCGGACGCCGACTGCGCGGTCGAGGTCGCCACCGAGCTGGCCGGGATGGGCGTGTGCCGCACCGTCCGCGTCGCCCACGGCCCGGTCGGTGGCGCGCGGGTGATCGACGAACACGAGCCCCCGCCGGGGCGCGGCGGACCGACCGGATCCGGCAGCTGGCCGCCGGCACGTGCCTGAGGGCCGGAGGAACTGATGCCCGAGAACCTGCTCAACCTGGAGAACGTCACCGCGCACGTGCCCGGTGACGCCTCACGGATCCTGCTCGACTCCGTGTCGCTGGGGGTGGAACGCGGCGAGCGGATCGGCGTCGTCGGCCTCAACGGCGGCGGCAAGACCACCCTGCTCGATGTGCTCACCGGGGAACGCCCGACCGAGGGCGGCCGGGTCTCCCGGCTCGGTGGCCTGCGGATGGCGCACCTGGCCCAGCGCGACCGCTTCCCGGCCGGGTCGACCGTCCGTGACATCGTGCTGGAGCACTACGGTGCCGACCACGAGTGGGCGTCCGACCCGCGGGTGCGCGACGTGCTGGACGGCCTGGGGATCACCGACGTGGAGCGGCCCACCGACGGGCTCTCCGGCGGTGAGAAGCGGCGGGTCGCGCTGGCCGCGGCACTCGTCGGTGAACTCGACCTGGTGGTGCTCGACGAGCCGACGAACCACCTCGACGTCGAGGGCATCGCCTGGCTGGCGAACCATCTGATCACCCGCCGGATCGCACTCGTCGTCGTCACGCACGACCGCTGGTTCCTCGACACCGTCTGCACCCGCACCTGGGAGGTCGCGAACGGGAAGGTCGAGTCCTACCTGGGGGGATACGCCGACTGGGTCTACGCCCGGGCCGAGCGGTCCCGGCAGGCCGACGCCGCCGAACAGCGCCGCCGCAACCTCGCCCGCAAGGAACTGGCCTGGCTGCGGCGGGGCCCGCCCGCCCGCACGTCCAAGCCGCGGTACCGGATCGAGGCCGCGGAGGCGCTGATCGCCGACGTCCCGGCGCCGCGCAACACCGTCGAACTGATGCAGTTCGCCACCAACCGGCTCGGCCGCACCGTGCTGGAGCTGGAGGACGCCACGGTCGAGATCGCCGGCCGCACGTTGCTGGACCGGGTGACGTGGCGGCTCGGCCCGGGGGACCGGGTCGGCATCGTCGGGATCAACGGGTCCGGCAAGACGACGCTGTTGCGCGCGCTGAGCGGAGAGCGCGAGCTCGACGCCGGACGCCGGGTGCAGGGCAGCACGGTGAAGCTGGCGCAGCTGACCCAGGAACTCGTCGATCTGCCGGCCGAGATGCGGGTGCTGGAGGCGACCGAGGCCGTCGCCAAGTACGTGCGGTTCGGCAAGCAGGAGATGACGGCGTCGCAGGTGCTGGAGCAGCTGGGGTTCCCCGCCGCCCGGCAGTGGACCCCGGTCGGGCGGCTCTCCGGTGGTGAGCGTCGCCGGCTGCAGCTGACCCGGTTGCTGATGGACGAACCGAACGTGCTGCTGCTCGACGAGCCGACGAACGACCTCGACGTCGACACCCTGGCCGGCCTGGAGGACCTGCTCGACGGCTGGCCGGGCACGCTGGTCGTCGTCAGCCACGACCGGTACCTCACCGAGCGGGTCTGCGATCAGGTGCTCGCGCTGTTCGGCGACGGGAAGCTCACCCATCTGCCCGGTGGGATCGGCGAGTACATGGCGCGCCGAGCTGCCGCCGGCCCGGCCGGGGCGGCCCCCACCGCACCGGCGACCGCGCGGCCCCCGGCGGCGAGTGCTCCCAAGGTCGACGCGGCCGCGCAGCGGACCGCCCGCAAGGACGCGCAACGCCTCGAACGGCGGATGGAGCAGCTCACGAAGCGTGAGGAGCGGCTGCACGGGCAGCTGGCGGAGGCGGCCACCGACCCGGACCGGTTGATGGAGCTCGATCGCGAGCTCAAGGCGGTCGTCGCGGAGCGGGAGACGGTCGAGATCGAATGGCTCGAGGCCGCCGAACGCGCCGAGGGATAGGGCGTTTCTCCTACCTCGGTAGGAGGAGCGGGGGTTGGAGATCAGTAGTTCGACCGATCCGGAGGCTGCGGGGGCCCCGATACCGTCGGACGGGTCACGGCGGGCTGGGGAGCGTCGTCGTGACGGGGGGAGCGGTTCGGTTCCGCCGCCGCCGTCGGGGGGTGGCGGTGGAGCCGGGCCGATCGACCGTGCCGGGCCGCGCCCGGTCGGCGTCGCACCCGAGCCGTGCCAGCCCGGTGCCAGGATCATGTCAGGGTCCGGGAGCATGGTGGAGGTATGAACGCTCCACCGCCCGCCATCGAGGTCGACGGGCTCGTCCGCACGTTCGGCGACGTCCGCGCCGTCGACGGCATCTCCTTCACCGCGCGTCCCGGCCAGGTCCTCGGCCTGCTCGGGCCGAACGGCTCCGGCAAGACCACCACCGTCCGGATGTTGGCCACCCTGTTGCCGCCGACGGCGGGCCGGGCCACCGTCCTCGGGCACGACGTGACGGCGGACCCGGCAGGCGTCCGTCGCCGGATCGGGCTCACCGGGCAGTACGCCGCTGTCGACGAGGCGCTGACCGGCCGTGACAACCTGGTGCTCATCGCGCGCCTGCTGGATCTCCCCGGCCGCGCTGCGCGCGCCCGCGCCGACGAGCTGATCGACCGGTTCGGGCTCACCGAGGCCGCCGGGCGCCGGGTCCGTACCTACTCCGGTGGTATGCGCCGCCGGCTGGACCTCGCGGCCAGCCTGGTCGGCGACCCGGAGGTGCTGTTCCTCGACGAGCCGACCACCGGGCTCGACCCGCGGCACCGCAACGAGGTCTGGGATGCCGTCCGCTGGCTCGCCGGTGAGGGCGTCACCGTCCTGCTCACCACCCAGTACCTGGAGGAGGCCGACCAGCTCGCACACGATCTCGTCGTCCTCGACCGCGGGCGGGTGATCGCGGCCGGAACGGCGGCCGAGCTGAAGTCGCAGACCGGGGGGCAGCTGCTGCACGTACGTCCGGTCCGGCCGGACGACGCACCGCAGGTCGCCGCGATCGTCGCGGCCGAGACCGGTGCGGAGCCCTCGATCGAACTCTCCGGTGAGGTCGGGGCCCCCGCCGGAGAGCCGGGCGCCCTCGCGCGCACCGACGCCCGGCTGGCCGAGGCGGGGATCGCGGTCGCCGAGATCGGGCTCCGGCTGCCCAGCCTGGACGACGTCTTCCTCACCCTCACCGGCCAGCAGCCCGGCAGCACCGACGGAGAGCCCACGTGACCGCCACCCTGACCGACCGGCCGTCGCCGAGCGGACCCGCCGCACCGATCGCCACCCGCCGCAGCTGGGTGCCCGCCCCGGTGCGGCACAGCGCCGCGCTCGCCCGCCGCGGACTGATCAAGACGATCCGCTCGCCCGAGGCGCTGTTGGACGTCACGCTCCAGCCGATCGTGTTCCTGCTGCTGTTCGTCTACGTGTTCGGCGGCGCGATCGCCGGGAGCAGCGACGACTACCTCCAGTACGCGCTGCCCGGCGTGCTGCTGCAGACCGTCGTGTTCGCCTCCGCCGGGACCGGTGTCGGGTTGGCCGAGGACCTCAAGACCGGGATCTTCGACCGGTTCCGGAGCCTGCCGATCTCCCGGGCGGCACCGCTGGTCGGAGCGGTCGGCGCCGATCTCGTCCGCTACATCACCTCCGGTGTGATCATGCTGGCCTTCGGGTTCGTGCTCGGCTACCGGACATCGGCCGGGCCGCTCGCGGTGCTGGCTGCGTTCGGCCTGGTCGTGCTGTTCGCCTTCGCCATGTGCTGGATCTTCACCGCGCTCGGCGTGGTGGTCCGCGAACCGCGGTCGGTGCAGGGCATCGGCGCGATGATCATGCTGCCGCTGACATTCGCCAGCTCGGTGTTCGTCCCGGTGGAGACCATGCCGGGCTGGCTGCGGCCGTTCGCGGAGGTGAACCCGGTCAGCCGGTGCGCGGACGCGGTCCGGGCCCTGCTGGACGGTGAGCCCGCCGGTTCGGCGGTCACCGCCTCGCTGGTCGCCTCGGCGGTCGTCGTCGCCGTCTTCGCCCCGCTGGCGGTCAGCCTGTACCGGCGACGGACCTGAGGTCATGGGCCCGCAGCGGCCGGGGCGCGACGTCGCGGCCCGCGGCCCGGCCGCGGTCGATCGCCGTCTGCGCACCGTCCTGGCCGAGAGCGGCGACGACGGCGTCGCGGGCCGCGACGACCTCGGGGTCGCCCAGGTGCAGGGTGCCCCGCCGGGCGATCGCGATCCCGAGCAGCTCGCCGGCCCGCTTCGGGTCACCGGTGGCGACCGCCCAGCGGGCCGACGCCTCGGCGACCATGCCGAGCACCGGGCCGTCGTTGCTCTCCATGGCCGCGTCCGCGGCGCCGTCGAGCAGCTCCCGGGCGGCGTCCGACCGGCCGAGGTCCAGCTCGGCGGCCGCCGCGAACAGGTGCAGCAGGGCCACCCGCTGCATCCGGCCGGTGCCGGGCCCGGTGGCGTGCCACGTCTCGTCGAGCAGGGCTCGGGCGTGCGCCGGCCGGCCGAGTCGCCGCTCGACCTCGGCGCGACCCCAGTCCAGCCAGCCCACGGGGCGCTGGTGGGGATGCTCACGGAGGTGGTCCTCGGCGAGCTTCAGCTGTTCGCGTGCCCCGGCCTCGTCACCGCGCCGGGCGGCGAGGCCGGCGAGCTGCATCCGGTAGTGCGGAAGGTCGTCGAGGTTGCCCAGCTCCGCGATCAGCGCGATCGACTCGGTCCAGGCGGCACAGGCGGCCTCACCGTTGCCGGCGAGATCCTCCAGCTCGCCGAGCGCCGCCACGGTCTGCCCGAGACCGAACCGGTCACCGACCGAGCGGAACAGCGGATGCGCGACCCGCAGGTAGGCGCGCTGCTCGTCGAGATCCCCCTCGTACTCGGCGTGTACCGACGCCAGGAACGCGGCCGCGCCGCGCAACCACGGCGACTCACCCCCGGTCACCAGGGCACCCAGCTCGGTGGGGTCGCCGACGCTGAACGCCCGCGCCACCGGCCCGGCGAGCACGACGGCCGGGTGCCGCGGGTGCGGTAGCCCCGGCAGCGCCGACTCGACGGCGTCGACCTCGGCGATCGCACCCTCACCGGCGACGTACCCGGCGAGCAGCAGCGCCCGGATCGCCCGGTTCGTGGGGACCGCGGGCACATCCTCCGGTGGGTCGAGCCCGGCCACCAGGTCGGACCAGTGGAGCAGCGCGATGCTCTCACCGCGGATCATCCAGCTCCACGCCACCGCCGCGAGCAGCCGGTGCGCATGCACCGGGCGAGGGTCGGTGACGGCCCGGTCGAGCGCCCGGAACGCCTCGCCCTCCACCCGGCGCAGCACCGCCAGCGTGTCGAGCTGGGCGCGGGTCCGCAGCCCGGGCTCACCGGGTTCGAGCACCGCCAGCAACCAGTCGGCGTGCGCCCGCACCATCCGCCCGTACTCCCCGGAACCACCGGAGGGGCCGGGGCCGCCCGACTCGGCCAGCCGGGCGGCCGCATAGTCCCGGATCGTCTCCAGCATCCGGTACCGGGTGGGCCCGCCGCCGGGATCCTGGGTCGCCACGACCAGGGACTTCTCGACCAGCGCGGCCAGCAGACCGAGCGGGTCGCCGTCGAGCCCGGCACCACCGCAGACCGCTTCGACGGCGGGCGCGTCGACCGGCCCGGCGAACACACCGAACCGCACGGCCAGGGTGCGCTCGGCGGTCCCGAGCAGGTCCCAGCTCCAGTCGACGACCGCGCGCAGCGTCTGATGCCGGGGCAGCACCGTCCGGCTCCCGGTCACCAGCAGCCGGAACCGGTCGGCCAGCCGGTCGGCGATCTCGCGGGCGCTCAGCATCCGGGCCCGGGCCGCGGCCAGCTCGATCGGCAGCGGCTGCCCGTCGAGCCTGCGGCAGATCTCGACGACGGTCATGGGGTCGGCGGCGAACCCGGGCGCGACCGCCGCCGCCCGGTCGGTGAACAACCGTGCGGCCTGGTCGTCGTCGAGGGCGCCGAGCGGGTGCAGCACCTCCCCGGGCACCCCCAGCGGTTCCCGGCTCGTGGCGAGCACCGTCAGCCCCGGCACCGTGCCGAGCAGCTCGTGCACCAGCGCCGCCACGGAGTCGATCAGGTGCTCGCAGTTGTCGAGGACCAGCAGCAGGTCCCGGCCGGCCAGCGCGGTGTGCAACCGGCTCACAGTGTCGGGCCCGGTGCGGTCGCCGAGGGTGAGATCGGGACCGCCGACGGCGTGCAGCACGGTCGCCGCCAGCTGCTCCGGCCCGGCGAGCGGCGCCAGCTCGGCCACCTCCACCGACCGGTCCAGATCGCGCACCACCTCCGAGACGATCCGGGTCTTCCCGGCCCCGCCCGGCCCGGTCACGGTGACCAGCCGGGCGCTCGTGACGAGGGAACGCAACCGGGCGAGATCGTCCTCCCGGCCCACGAACGAGGTCAGCGCGGGTGCCCGGTGTCGCGGGGTGCCCGCCGCCCCGGCGCGGGGGGCCGGCGCGGTGACCCGGCCGTTCCCGGCGGGCGCGTCGTGTAACAGTTCGGTGCGGGCGGCCCGCAGCTGCGGGCCCGGGTCGACGCCCAGCTCGTCGGCGAGTGCGGAACGGGTGCGGTCCAGCACGGCGATGGCGTCAGCGCGGTTCCCGGTGGCGTGCAGCACCCTGGCGAGTGCGACCGCGGAGGTCTCCCGCATCGGCTGCTCGGCCAGCACCTCGGTGAGGACGGCGCACAGGCCGGCGGGGACCGGCGTCCCGTCGCCCAGCGTGCGGCGGGCCAGGTCCTCGGCCGTCACGGCGCGGGCCTCGGCCAGCCGCGCCGCCGCCGGGCCGACGAAGGCGAGCTCACGCAGGTCGGCGAGTGCGGGGCCGGACCACAGCCCGAGCGCCTGCTCCAGGAGGGACCGGGCCCGGTCCCGGTCCGGTTCGGTCGCGGCCTCCCGCCGCAGCCGGTCGAACCGCAGCACGTCGACCCCGTCGGGCCCGACGTCGAGCCGGTAGCCCCCCGGTGCCGACACGACCCGGTCCGCACCCAGTGAGCGTCGCAACCGGGACACCAGCGACTGCAACGCGTTCGCCGTCGCCGGCGGCGTCTCACCCCAGAGGGCGTCGACCAGGGTGGCGGCGTCGACCGGGCGGCCGGCATCCAGGGCCAGCCGGGCCAGCAGTCCACGCAACAGCGGGCCGGCGGGGAGCAGCTCGGCACCGGACCCGTCGGTCGCGGACATCGTGCCCAGCAGCCGGATCTCCATCGGGGCCCATTCTGCCCGGAAGGTGCGAGGCGCCGCCGGTCGCGGTGGCGCGCCGCGACCCCGCCGTCGGGCACCGTGTCCGGCTCCACGCGGGGAGGCGCGGACCGCGCCGGTGCCCGGCGGGATCAGCGGAAGCGCTGCGCCACCTGCGCGAGCTCGTCCAGCTCCGTGAGGGTGTCGGGTTCGGGCCGGGTCGGCAGCAGGAACGTCACCCGCTCGACCCCCGCCTCGGCGTAACCGGCGACCAGATCGGGGTCGGCCGGCGCGGCGAACACGGTGGTCGGCACGTCGGGTTTCCCGCGTCCGGCGAGCTCGTCGCGGATCCGGCGGATCTCCTCGACGGGCAGTCGCGCCCGCGGCAGCCAACCGTCGCCGACCTTGACCAGCCGGTTCAGCGCCGCCTCGCTCTCCCCACCCAGGTAGATCGGCGGGTACGGGCTGCGTTCCGGTTTCGGCCAGCAGAACGACCGCTCGATCGACACGTGCTCGCCGTGGAACTCGGCTTCGTCCTGGGTCCACAGGGTGATCAGCGCGCGCAGCTGCTCGGTCATCAACGGACCGCGGACCGACGGGTCCACCCCGTGGTTGCGCATCTCCTCCCGGTTCCAGCCGGCGCCGACACCGAACAGCAGGCGCCCGCCGGAGACGAGGTCCAGGCTGGCCGCCGACTTCGCGGTGTGGATGACGTCGCGCTGCGGGAGCAGGACGATCCCGGTGCCGAGCAGTAGTTCGGTCGTCGTCGCGGCCATCGCGGTCAGCGCGACGAACGGGTCGAGCGTGCGGTGGTAGACGCGCGGCAGCTCGCCGCCGCCCGGGTACGGCGACTCGCGGCTGGTCGGGATGTGCGAGTGCTCCGCGACGAAGACCGAGTCGAACCCGCGCTCCTCCACCGCGCGGCCCAGCGGCCCGGGCCGGATGCCCTCGTCGGTCACGAACGTGGCGATGCCGAACTTCATGGGACCCGTATACCCGTTCCGGTCGGAACCGGCGGTGCTCACCCGTTCGTGGCGAGCCGCTGCAGGAACAGCGCCTCGGCCAGTACGCCGCGGCCGAACATTCCCAGGTCCAGGCTCTCGTCGATGCCGTGCCACCGGCTCGCCGGGTCACCGACACCGGTGACCAGCACCGCGGCCCCGGGGAAGGTGCGCGCGAACTCGGCGATGAACGGGATCGAACCGCCGATGCCGGTCTCCACCGCGGAGTTGCCGTAGGCCGAGGAGAACGCGGCCCGCGCGTGGTCGTACACCTCGCCGGTCGTGGACAGGGCGAACGGCTCGGCGACCCCGGTCCCGGGGGTGACCGTGACGTGCGCACCCCAGGGCACGTTCCGCTCCAGGTGCGCGGCGAGCGCCTGCTGCGCCTGCGCGGTGTCCTCACCGGGGGCGAGCCGCATGCTCACCATCGCCCGGGCCCGCGGGAGCAACACGTTCGACGCCTCGGCGACCCGCGGTGCGTCGATGCCGAGCACCGAGACGGCGGGCTTGACGTACGTCCGCTCCGGGATGCTGCCGGAGCCGATCAGCTCGACGCCGTCGAGGAGGCCCGCGTCGGCGCGGTAGGTCGCCTCGTCCGGGTCGGGTGCGTCCGAGCTGCCGTGCACCAGGCCCGGCACCGCGACCTCACCCTTGTCGTCGTGCAGCGTGGCCAGGGTCCGGCAGAGCGCGGTGAGCGCGTCGCCGATCGGGCCGCCGTACACCCCGGAATGCACCGGGCGTTCCAGCATCGAGACCTCCACGACCACGTCGACCAGTCCGCGCAGGCTGGTGGTCAGCGCGGGGACGTCGACGGCAGGGTTGGCGGCGTCGGCGATCACGATGACGTCTGCGGCGAGGCTCTCCCGGTGCTCGGCGAGCAGCGCGGTCAGCGTCGGCGAACCGGACTCCTCCTCGCCCTCGATGAACAGCACCACCCCGACCGGGGGCGTGCCGCCGAGTTCACCGAAGGCGCGCAGCACCGCCAGGTGGGTCATCACACCGGCCTTGTCGTCGGCGGCGCCACGGCCGTAGAGCCGGCCGTCGCGCTCGCGCGGCTCGAACGGTGGCGTCGTCCAGTGCTCGTCGCCGCCGGTGGGCTGGACGTCGTGGTGGGCGTAGAGCATGACGGTCGGCGCACCCACCGGGCCCGGCCAGTGCGCGACGACGGCCGGCGCGCCACCCTCGGCGGCGATCACCTTCACCTCGGCGGCGCCGGCGTCGCGGGCCAGCGCGGCGACCGCGTCGGCGCAGCGGCGGGTGTCCTCGGCGTGGGCCGGATCGGCCCAGATGCTGGGGATGCGGACCAGGGCCTCCAGATCGGTACGTGCCCCGGGCAGGACGGCCGTGACGGCGTCGGCGAGTTCGGCAGGAGGGGCGCTGATCTGCTGATCCGTCATGGCCCCTGATGCTACGCGCGGTCCACCGGTCACCGATCCCGGCCGCGCGCCACGCCGGTCGTCGCTAGTGTCGGGTGCATGTCCCGATTCCTGGCGACGTTGCTGGAGTCCGCGACCGGTCCCGACCGGGATGCCCGCGGGATGACCACCGGGGAGCCGCGCGAGCCGGTGCGGCGCAGCTGGGCGCAGGTGCACCGGGAGGCCCGGGCCCGCGCCGAGGCGCTGCGCAGGCCCGGAGCCGACGGCGAGCCCGCCCTCCCGTCCGGTGGTGCGGTCGGGGTGCTGGCCGGCGAGCCGGCGACGATCGCCCCGGTCGCGCAGGCGGTGTGGCTGCGCGGTGGCAGCGTGACGATGCTGCACCAGCCGACCCCGCGGACCGATCTCGCGGAGTGGGCGGCGGACACCGTCGCCACGCTCAAGATGATCGACGCCTCGATGGTGCTGCTCGGGGCGCCCTTCGACGGCCTGGCCCCGGTGCTGATGGAACAGGGCATCCCGTTCCGCACCCTGGACTCGCTGGACGGTGACCCGGACGCGTTCGTCCCCGACGCCGGCGTCGCCGACGAGGGCGACACCGCGCTGCTCCAGCTGACCAGCGGTTCGACCGCGGCGCCCAAGGCCGTCCGGATCACCCACGCGAACCTGCACGCGAACATCGGCTCGATGGTCACCGCGTCGGAACTCGACGTCGCCTCCGACCGGATGGTGTCGTGGCTGCCGCTGTTCCACGACATGGGGATGGTCGGCTTCCTGACCGTGCCGATGACGGTCGGGCTGGACCTGGTCACGGTCACCCCGGTCGACTTCCTCGGCCGGCCGCGGCTGTGGGCGGAGCTGATCTCGAAGTACCGGGGCACCGTGACCGCGGCACCGAACTTCGCCTATGCGGTGCTGGCCCGCCAGCTCGCCCGGGTCGACGACGGGGAGCTGGACCTGTCGTCGCTGCGGATCGCGTTGAACGGCGCCGAGCCGGTCGATCCGGCGGCGGTCGCCGCGTTCACCGAGGCCGGAGCCCGGTTCGGGTTGCGCCCTGAGTCGGTGCTGTGCGCCTACGGGATGGCCGAGACGGCGCTCGGGGTGTCGTTCGCCCCGGTGCACACCGGCCTGACGGTGGACCGGGTGGACGCCGAGGCGCTGGAGACCCGGCGGCGTGCCGAACCCGCGTCGGGCGGGCCGGCCCGGGAGTTCCCCGAGCTCGGGCCGCCGCTGCCCGGGATCGAGGTGCGGGTGGTCGGTTCCGGCGGCCGGGTGCTCGGCCCGCGTGAGGTCGGCGTGCTGCACCTGCGCGGGGAGGCGGTGACGCCCGGCTATCTCACCGTCGACGGGCCACGCTCCACACAGGACGGCGACGGTTGGTTCGACACCGGCGACGAGGGCTACCTGACCCCGGAAGGTGCCGTCGTGGTCTGCGGCCGGACCAAGGACGTGATCATCATGGGCGGGCGCAACATCTACCCGACCGACATCGAGCGGGCCGCGGGCGCGGCCGAGGGGGTGCGGGCCGGGAACGTCGTCGCCGTGCGGCTGGCCGCGGGGCCGGACCGCCGTCGCGAGTCGTTCGCGGTCGCGGTCGAGGCGAAGGGCGCCGACAGCCCCGAGGCGGTGAAGGCGATCCGTGACGACGTGGTGCGCCGGGTGGTGTCCGCGGTCGGGGTGCGCCCGGCCGAGGTGGCGGTGCTGGCTCCCGGGACCCTGCCGAAGACGCCCTCGGGCAAGCTGCGTCGCGCCGCGACCGCCGACCTGCTCGGCACCGCGGGCTGATCCCGTCGGAGCCGGCCCGCCGTGGCACTCAGCCGGGGCGGCGCCGCAGGTGCGGTGCGTTGGTGAGAACCACCCCGGCGATGACCACCAGGCCGCCGACGACCTGCGCCGCGGTGTAGGGGTCGCCCACGGCGATCGTGAAGGCGGCGGTGAAGACGGTGATCAGGTTGAGGAACACCCCGGCGCTCCCGGCCGGCAGGACGAGCAGGGCCCGGGTCCACAACAGATAGGACAGGACCGACGGGAACACCACGATGAACAGCAGCGAGCCGATCGAGGCCGGGTCGTCGGGCAGGGTGAGGCCGGTCAGGATCCCGAACGGGGCGAGCAGGAGCACCGCGAACGCGGCCTGCGCGGCGGTCGAGGCGATCGGTGGCAGCTGCGGAACGCGGCGGCCGACGATCGCGTAGCCGGTCCAGGCGGTGATCGCGCCCAGCATGAGCAGCTCGCCCGGCCCGAAACCGGTCCGGAACACGCTCGCCGGGTCGCCGTCGGTGACGACGACCAGCACGCCGACCAGCGCGACGAGGATCCCGGTCGTCGCGAGCGGCGTCAGGCGTTCGCGCAGGAAGACCGCCCCGGCGAGGGCGATCAACGCCGGGTTGAAGGCGTTGATCAACGAGGCGTTGAAGGCCGTGGTGGATTCGAGGGCGGCGTAGAGGAACCCGGTGTAGGCGAGCAGCCCGAACAGCGACAGCACCAGCAGCCACGGCCAGGCGGCGAGCACCCGCCGCCAGTCCGGGCGCTCGATCAGCTGCGCGAGCGCCACCAGCAGCGGGAGCGCCAGCACCCACCGGAGCAGCGTGAGGCTGAACGGGTCGATGCTGCGGACCGCCTCGGCGCCGACGATGTAGTTGCCCGCCCAGAACAACGTCGCGCCGAGCAGCGAACCGGCGGCGCCGACCAGCGCGGGACGAGCCATGTGCGCGACGGACCCTTCTGGGGCGGACGTGCCCCCGCACCCGCGACGGCCCGGCCCGGACGGCGTCCAGACCCCGGCCGGGCGCGGGTCAGCCGGACAGCGGGTGGAAGCGGTTCTGCGCCGCCTCCAGCCCGTCGGCCAGCAGCGCCTCGGCGGCGTCGGCGGCCAGGTCGACCCCGAGATCGAGTTCGCGCTTCTCGGCGGCCGAGAACCGCTTCAGGACGTAGTCGGCCGGGTCCTGCCGGCCGGGCGGCCGCCCGATGCCGAACCGCACGCGCAGGTAGTCCCTCGTCCCGAGCGAGCGGCTGATCGAGCGCAGGCCGTTGTGCCCGCCCTCGCCACCGCCGCGCTTGAGGCGCACGACACCGAAGTCGAGATCCAGCTCGTCGTGCACGACGATCACGTCGGTCACCGGTACCGAGAAGTACTGCACGAGCCCGGCGACCGGGCCGCCCGAGAGGTTCATGTAGGTCCGCGGCACGGCCACGGTCACCGGTCGCCCGGCGAGGCGGCCCTGGGCCAGATCGGAGTTCGTCCGCTTGTGCACGGAGAACCGGCCCGCGCCGGTCCGCGCCGCCAGCAGGGCGGCGACGCGGGTGCCGACGTTGTGCCGGGTCTCGGCGTAGTCCGGGCCCGGGTTACCGAGCCCGACGACCAGTGCGGGACCCGGCACAGGGCTCACTTGGAGTCGTCGGAGCCGGCCTCGGCCGACCCGTCCGAGCCCTCGGAGGGCTCTCCGGCCGATCCGGCGGCCTGCTCCTCGTCGGACGGCTCCTCGACCACGCCGGCACCCTCGGTGTCGACCTCGGCCTCCAGGTCCTCCTCGGTCGGGGCCGGGACGACCTGCACGACCAGGTACTCCTCGTCGGTCCGCAGCTCGACGCCGTCGGGCAGGCGCAGGTCCTTCGCGAAGTACTGGGTGCCGATCTCGGCGTCGGCGACGGAGATCTCGATGTTCTCCGGGATGTTCAGCACGTCGGCCTCGACCAGGACGGTGTTGAGGTCCTGGGTGACCAGCGAACCGGGGGCGGCGTCACCGGTGACGACGACGTCGAGCTCGACCTCGACCTTCTCGCCACGCTTGATGACGAGCAGGTCGACGTGCTCGATGTAGGGCCGCAGCGGGTGCACGACCACGGTCTTGGTCAGTGCGAGCTGCGGCTTGCTGCCGGCCACGTCGAGTTCGAGCACCGCGTTGCGGCCCTGCTCACGGACGACCGCGGCGAACTCCAGCGACGGCAGCGACAGGTGCACCGGGTCGGTGCCGTGCCCGTAGAGGACGGCGGGGATCTTGCCGGCGCGGCGTGTGCGGCGGGCGGCGCCCTTGCCGAACTCGGTCCGGTTCTCGGCGGGAATGCGTGTCTGGGCCACGGGAGTGCTCCTCGGTTCTTGCGGCGTTCTGCGCGGGGACAGGCGTGCGCGCGGCGAGGAGCCGACCGGGATCGGCCCACGTCGATCACGGCGGGTCAGCGTGCACCCGCCCTCGCCGCGGAGATGGGGAGGAGTCTACGGCACCACTGCACTACACCCTGCGGGGCCCACCCGCAACGCCTCGGTGGGGCGCACTGCAGGGAGTCGGCGTGATCGGTTCAGGCGTTGCCGTCGAACAGGCTGGTGACCGAGCCGTCCTCGAAGACCTGGTGGATCGCCTCGGCCAGCAGCGGGGCGATCGGGAGCACCGTCATCTGGCCGAAGCGCTTCTCGTCCGGGATCGGCAGCGTGTCGGTGAAGATGACCTCCTCGGCACCGCAGTCCGCGAGCCGCTGGGTGGCCGGCCCGGACAGCACGCCGTGGGTGGCGGCGACCAGCACCTTCGCGGCGCCCTGCTGGAGGAGCACCTCGACGGCCTTCGCGACGGTGCCACCGGTGTCGATCATGTCGTCGATGACGACGCAGCAGCGGCCCTCGATGTCACCGACGACCCGGTTGGCGACGGCCTCGTTCGGCTTGAGCGGGTCGCGGGTCTTGTGGATGAACGCCAGCGGGGTACCGCCCAGGGTGTCCGCCCAGCGCTCGGCGAGCCGGACCCGGCCGGAGTCGGGGGAGACCACCGCGAAGTTCTCGCCCGGGCGGGTGTTCTTGATGTGTTGGGCCAGCACCGGCAGGGCGAACAGGTGGTCCACCGGGCCGTCGAAGAAGCCCTGGATCTGCGAGGTGTGCAGGTCGACGGTGAGGATCCGGTCGGCGCCCGCGGTCTTGAACATGTCGGCGACCAGGCGGGCCGAGATGGGCTCCCGCCCGCGGTGCTTCTTGTCCTGCCGGGCATAGCCCCAGAACGGCATGACGGCCGTGATCCGCTTGGCCGAGCCGCGCTTGAGCGCGTCGACCATGATCAGCTGCTCCATGATCGCGTCGTTGATCGGGGCGGAGTGCGCCTGGATCACGAACGCGTCGCTGCCGCGGACGGACTCCTCGAAGCGGCAGAAGATCTCGCCGTTGGCGAAGGAGTACGCCGACTGCGGGGTGACCGTGACGTCGAGCTCCTTGGCCACGTGCTCGGCCAGCTCCGGGTGCGCCCGTCCGGAGAAGAGCATCATGTTCTTCTTCGGGGTACCTGCGATCGCGCTCACCGTGCGGTGCCTCCTCGGCTGAGGTCTCTGCTGTCGTCGCCGGACGAGCCGGCCTGGTGCTGGACGTCGGGTGACGCGGTCGTGCCGTTCCCGGACGGGCCGCTCCCCGCCCGGGCGGCCGCCTCGGCGGCCGGGGTGCCCGGACGCTTGCGGGTCACCCACCCCTCGATGGTGCGCTGTGTCCCACCCGATACCGCGAGCGCCCCCGGCGGGACGTCGGAGCGCAGCACGGTCCCGGCGCCGGTGTAGGCGCCGTCCCCGACCGTGACGGGAGCGATGAACATGGTGTCGGAGCCGGTCCGGACGTGCGAACCGATCGTCGTCCGCTGCTTGCGGACCCCGTCGTAGTTGACGAACACCGAGGAGGCCCCGATGTTGCTCATCTCGCCGATCGAGGCGTCGCCGACGTAGGTCAGGTGCGGGACCTTGCTGCCCGCACCGATGTCGGAGTTCTTCACCTCGACGAAGGTGCCGATCTTGCCGCCGGCGCCGAGCCGGGCGCCGGGGCGCAGGTAGGCGAACGGCCCGACCGAGCCGCCCGGCCCGATCTCGGCGCCCGCACCGTGCGTGCGGACGACCGTCGCACCGGGCCCGACCGCGCAGTCGGTGAGCGTGGAGTCGGGGCCGATCTCGGCACCCTCGCCGACGGTGCAGGCACCGTGCAGCTGGGTACCCGGGTGCAGGACGACGTCGGTGCCCAGCCGCACCTGGACGTCGACCCAGGTGGTGGCCGGGTCGACGACGGTGACGCCCTCGACCATCCAGTGCCGCAGCACCCGGCGGTTCATCTCGGCGCGCAGCTCGGCGAGCTGCACCCGGTCGTTCACCCCGCGCAGCAGCCACTCGTCGGCACAGCGCACCGCGTGCACGGCCCGGCCGGCGGCGACGGCCGCTCCGACCAGGTCGGTCAGGTAGAGCTCCTGCTGGGCGTTGTGCGCCGCGAGACCGTTGATCCCGGACCGCAGGAAAGCGGCGTCGAAGGCGTAGACACCGGAGTTGACCTCGGTGATCGCACGCTGGGCGTCGGTGGCGTCGGCGTGCTCGACGATCGCGGTCACCGGCCGCGCCGGGTCGGCGTCGTCGCGCACGATCCGGCCGTACCCGGTGGGGTCCTCGGGATCGCAGGTGAGCAGGGTGACCGCGGCGCCGGCCCGCTCGTGCTCGCCGACCAGCGCGGTGAGCGTCGCGGTGTCGAGCAGCGGGACGTCGCCGTAGGTGACCAGGACGGTCCCGTCCAGATCGGCCGGCAACGCGGCGAGGCCGGCGCGGACCGCGTCCCCGGTGCCGAGCCGGTTCTCCTGCACGGCGGCGGTGACGGCGCGGCCGAGCTCGCCGGCGACGGCGTCGACGGCCTCGGTGACCCGCTCGCGCTCGTGCCCGACGACGACCACCAGATGCTCCGGTGGCACGCCCGCCACCGCGTGCAGTGCGTGTCCCAGCATGCTGCGGCCGCCGAGCCGGTGCAGCACCTTCGGCGTCGCCGAGCGCATCCGGGAACCCGCCCCGGCGGCCAGGACCACGGCCGCGGCAGCGCCGGGTGCGGTCGGGTCGGTTCGGTCGCCGGTGCCGCCCTGGTGGGCATCGGGCATGTTCGGTTCCTCCTGCTGGGGTTCCCGCCGCCGGTCGGGCGGCTCGTGCCCCGGCCGCCTCGCGGATGGTCGGTCGCTCGTGGTGCAACGGCCCCCCGTGCCGGTACGGAATCGTACGGGGCCGGTCGGGACGGGTCCCGGCCCGCCGTTCCGGTGTCGGGCCGGGCAGCTCCGGCGCAGGTCGGGCGATGGCCCGGCGACCGGGGCGGGATCCACGGGGTGAACCGCTCGACGCCCGCCCGGCGCCTTTCGGCGCGGCGGGGAACGGTCGAGGAGTCGTGCGCCTCAGGATCGGGTTGACCGGTCGCGTACAACCGATTCCGATCCGCCTGGAGGCATCATGCCCACCCGCAGCGCCCGCACCGCCTGGAACGGCACTCTCGAGCAGGGCTCGGGGCAGGTCGAGCTCAGCAGTTCGAAGGTCGGCACCTACGAGGTCAGCTTCCCGAAGCGTGCCGCGGACGACGCCGGCGGTGTCACCTCGCCGGAGGAGCTGATCGCGGCCGCGCACTCGGCCTGCTACGCGATGCAGCTCTCGGCGAACATCGGCCAGGCGGGCGGAACGCCGGAGTCGCTCGACGTCTCCGCCGACGTCTCGCTCGGTCCGGACGAGGCGAACGGTGGATTCAAGCTCACCGGCATCACCTTGACCGTGCGTGGCGAGGTCACCGGGCTGGACGAGGACGGCTTCCGGGAGGCCGCCGAGGCCGCCAAGGCCGGCTGCCCGGTCTCGAAGGCGCTCGCCGGTGTCGAGATCACACTGGATGCCGCGCTGGAGAGCTGAGCGGGCGGACGACCGGCCGGGTGCCGGTGCGGGTGCGGGTGCCCGCGACGGTGCCCCCGGCTCCCGCCCCCGCGTGCCGCACCCGGGCCGGAGTCCCGGCCCGGGTGCGACCGGCCTTGCGGGTTACCCGGGGACCCCGGGGCGCTCGTAGGCCGCCCGGAACGCCGCGGCCAGGTCATCGATCATGCCGGCGCCGCTGGGTGTCGCCCCGAGCGTCCAGGCGAACCCGTGCAGCATCCCGTCGTAACGCTTCGCGGTCACCTCGTTGCCCGCCGCCCGCAGCTGCGCCACGTAGGCCTCGCCCTCGTCACGCAGTGGATCGAACTCCGCGGTGGCGACGAAGGCGGGCGGGAGTCCGCTGAGGTCCTCGGCGCGGGCCGGGCAGGCGTAGGGATCCTGGCCGAGGTCCTGCGCTCCGAGGTAGTGCGCCCAGAACCACTGCATGGATCCCTTCGTGAGCAGGTACCCCTCCCCGTTGTCCCGGTAGGACTCGGTGCCGAAGCTGAAGTCGGTCACCGGGTAGATGAGCAGCTGCGCGGCGAGCCGGGGGCCGCCGCGGTCGCGGGCGGCGATCGCCACCGCGGCGGCGAGGTTGGCGCCGGCACTGTCCCCGCAGGTGGCGATCCGCTCGGGATCACCACCCAGTTCGGCGGCGTGCTCGGCGACCCATGCGGTGGCGGCGTAGCTGTCGTCGAACGCGGCCGGGTAGACGTGCTCGGGTGCGAGGCGGTAGTCCACCGAGACGACGACCGCGCCGGTGCGTGCCGCGATCCTGCGGACCGGGTTGTCGCAGACCTCGAGGTCGCCGATCACCCAGCCGCCCCCGTGGAAGTAGACGATCACCGGTTTCGGCCCGTCACCGGCCGGGGTGTAGATGCGGACCGGAATCTCCCCGGCCGGGCCGGGGATCGTCCGGTCCTGGGTGTCCATCGACTCGGGCTCGCCCTGGAGGTCGATGAACCCCAGGGCGGCCTGACGTGCCTGAGGGACGGTCATGTGCTCGAACGGTGGCATACCTGCCGCCTCCAGGGCGGCGAGCAGCTGCTGGGCTTCGGGGTGGAGTGGCACGGGAGTTCTCCGATCGGAGGTCGTGGGCGGGTGTGGCCGGGCCGGTGCCGGGTGCGGGGCGCACCCGGCACCGGCCGGGATCAGGAGACCGCTGCGAGCGCCTCGTTGAAGGCGGTCCGTGGGACGCCGGTGTAGGTCCCGGACGGGACGCCGTCGGCGGTGCCGAGGGCGAAGCCGTCGTAGTCCCGGGCCGCGACCGCGTCGCAGACCAGGCGGTAGGTGCCGACCCCGCCGACGTAGGGGTAGAGGTTGCGGGGTTTCCCGGGGATGTTCGCGCCGACCCACCACGAGTTCGCCCGCGGCAGCAGCGTGGTCTCGGTGACCTCGTTGTGGTGGGCCACCCAGTCGTCCTCGGCCTCGGGCAGTGGTTCGATCGTGTCGAACCCGTTGTCCCGCAAGTACCTCAGGCATGCGGTGATCCAGTCCACATGCTGTTCGATGGACACCGGCATGTTGCTCAGCACCGAGGGGCTCTGCGGGCCGGTGATCATGAAGAGGTTGGGGAACCCGTGGGTGGCGATCCCCAGGTAGGTGCGGGGCCCCTCGGACCACTTCTCCTGCAGACCGGTGCCGCCGCGGCCGCGGATGCCGAGGCGGAACAGGCTGCCGGTCATCGCGTCGAAACCGGTGGCGTAGACGATGACGTCCACCTCGATCTCGGCGTCCGCGGTCCGGATGCCGGACGGGGTGATCTCCTGGATCGGTGCGTTCCGGACGTCGACGAGGGTCACGTTCTCCCGGTTGAACGTCTCGTAGTAGCCGTTCTCCAGCGGCGGGCGCTTGGTGAAGAACGGGTGGTCGCGCGGGGTGAGCAGCTCGGCCACCTTCGGGTCGCGCACCCGCTCGCGGATCCGCTCGCGGACGAACTCGGCCGCGGTCTCGTTCGCGTCCTCGTCCATGAGCAGGTCGTTGAACGTGGTGCCGAGGCGGAAGCCCCCGCGTTCCCAGGCCTCCTGGTAGATCTGCCGGCGTTCCTGCTCCGAGACGGCGAGCGCGGAGCGGTCGGCGGTGTGATACGGGAAGCCGAACCCGGTCTCCCGGGTGTTCTGCCAGATCTCGCGGTACCGCTCCTTGATCTTGCGGCCGTCCTCGGCGTCCATCGGCCGGTTGCCCCCGGCGATGTCGTAGTTCGCGGTGCGCTGCAGCACGTAGAGCTGTTCGGCCTGTTCGGCGATCTCCGGAACCGCCTGCACCGCCGTCGCTCCGGTGCCGATGACCGCGACCCGCTTGCCGGTGAAGTCGACACCGTCGTGCGGCCACAGGCCGGTGTGATAGGTCTCGCCGCGGAAGTCGTCGCGGCCCGGGAAGTCCGGGACGTTCGTCGAGGAGAGGCAGCCCACGGCGGTGATCAGGAACCGGGTCGTGACCGTCCCGCCGTCGTCGGTACGGACCGACCACCGACCGGTCTGCTCGTCGTACTCGGCGGCGACCACCCGGGTGTTGAACCGGATGTCGCGACGGAGATCGAACCGGTCGGCGACGTGCCGCAGGTAGTCGAGGATCTCCGGTTGGCCGGCGAAACGTTCGGTCCAGGTCCATTCCTGGAGCAGGTCCTCGGAGAGCCGGTCGGAGAAGCTGTAGAAGTAGCTCTCCGAGTCGCACCGGGCGCCCGGGTACCGGTTCCAGTACCACGTGCCGCCCACGTCGTCCGCCGCCTCGAACACCCGTGCGGTGAGGCCGAGGGTGTCGCGCAGGCGGTGCAGCATGTACAGCCCCGAGAATCCCGCGCCGATGACGACGGCGTCGAACTCGTCGCGCGCGGTCGCACCGTTGCGGCCGTGTGGGGTCTCTGCCATGGAAGCGCTCCTGTCGGTCGTCGTTGACCCGAAACCGAACCCCGTGCCGGCCCGACCGGCACGCGGGCTCAGTCGTTAGTGATACTTACCACATTTCGCTCCGAAAGTGGTCGTTCCGGTGGCTCCGCCCCCGGGTGCCGGTCGCCGACGACCCGGACGGCGCAGCGCGCCGTGCCCGCGATCGATCGATCTGCCGCCCGGTGCCGCACCCCTGGGCTCACCGGGACGGCGACGGCCTACCGGGGGTGTGGTGTCGCCGCCGCGCTGATCCTGCGGGACCCGCGGGTCAACGGTTCGCGATGCCGTCGAGGCGCAGCTGAGCCGACTCGTCGCGGTGGGTGCCGGTCGTCCCGACGTGCTTGTCGCTGATGGCGGCGCCGTTGCGCACCACGTGGGCCAGCGCCATCGCATGCCCGCGGCCGAGGTCGTACTCCGCCTTCAGCCAGGCGACGATGTCCCCGGCCTTCGTCGCCGGGCCGAAGCCCCGCGCGGTCGCCTCGGCGACCAGCTCGGCCGGGATCTTCCCGGTCTTCTTCTCGATCGCGTCGAGGTAGGCCTGGAACGACATGGGCGTGTCCGATCTGTCGGGTGTTCTCGACGGTTGGACCGCCGGCCGGGGCCCGGCTCATCTATGACGACCGTCTCAGATCCGGAAGCGCCGTACGAACCGCTTCTGCCACGGGGTCTCGACCGCCCGTGGCGAGTAGTGGCGCCGCACGAAGTCGACCGCGTCGCGGGGCGGGACACCGTCGAGGACGGCGAGGCAGGCGAGTGCCGTGCCGGTGCGGCCGGAACCGCCGGCGCAGGCCACTTCCACGCGCTCCGCACCGGCCCGGTCGCGGACCTCGTGCAGGCCCGCCGTGAACCCGGCCCGGTCGCGGGGCAGCAGGAAGTCCGGCCAGCGGACCCAGCGGTACGGCCAGGCGGTGGGCCCGGGCGCGCGACCGAGGAGGTAGAGCCCGAAGCGGGGGGCCGGCCCGTCGGGGAGCGGGCGGCGCAGTGCACGGCCGCGGACCAGCACCCCGGAGGGCAGACGCAGCACCCCGGGCGCGTCCTCGGCCCAGGTGTCCGGCATGGTCGGCCCGCCTCCCCGGGGATCGTCGTCGCCGGGCCCAGGATCGTGGTCCGCGGCCGTGTCGTCCATCGGGATCAGGGCGTGGGACGGACGGCGAGCCAGAGCTCGACGTCGGCCCGTGTGCCCTCCTCGTCGTGGTAGACCGCGCCGACCAGGGACGGCGCCGGCACCAGCTCGTACGGGTTCGCGGGCAGCCACTCGGCCCCGACGGCCCGCCAGAGCGTCTCCAGCGCCTCCGGGAACGGCCCGGACGCGGTGAACGACGCCCAGGTGTGCGCCGGTACCTCGAGCACGTCGAGCCCGTCGGGGGCGGGACGGCCGGTGACGGCGCCGATGTAGCAGTCGGCCTCGGAGCCCTCGGCGGGTCCGCTCCCGTCGGCGTCGTCCCACACCGTCACGGCGCCGTGGGGCTCCTGGTCGGAGAGCTCCTCGAACAGCTCCCAGTCGGAGTCGGGCAGCGCCCGGACGAACCGGTCGACCTCGGCGTTGACGCCCTGGAACGCGACGGTGGCGCGCACCCGGCGGCCGGCCACGCGGAAGGCAGGCTTCTCGACGATCTTGTAGCGCATGTCGGTTCTCCCGTCGACGGTGAGGTGGAAGGCCAGCCGGGGTTGTGACACCAGGACGGCGTCCGGGCGCCGTGCCTGCTCGGGGCCGATCCCGTGCACGCCGCGGAACGCCCGGGAGAACGCGTCGGCCGAGGAGTAGCCGAAGCGCACGGCGATGTCCTGCACGGCCTCGCCACCCGCCCGCACGGCGCAGGCGGCGACGGTCATCCGCCGCCGGCGGACGTACTCCGACAGCAGCATCCCGGCGAGCACCGAGAACACCCGGCGCAGCTGGTACTCCGACGTCGCCGCCACCGCGGCGACCTCACGGACGTCGAACTCGCGGTCGAGGCGCTCCTCGATCGCGTCCATCGCGTGGTTCCACAGTTCCATGTCCACTCCCTGGGGCCCTTCCGGTGCGGGCTCCAGTGTGGAGAGCGGCGGTCGGTGATCTCCGACCTTCGGTGCCCGGGATGGTCGGAGCCGCTCGGCGCGTCATCGCTCGGCCGACTGTTCCGATGCGTCCGGTGGCAGCAGCGATTCGGCGAACCCGCGGGCGACCCGGAACGGTTCCGCACTCCGCTCGATCCCGGACGTGACGACGGCCCCTTCGAGCAGGAGCATCAGTCGCGCGGGGAGCTCGGGACCGGGCTCGCACAGCAGGTCGACCTGCCGGGCGAGGTAGCCGCGCACCGCGCTCTTGTGGTGCCGCACGACCTCGCGCGCCGGATCGTCCGGCCGGGGCAGCTCGGCGGCCGCGTTGACGAACGCGCAGCCCCGGAACCGGTCGCGGGCGGACCAGGCCTCGTAGGCGTCGAACACCGCGAGCACCCGCTCACGGGGCGAGTCGATCGAGGCCGTGATCCGGTCGATCTCCGCCTGCCAGAGCCGATCACGTTCACGCAGGTAGGAGACGACCAGCTGCGCCTTGGAACCGAAGTTCGAGTACAGGGCGGTCTTCGTGACACCGGCCTCGGCGGCGATCGTGTCGACCCCGACGGCGTGGATGCCCTCCCGGTAGAAGAGCCGGTGCGCCGTCTCCAACACCTTCGACCCGGCACCGCCCCGTGCAGTGCGCGCCATCACAACCTCCTGCGTACTGGCCGGTCCACCTGGCGAGTATCGAGGTTAGCAGCGCTTCTGTGGTCGACCGCGACGCCGTGGAGCGGTGGAAAATATACCGGTCTGTTTACTATCGAGGCATGGATACGGGATGTGACCGCTCGTCCGCTCGGGTGGGCGTCGCCCGGAGCTGGTGGACGATCGCCGCACTCGGCGCCGCCGTCATCGCTCTGTGCTACGGCTTCGCCCGGTACGCCTACGGCCTGTTCGTGCCGCGGTTCAGCGCGACGTTCGAGCTCGATCCGGTCGCCGTCGGGATCCTCTCGGCCGTGTCGACCACCGGGTACGTCCTCGGCCTCGCCGCTGCTCCGGCCGCGTCCGCGCGCTCGGCCCGGGCCACGACGCTCGTCGCGGGCGGATTCGCCACGGCCGGGCTGGCCGCCATGGCCGTCGCACCGGGCGTCGTGTCGTTCGGGATCGGGATCCTCGTCGCCGGAGCGGGGGCCGGGCTGGCGTCACCGGGTGTCGCTCAACTGATCGTCCAGTCGGTTCGCGGCGGTGCGCGGACCCGGGCCCAGACGTGGGCCAACACCGGGACCGGTGCCGGACTGGCCCTGACCGCCTTCACCCCGCTGCTCCCGGTCGACTGGCGGCCGATCTGGTTCGGATTCGCCGTCGTCGCGGCGGTCGTCACGGCCGTTGCCGCATGGTCGCTGCCCCGCCCGGTGAGCGGCGCCGTGGCATCGGGACGACCGGGCGACGGATCGTGGCCCCGGCCGGTCGTGATCGGTCCGCTGCTGTTCAACGCCACCCTGCTGGGGGCGGTGAGCGCGCCCTACTGGACGTTCTCCACATCGCGGCTCGATGAGGCCGGCCTGAGCCCGGGGGTCGCCACCTGGGCCTGGTGCGCGATCGGCCTGGTCGGCCTGGTCGGCGGTACCGCGGGTCGCGCCGTGGAACGCCACGGTCTGCGGGCCACCGGCCTGGTGATCTGGACGTGCTGGGCGGCCGGGATCGCGCTGCTCGCGCTCCCGGCGCCGGGCCCGCTCGGTGCCGTCGTCTCCGCGGGCGTGTTCGGAGCCGGCTTCATGGCGTTGACCGGGCTGTGCATCCTGTGGGGTGCCCGCCTGTTCCCCGAAGCGCCGTCACGGGGCGTGACCTGGGGTTTCCTGGCCCTCGGCCTCGGGCAGACCGCCGGTTCGGCACTGGCCGGCACCGCCGCCGGCCTGGTGGGTCTCGGCCCGACGTTCGCGCTGACCGCACTTCTCGCGCTGGCCGGGTGGACGCAGATCCATCCGCGACTCGCTCCACCCGGACGCACCGAGACCCATGAGGTCGTGCCCGACCGGGCCGCGTAGCAGCCGACACCGTCGGTGCGAACTGGTTGCCTGGCCCAATGTTCGAAACTCCCGACGAGCTCCGCCGGCTCCAGGCCCTGCTGGACACGTCCTGGGCGGGTTCCAGCAGCCATCTCAAGTCGATCGTCCGGCCAGGGGAGTGCACCCTGAACGCCGAGCAGGTGGTCCGGGTCTGCCGAGGCATGTGCACCCTGGCCGTCGCCACGGTCACCCGGCGCGGTGAACCACGCATCAGTGGTGCCGACGGGCATCTCCTGCACGGCCGCTGGGTCGTCGGCACCCACCGCCGGGCCGCCAAGGCCCGTCATCTCGCGGCGCGGCCGGGCGTCAGCGCGAGTTTCCTGCGCGGTGAGCAACTCGGCGTCTTCACGCACGGCCGTGCCGTGGCGCTGAATCCGGCGGGGGCGAGCCACGACCCGACATGGCCGGGCATCCGGGACCACCTTGTCAGTCACTACGACGGAGACAGCGACGATCCGTTCTGGGACGAGAACGTGTGGTACCGCATCGACCCGAGCTGGATGGTCGCCTACAGCCCCGACCCTGCCGGTCTGCTCGCCGGTCAGTCGTCGGCCTGATCCGGGTGCTGATGCCGGGGCGGATGTCAGGTGCGGTGTGCGGCCCGGCCCGGGGGAGACCCGGCCGGGCCGCGTCGCACGTCAGGGCCCTGCTCCGCCGCCAGGATTCGAACCTGGACCATCGGAACCAAAATCCGAGGTGCTGCCGTTACACCACGGCGGATCGTGCCGGGTCATGGTGGCATGCGCCATCGGGCGCCCTCGCGGCGCACCTCGCCCCGGCCCGGTTTGCGATGGCCGATCCCCGGACAAACACCCACTATCGGGCGACACCACCCCCGGGCGTGCCGCGGGCGTCCGGAGTTGACAGACTGCGGTACGTGCTGAGAGCGGGGGTGTCCAGGCCGGGTGGCGTGGAGTCCGGCGCGGCGGCGGACGAGGTGCTCACCTGCCGGCTGTGCGGCGCCACGGACCTGCGCAGCTTCTGCGACCTCGGCGCGACACCGCCGTGCGAGCTGTTCCTCACACCGGAGGCGGCCGGGCGGCCCGAGGTCACCTATCCGCTGCACGTCCGGGTCTGCAACGCCTGCCTGCTGGCCCAGCTCCCGCCGGAGATCACGCCGGAGGAGACGTTCTCCGAGTACGCCTACTTCTCCTCGTTCAGCTCGTCCTGGGTGGAGCACGCCCGCCGGTTCGTCGACGACGCCGCCGCGCGGGCCGGCCTGGGGCCGGAGTCGTTCGTCGTCGAGGTCGCCAGCAACGACGGTTACCTGCTCCAGCACGTCGTCGCCGAGGGCATCCGCTGCCTCGGCGTGGAGCCCAGCGTGAACGTCGGTGAGGCCGCCCGGGAGAAGGGCGTCCCGACGCTCACCGCGTTCCTCACCCCGCAGACCGGCGCCCGGGTCCGTGCCGAGCACGGCCCGGCCGACCTGGTCTGCGCGAACAACGTGTTCGCGCACATCCCGGACGTCGTCGGTTTCGCGCAGGGCCTGCGCGCCCTGGTCGCCGACGACGGCTGGGTCTCGGTCGAGGTGCAGCACCTGCTCACGCTGGTGGAGCGCCGCCAGTTCGACACGATCTACCACGAGCACTTCCAGTACTACACGCTGCTCACCGGGCAGCGGGCGCTCGCAGCGGGCGGTCTGACCCTGGTCGACGTCGAGCCGCTGGACACACACGGTGGGTCGATCCGGATGTGGGCCCGCCCCGACGGCGCCGCCGGGGAGCCGAGCGAGCGGGTACGCGAGGTGCTCGCGGCGGAGGCGGCGGCGGGCCTGCACACCCCGCAGGGGCACGACGGGTTCGCCGAGGCCGTCTCCACCGTCCGCGACGACCTGGTGTCGTTCCTGATCGGCGCGCGTCGACGGGGCCAGCGGGTCGTCGGCTACGGGGCCCCGGGGAAGGGCAACACGCTGCTCAACTACTGCGGGATCCGGCCCGACCTGCTCGCCTACACGGTCGACCGGAACCCGTACAAACACGGCAGGCTCACGCCGGGGACCCGGATCCCGATCCACGATCCCGAGCGGATCACCCGGGACCGCCCCGACTACGTGCTGGTCCTGCCCTGGAACCTGCGCACCGAGCTCACCGAGCAGCTCGCCCACGTGCACGACTGGGGTGGGCGGCTCGTGTTCCCGATCCCGTCGCTGGAGGTGGTCTGAGGTGAAGGTCGTCCTGTTCTGCGGTGGTTACGGCATGCGGATGCGCGACGGCACCTCCGATCTTCCCAAGCCGATGCACCCGGTCGGGCCCCGTCCGCTGGTCTGGCACGTGATGCGCTACTACGCCCATTTCGGCCACAAGGACTTCGTCCTGTGCCTGGGTTACGGCGCGCACCACATCAAGAACTACTTCCTGAACTACGACGAGACCGAGTCCAACGACTTCGTGCTGCACCACGGCCAGGTCGACCTGATGGGCAGCGACATCCAGGACTGGAACATCACGTTCGTCCACACCGGTCTGGACTCGCCGATCGGCGAGCGGCTGCGGCGGGTGCGCCATCTCGTCGAGGACGACGAGATGTTCCACGCCAACTACGCCGACGTCCTCACCGACGCGCCGCTGGACCGGATGGTCGACCAGTTCCGGGACACCGACGCGATCGGTCAGCTGATGGCCGTCCCGCCGCAGTCGGCGTTCCACTGCGTGGACGTGACCGACGACGGGAAGCTCGAATCGATCACCACGCTGCAGGAGATGCCGTTGTGGGAGAACGGCGGCTATCTGATGTTCCGGCCCGAGGTCTTCGACCACATCGAGAAGGACTGTGACCTCATCGGTGACGTGTGCGCGCCACTGGCCCGCAAGGGCAGGATGACGGCGTTCCGGCACCGGGGATTCTGGCAGCCCGCGGACACCGTGAAGGAGCGCAACGCCCTGGAGGCCGCCTATCAGGGTGGCGCCCGGCCGTGGATGCTGTGGGAGTCGCACGGGACCGACCGCGACCCGCTGCAGGCTGCGATCGCCGCGATGCACAACAGCAGCCACCAGCGCGACTGACGCGCCGAGTTGCCGGAGGGACCGAGACACCGTGCTGAACCTGCTGCCCGAGCGCCTGGACCGCATCCTGCTGCTGGGGGCGCACTGCGACGACATCGCGATCGGCGCCGGTGGCTCGCTGCTCGAACTGTGCCGCGCGTACCCCGGTGTCCGCGTCACCGCACTGGTGCTGACCGGCGCCGGTTCGCTGCGGGAGGAGGAGGAGCGCTCCGCGCTGGCCGCCTTCACCCCGGGGGCCGAGCTGGAGGTCGCCGTCATGGACCTGCCGGACGGGCGGGTCCCGCAGCACTGGGAGCGGGCCAAGATGGCGCTCGAGGAGCTGCGCACCAGGGGAGAGCCGGACCTGGTCCTCGGGCCGTCCCCGCACGACGCCCACCAGGACCACCGCACGCTCGCCCAGATGATCCCGACCGCCTTCCGGGACCATCTGACGCTGGGCTACGAGATCCTCAAGTGGGAGGGCGACCTCGCCCAGCCCTCGGTCTACCTGCCGCTCGCGGAGCCGGTGCTGACCGAGAAGGTCGCGAAGCTGAGCGAGCACTACGGTTCCCAGCAGGACCGTCCCTGGTTCGACGACGAGACCTTCCGCGGGCTCGCCCGGGTGCGCGGCGTGCAGTGCCACGCCCGCTACGCCGAGGCGTTCCACGTGCAGAAGCTGACCCTGTCCGTCGCCCCGATCGCCGGAGCCGAGCCCTCGCCCGGGTTCGGCGCGGCCTGATTCGCACGACCACACTCTCGAAGGGACCACCATGCGGGTACTGCTCACCGGACATCAGGGCTACCTGGGAACGGTGATGGCGCCGATCCTCGCCGCCGCGGGCCACGAGGTCACCGGGCTCGACTCCGGGCTGTTCGCCTCCTGCGTCCTCGGGTCGCTGGACACCCCCGACGTCGACGGGTTCTCCACCGACCTGCGGGATGTCACCGTCGACCAGTTGCAGGGCTTCGACGCCGTCGTGCACATGGCCGCGCTGTCGAACGACCCGCTCGGCTCGCTCGCACCGGAGATCACCTACGACATCAACCACCACGCGTCCACCCGGCTGGCGAGGTTGTCGAAGGAGGCGGGCGTCGAGCGGTTCGTCTACGCCTCGACCTGCTCGGTCTACGGCGCCCAGTCCGGCGACGACCTGGTCGACGAGGACGCCCCGCTGAAGCCGGTCACCCCGTACGCGATCTCCAAGGTCCGCGTCGAGGACGATCTCGCCGATCTGGCGTCCGCCGACTTCGTGCCGGTGTCGATGCGCAACGCGACCGCCTTCGGCTTCTCGCCGCGGCTGCGCGCCGACATCGTGCTGAACAACCTGGTCGGACGCGCGGTGCTCACCAACGAGGTGACCGTGCTCTCCGACGGCACCCCGTGGCGTCCGCTGGCGCACGCCGAGGACATCGCCGGTGCGGTCGTCGCCGCGCTGGCCGCCCCGGCGGACGTGGTCCGGGCCCGTGCCTACAACGTCGGGACCGAGAAGAACAACCGGACCGTCGCCGAGATCGCCCAGGCCGTCATCGACGCCGTCCCCGGCTCGACGCTGAACATCACCGGCGAGGCGGGCAACGACCCACGCTCGTACCGGGTGGACTTCTCCCGGGCCCGCAAGGAGCTCGGTTTCGAGGCCGGCTGGACCATCCCGGCCGGTGCGGAGCAGCTCGCGACCGAGTACAAGGCGCGCGGTCTCACCCAGGAGGCGTTCGACAACTCCTTCACCCGGCTCGCCGTGCTGAACGCCCGGCAGAAGGCCGGCGAGCTGGACGGGTCGATGCACGTCGTCAAGTAGGCGAGGGCCGCTCGTGAGTGGCTATCGTGGCTCGCACCGCGAGACCACTCACGAGCGCCGGAGGCGCCGATGTGCCGGAACATCCGGACGCTGCACAACTTCGAGCCGCCCGCCGACGCCGACGAGGTGCAGGCGGCGGCGCTGCAGTACGTCCGCAAGATCTCGGGGACGGCGAAGCCCTCCCAGGCCAACACCGAGGTGTTCGACCGGGCGGTGGCGGCGGTCGCCGCCGCCACCCGCGAGCTCCTGGACGGCCTGACCACGACCGCCCCGCCGAAGGACCGTGCGGTCGAGGCGGCCAAGGCCCGCGCCCGCGCCGAGCTGCGCTACGCCCGCTGATCGGGCGTCGCGGGCCGGCGGTCCGCTCCGCCGCCCTGCGACGTCCGGCGGTCGGGAACCGGTGAGGGCTGCCCCGACCCGGCCCGCCGGCCGGGCGTATCGTCGGAAGCCGGCACCCCGCCCGGACCGCACGCGACCCGGGCAGGGGTCTGTCCTGCGCACCGCCAGCCCACTCCCGATCGAGGAGCCAGCGCCGTCGTGGCCATCCTGTCCGGTCTGCTCACCTCCGCCCTGTCCGACGCCGGCCTGCGGGCCGCGGTCGACGCCGCCCGCGACGCCGACACCCGCACCACCGAGACCCCCGCGGTGAGCGTCGAGGGCCCCGCTGCGGTGCGCCCGTTGCTCGCCGCGGCGCTCGCCGAGTCCTCGACCGTGCTGGCCGTGACCGCCACCGAGCGGGAGGCCGAGGACCTCGCGGCCGCCGTGTCCGATCTGCTCGGGCACGGCGAGGCGCTGGACGCCGCCGCCGACACCGTCACCGACAGCGCGGGCTCCCCGGTCGTCGTCCTGCCGTCGTGGGAGACGCTGCCGCACGAGAAGCTGTCGCCGCGGCCGGACACCGTCGCCCGCCGGTTGACGATCTTCCACCGGCTGGCGTCCACGGAGACCGCGCCACGGGTGGTCGTCACCGCGGCGCGCAGCCTGATCCAGCCGGTGGCACCGGGACTGGGTGCGCTCGCACCGGTCTCGCTGGCCCCGGGTGAGGAGCACGACTTCGAGCAGCTGCTGGAGCGCCTGGTCGAGCTGGCCTACACCCGGGCCGAGATGGTCACCGCGCGCGGCGAGTTCGCCGTCCGCGGAGGCATCCTCGACGTGTTCCCGCCGACCGCCGAGCATCC
Organism: Pseudonocardia sp. NPDC049635; assembly: GCF_040659795.1. Taxonomy (NCBI): domain Bacteria; kingdom Bacillati; phylum Actinomycetota; class Actinomycetes; order Pseudonocardiales; family Pseudonocardiaceae; genus Pseudonocardia; species Pseudonocardia sp. NPDC049635. Next base: position 113,185 of record NZ_JBFAON010000018.1, read on the forward strand.
GGTGCGCGTCGAGTTCTGGGGCGACGAGGTCTCCGAGCTGCGGGCGTTCTCGGTCGCCGACCAGCGCTCGGTCGGCGAGGTGGAACGGGTGATCGTCCCGGCCTGCCGGGAGCTGCTGCTCACCGGACCGGTGCGGGCGCGGGCCAGGGCGCTGGCCGCCGAGCAGCCCGAGGCCGCCGGGCTCAACCGCAACCCGCTGCGCGAGCTGCTGGAGAAGCTCGCCGAGGGCATCCCGGGGGAGGGGATGGAGTCGCTGGTCCCGGTTCTCGTGGGATCCGAGATGGTGCAGCTCACCGACCTGTTCCCGGCCGGCACCCGGGTGATCGTCGCCGACCCCGAGCGGATCCGCACCCGCTGCGCCGACCTGGTGCGCACCGGGCAGGAGTTCCTGGAGGCGTCCTGGCTGGCGAGCGGAGCGGGCGGGGAGGCGCCGATCGACGTCTCGGGCTCGGCGTACCGCGACCTCACCACCACCCTCGCGCACGCCACCGCCACCGGGCGGCCGGTGATCTCGCTGTCGCCGCTGCTCTCCGGGTCCGATGAGGCGATCGTGCCCGCGCTGCACGAGATCGAGCCCTACCGCGGTGACATCGACCGGGCGCTGACCGATCTGCGCGCGCACGTCGCCACCGGTGGTGCCGCGGTGCTGGTGCTGGCCGGGCAGGGCACCGCGGACCGTTCGATGGAGCAGCTGCGCGAGGCCGAGGTGCCTGCGACGGCCGTGCCCGCGTTGGCCGAGGCGCCGGAGAAGGGCGTCGTCACCGTCACCTGCGGGCGGATGCTGAACGGCTTCACGGCCACCGAGATCGGGCTCGTGCTGGTGTCCGAGGCCGATCTCACCGGCAGCCGCGCCGGGCTGGACGCGGCGCCCCGCAAGACCACCCCGCGCCGGCGCAACGCCGTCGACCTGGCGGTGCTGCAGCCCGGTGACTACGTGGTGCACAACCAGCACGGCATCGGGCGCTTCGTGGAGATGAAGGAGCGCACCGTCTCCGGCGCGACCCGGGAGTACCTGGTGCTGGAGTACGCCTCGTCGAAGCGTGGCCAGCCCGCGGACCGGCTGTTCGTGCCGACCGACGCGCTCGACGAGATCAGCCGCTACGTCGGTGGGGAACAGCCCGCGGTGAACAAGCTGGGCGGCGCCGACTGGGCGAAGACCAAGGGCCGTGCCCGCAAGGCCGTCAAGGACATCGCGGCCGGGCTGGTGCAGCTCTACGCCGCCCGGCAGGCGTCGCCCGGGCACGCCTTCGCCGCGGACACCCCGTGGCAGCGCGAGCTGGAGGACGCCTTCCCCTACACCGAGACGCCCGACCAGCTGACCGCGATCGACGAGGTCAAGCGGGACATGGAGCGTCCGGTGCCGATGGACCGGGTGATCTCCGGCGACGTCGGGTTCGGCAAGACCGAGATCGCGGTGCGGGCGGCGTTCAAGGCGGTGCAGGACGGCAAGCAGGTCGCCGTGCTGGTGCCGACGACGCTGCTCGCGACCCAGCACCTGACGACGTTCTCCGAGCGGATGCGCGCCTTCCCGGTGACGGTGCGCGGCCTGTCCCGGTTCACCGATCCGGCGGAGGCACGCGAGACCCTGGACAAGCTCGCCGAGGGCGAGGTCGACATCGTCGTCGGCACCCACCGGCTGCTGCAGTCCGGGGTCCGCTGGAAGGACCTCGGCCTGGTGATCGTCGACGAGGAGCAGCGCTTCGGCGTCGAGCACAAGGAGCACATCACGGCGCTGCGCGCGCACGTGGACGTGCTCACCCTCTCGGCGACGCCGATCCCGCGGACCCTGGAGATGAGCCTGGCCGGGATCCGCGAGATGTCGGCGATCACGACTCCGCCCGAGGACCGCCACCCGACCCTGACCTACGTCGGTGCCTACGACGACAAGCAGGTCGCCGCCGCGATCCGCCGCGAGCTGCTGCGCGACGGCCAGGTGTTCTACGTGCACAACCGGGTCTCCTCGATCGACCGGGCCGCCAAGCACGTGCAGGACCTGGTGCCCGAGGCCCGGGTCGCGGTCGCGCACGGGCAGATGAACGAGGACCTGCTCGAACGCACGGTCAGCGCGTTCTGGCACCGCGAGTTCGACGTGCTGGTGTGCACCACGATCGTCGAGAACGGTCTGGACATCTCCAACGCCAACACGTTGATCGTCGAGCGTTCGGACACCCTCGGGCTGTCCCAGCTGCACCAGCTGCGCGGGCGGGTCGGCCGGGGTCGCGAGCGCGGCTACGCCTACTTCCTGTTCCCGCCCGAGCACCCGCTGACCGAGACCGCGCACGACCGGCTGGCGACGATCGCCCAGCACTCCGAGCTGGGTTCCGGCGCGGCCGTGGCGATGAAGGACCTGGAGATCCGGGGCGCCGGGAACATCCTGGGCGCCGAGCAGAGCGGGCACATCGCGGGCGTCGGCTTCGATCTCTACATCCGGCTGGTCGGTGAGGCGGTGGCCGCGTTCCGCAAGCAGGCGGGTGGTGAGGCCGGGGAGATCGAGGAGGAACTGCCCGAGGTCCGGGTCGATCTCCCGGTCGACGCGCACGTGCCGCACGACTACATCGACGGTGAGCGGCTGCGCCTCGAGGTCTACCGCAAGATCGCCGAGGCGCCCGACGACGCGGCGCTGGGTGCGATCGTGGAGGAGCTGACCGACCGCTACGGCGAACCGCCGACCCCGGTGCGCAACCTGCTCGAGGTCGCCCGGTTCCGGCAGCTCTGCCGCCGCCTGGGCGTCCGCGAGGTGGCGTCGGCCGGGACGCAGCTGCGGATCGGGCCGGTGCAGCTGCCGGACTCGGCGCAGCTGCGGCTGCGCCGGCTCTACCCGAAGGCGCAGTACAAGGCTGCGGCGCAGATCGTCACCGTGCCGAAGCCGGTGCAGGGCGGACGGATCGGCGGGGCGCCGGTGCGCGACGTCGAGCTGCTCGGCTGGTGCGCCGAGCTGCTCGCCCAGATCGTGCCGTCGTCGACGCCGGTGCACACCGCCGGACCCGCCCGCTGAGCAGACCGGCGGGCCCGCCGGGTGAACGGTGTCAACGGATGCTGAAGACTGACCCTGGTGGGGATCTCGGCTTCTAGAACCCGTGAACCCCCAGGGGGGACGCTCCTATGTCGCGTCAAGGACTGTGAGCGGTTCGGTTTCGAGCTGTCGGAAGAGCTGGTGGGTGACGTAGCGGCCGAGGCAGCGGCGGATTTCGCGGTCGGTCCTGCCCTGGGCGCGGCGGCGGTCGGCGTTGGCGCGGGTCACCGGGTCGAGCCGGAGCCGAGTGATGACGATGGTGTAGACGGCTCGGTTGAGCTGGCGATCCCCGGTGCGGTTGAGCCGGGCGCACCGTCTTGCCTGACGAGGCCGGGATGGGAGCGGTGCCGGCCAGTATGGCGAACGCCCCGTCGTCACGGCAGCGTCCGGCGTGCGACCACGCGGTCAGCACGGTCGCGGCGACGATCGGCCCGACTCCGGTGAGAGTCAGCAGGCCGCCAGGAGGCGACGTTCGCGCGGATCGCCTTCTCGTGCGCCGCGGCCTCGTCCTCGAGGGCCCGGACACGGCGAGCGACGGCTTTGAGCGTGGTCATCGCGGTGAACACGTGTACCTGATCCGCGTAGTGCGCCGGTCGTAGTTGCATCGCGGCGGCCAGCATGTTGCGAGTGGACAGGCCCCGGAACCGGGCACGGACGTGTTCGGGAGCGGTGACGACCAGCGCCTGTAACTGGCGCTGACCGTCGGTTGCAGCCTGGGCCGCAGCGTGTCGAGTGGTGAGCAGGACCTGCAACGCCGCCCTCTCGGGGCCGGTCCGCGGCTGCGCGAGATGGGTGCGGGCCAACGCGTCACGGCGGCGCGGACGGCGTCGATCGGGTCGGACTTCGCTCCTGCTCGCCGGGTCGGTCGGGCGGGGCGGTCGAGCTCGACTACCAGTTCCTGTCGCTCGGTGAGGCGTGCGGTCAGTCTTCGGCGCCGTAGCCTCCGGAGCCTTCCAACGCCCACGCCCGTATCCCGGCGTGCTGCGCGGCCAGTTCGAGTAGGCCGTCGTAGCCGGCGGGATCCGCGGTGACCGTGGCCTGGGCGAGGACCGCGCCGGTGTTGGCGGTGACGACGGCAGCGGTGTGGGTGTCCTTGTGGGTGTCGACGCCGATGACGACTTCGACCAGTTCTGCGAGCATGGGCAACGCGTTCTCCGTCGACCGGGGCGGACGCCAGCCCCGGTCCGGTTCGGGAGACTCGGCAGGACTGTGACGGGACACGCCAGCTGCGATCTGGCGGTCAAGCTCCTGATCAGGCCAGCTGCTCCCGGCCGGGCCGGCAGCGAGGCCAGTGAACGGACAAGTCCCCTGCGAAGGCACGAAGCCAGTCAGAATTCGGGCCACGCCCGCCGCCTCACCGCCAGCCCATCACGGCCGATCCGAGCCGACTCCAGCAGTCTCACAGTCAGATTTCAGGATCCGTCGACAGGTGACTGCCGCGGTCGTCGTCGAGCGTCGGCTCCGGCGAGCCCGGTCAGCCCGCATGCACCTCACGGTGAGCCTGGCCCCCTCCGCCGGACACTGACGGTGTGGGGTCAGTGATCTTGGTGTGGCGGGGTGTGGGCTGCTTCGTAGCCAGGGCGCTGCTGGCCGAGCACGCCCGGATGCAGTGTGCGGTGCCCGCATTGACCGTCGAGCCCGACGGCGACGCGGACCGGGCGACCACGTTCGTGCTGTCCGGGCGGACCGACCTCGTCGGCACGCCGCGGGATCCCGGCCCGGGAACCGACGATTGCCACACTTCAGACATCCGAGTTAGATGAGCCTAACCATACTCGAAGGCGGCGGGGCGAGGCGGGCACGCAGGACCAGCAGAGGGGCGAGGTGGCCCGGCCACCGCGACGCAAGGAGTAAATCGTTGGGAACGTTCGAACGAGGCCGTCCGCGGGGCAGGTTCCGGGCACGGATCGCCGCGCTGGTCGCGATGGCCTTCGTGCTGACTGCTTGCGGCGGTCAGGGCCCGGCGGGGACCGAGGCGCAGACCAGGGCGGTCACTCACCCGCTCGGTGAGGTGCAGGTCCCGGCGGAGCCGGCCACGATCCTGGCCACCGACGAGTACGCCGCGATGAACCTCATGGCGCTGGGTGTGCAGCCCGCGGTGGTCTACGGCTCGTTCGGGTCCGAGGTGGGCCGGGTCGTGCTGGAGGATGCCGGGGTGACGGTCACACCGGGGACGACGTTCTTGGAGAGTCCGCCGATCGAGGAGATCGTCGCCCATGCCCCGGACATGATCGTGATGACCGGTGGTGTCGAGATGCAGGCGACCTACGACGCGCTGACCCCCCATCGCACCGGTGGTCGCGATCCCGTACTACGACACGACCTGGCAGGACTCGCTGACCGCGACGGGTGCGGCGGTCGGGCGTGAGGACGAAGCCGGCGCGATGGTCACCACTCTGGAGGAGCGGATCAGCGCCGTGCAGGCCGGGTCGAAGCCCGGCCCGACCTCGTTGTCGGTGATCGGGGAGACCTACGGCGACTGCTGTTTCTCCGCGGCCCGCGGCACCCCGCTGTCGGCGATCCTGGAGGGGGCCGGGTTCACCCGTCCCGCCGCGCAGGACGTCGACGTCAAGGACGGCGACTTCTCGGTGGTGCCGATCTCCCCGGAGGGGATCGGCGAGCACGACGCCGATCTCGTCGTCGTCCCCGAGGGCCAGTTCTACGACGCCGACGCCGTGCTGTCACAACCGGTCTTCCAGTCGCTGCCGGCGGCCCGGGAGGGCCGGGTCCTGCAGGTCGACGGGGACATCTGGTTCGGCAACTTCGCCTTCGCCGTGCACTGGATCACGACCGACCTGGAGGCCGTCGCGCAGAACGGCGCGGCGGCGACCGTGGGCCTGCCCGGTGATGCGCTGGCCCGCTGGGCCGAGTTCCGGGCGGACGTCGGGACCTGAGCCGGTACCCCGGGTGCCCGGCCGGATCAGCCGGGCAACCGGCGAGAGCCGATCGGGGCAGGGATCCTGAAGACCGACACCTGGGCCGACACCGGGACCCGTAGCGGGCCCCGGCCCGACGGTCCGCAGCTCACCGTCCTGAGCGACGCGGCGGGCCGGATCCGGTACGCCGTGCCGGCGCTGCGCGGGCGGGTCGCGCTGGCCGCACTGGGCCTGCGCCGCTACGGGCTGCGCCGTCCGCCGGTGCTCGGCACGGCCGGCCGCACCGTCGCCACCGGTGTCACGATC
>NZ_JBFAON010000019.1:0-118364 GCF_040659795.1 Pseudonocardia sp. NPDC049635
GGGTGCCACAGGAATGTGATCGGCACCGGCGGCGCCGACCAGCCAGAACCGGCGCTGCCTGAGGGCAGATGCCGCCGATCTCGCGAGTGTGATAGTGACGCCGACAACCGGTGTACCCGTTGGTCCGCAGCCCGCCGACGGCCCCTGATCACCGAGCCCCACCAGCGGAAACGTCTGGGCCGAAGCGTCCGGGCCGTTACCCGAGCGCACCGATCACGTCGGCCACCAGGTCGTCGGTGTCCTCCACCCCGCAGGACAGCCGCACCAGCCCCTCGGGCACCGCGTCGCCCCACCGGGCCCGCCGGTCCGCGGCGGTGCGCAGCCCGCCGAAGCTCGTCGCCGAGTCGACCAGTGTGCTGCGCTGCAGGAAGCCGGAGACGGCGTGCACGTCGGGCAGGGTGAACCGCAGCACACCGTTCCAGCGGCGCATCTGGGTCCGCGCCAGCTGGTGCGCCGGGTCGTCGGCCAGCCCCGGCCAGCGCACGTCGCGCACCGCGCCGTGCTCGCGCAGCGCCACAGCCAGCGCACGGGCGTTCTCCGCCTGCCGGGCCAGCCGCAGGTCCAGGGTGCCCAGCCCGCGCAACGCCAGCCAGGTCTCCATCGGCCCCGGGATCGCCCCGCCCCGGGTCCGGGCGGCCCGGATCCGCTCGGCGTGCACCGGGTCCGCGGCGCTGACGTGCCCGAGCAGCAGGTCCCCGTGCCCGGACAGCGCCTTGGTGTCGGAGGCGACCACCAGATCCGCGCCGAGCTCCAGCGGCCGCTGCCCCAGCGGGGTGCACGTCGTGTTGTCGACCGCGACGACCGCGCCGGTCCGGTGCGCGGCGGCGGCGATCGCGGCGACGCCGCACACCTCCAGTCCCGGGTTGGACGGCGTCTCCACCAGCACCAGCCCCGGCCGCGACTCCTCGATCGCGGCGGCCCAGTCCCCCGCGGTCGCGCAGTACCCGACCCCGATCCCCAGCGGTGCCAGCTCCTCGTCGGCCAGCGCCCGGGCCACGTAGTAACCGTCCGAGGGCAGCAGGACACCGCGACCGGGCCCGGTGAACCCGCGCAGCACCGCCGCGATCGCCGCCATCCCGCTCGGGAACGCGACACACGGCCCACCGTCGAGCGCCCCGACGGCCGCCTCGAACTCGCGCCACGTCGGGTTGCCCGCGCGGGCGTAGAAGTCCGCACCCGGCTCGGCCTGCTCCGGAAGGCCGAGGTGGAAGGTGCTGGTCAGCACCGGGCCACGGTGCAGGGGGTCACCGATCTCCGGTTCCTCGTGCCCGCCGCCCCGTACGCACCTGGTCCCGTCGCCGTTCATCGGGCGCAACGCTACTCGGGCTTCGGCGCCCGGGAGATCAGCTCCTTCGCCATCTGGTGCGCGGTCATCCCCTCGTGGCACACCCGGCGGACCGCGTCCGCGATCGGCAGCTCGACACCGTGCCGCTCGCCGAGCTCACAGATCGACAGGCAGGACTTGACCCCCTCGGCGACCTGGCCGTGGTTGGCCCGTTCGGCCTCGGCGAGGGTGGCACCGCGGCCGATCTGCTCACCGAAGGTGCGGTTGCGCGACAGCGGCGACGAGCACGTCGCCACCAGGTCGCCCATCCCGGCGAGGCCGGCGAAGGTCATCGGGGAGGCCCCCAGTGCCGTCCCCAGCCGGGACATCTCGGCCAGCCCGCGGGTGATCAGCGACGCCCGCGAGTTGTCACCCAGCCCCATACCGGACGCGACGCCCACCGCGAGCGCGATCACGTTCTTGCCGGCGCCGCCCAATTCGGCACCGACCACGTCGGTGTTGGTGTAGGCGCGGAAGTACCCGGTCGCGCACGCCGTCTGCAGGGCCACCGCGCGGCCGTGGTCGGCACAGGCGATCACGGTGGCGGTCGGCTGCTCGTGCGCGATCTCCGCGGCCAGGTTCGGCCCGGAGACGACGGCGAGCCGGTTCACCCCGACCCCGGTGACGTCGTCGATCACCTCGGTCATCCGCTTCAGCGTCCCCAGCTCGACGCCCTTCGCCAGGCTGGTGAGCGTCACCCCGTCCGGGATCAGGTCGCGCCAGCGTTCGAGGTTGGCGCGCAGCGACTGCGACGGCACCGCCAGCACCACCGCGTCGACCCCGTCGAGGGCCTCCGCCGGGTCCGCGGTGGCCCGTAACCCGACCGGCAGCTCGACGCCGGGCAGGTAATCCGGGTTCTGCCGGGTCCCGTTGACGGCGTCGGCCACCTCGCTGCGGCGGGCCCACAGCCGCACCTCGCGCCCGGCGTCGCCGAGGACCTTCGCGAACGAGGTGCCCCAGCTCCCCGCTCCGAGCACCGCGACCCGGGCGATGTCGTGCACCGGCTCGTTCACCGGACGCGCGGAACTCATCACCCGGCCTCCGGTTCCTGGCCGCGGCGGTAGAACTCGGCCGGCGCCGGCTCGCCGCGCACCTCGGCCAGCAGATCCCGGACCCGCCCCATGATGATGTCGGTGACCTCGCGCAGCACACCGGCGTCGACCGGACGGCCCCGGTACGCCGACAGATCCACCGGCTCCCCGGCCCGCAGCACCAGCTCGGTGCGCGGCAGCGGCCGGAACCGCTTGCCGTAGTGGTCGTAGACCTCGCGGGTGCCCCAGTGCACCATCGGGACGATCGGCACGTCCGACGCGAGCGCCATCCGGGCGACCCCGGTCCGGGACCGCATCGGCCACCCGGCCGGGTCCCGGGTGATCGTGCCCTCCGGGTAGATGATGACGATCTTGCCGTCGGCGAGCGCCTGGGTGCCTGCCGCGAGGCTCTGCTGGGCGTCGGCGGTGTCGCGGAAGACCGGGATCTGCCCGCTGCCGCGCAGGATCGAGCCGAGCACCGGGACGTCCCACAGGCCGTTCTTGGCCATGAACCGCGGCACCCGGCGCGCGGTGTGCACGAACAGCGCCGTGTGGATCGGGTCCAGGTGGGAGATGTGGTTGCCGACCAGCAGCGCCCCGCCGCTCGCGGGCAGGTGCTCGCGGCCCTCGTACCGCTGCCGGCCGGTCAGCCAGCCCAGCGGATAGAACACGGTCGCGGCGAGCCCGACCCAGAATCCGCCCTTCTCGCGGGCCACCGGCGGCCTCCTCACACCCGCGTCGAGGCGGGGTCGTCAGCGGTCCCGGACCTCGAGTGATCCGGATCGTCGGCATGGAGTCTCCCCACAACGGCCCGGTCCGGTAAACCCACCCCCGTACCCGTCGGCCGCGGTGCACCCCGCCCGACCCGGTGCCGTGACGCCTCCGTGACACGGGATCGCGGTGCGAGGTGCGACGATGGGCGGTGTGACCCTGCGGGTGGACCTGGTCGTGCCGGTGAAACCGCTGCCCAAGGCCAAGACCAGGCTGCGCGGCGCGGCGGACGGGGGCGTCGGCGAACTCGGCGCGCACCAACGGCTCGCGCTCGCGCTGGCCCGGGACACGGTCGTCGCGGCCGTCGGTGCGACGACGGTGGGCCGGGTGCTGGTGATCTCCTCGGATCCGGCCGTCGCCATGGAGCTCGGAGCGCTCGGAGCGTTCGGTGTCGAGGTGGTCACCGACCCCGGTCGCGGGCTCAACGGCGCGCTGCGACACGGCGCGACGTTGCTGCGCTCGAGCGACGCCGGCCCGATGATCGGCGCCCTGCAGGCCGATCTCCCCGCGCTGCGCCCGGCGGAGCTCGACGACGCCGTCACCGTCGCAGCCCGGCTCTTCGGCGCGGGCGCGCACCGGGCGTTCCAGCCCGATGCCCCCGGCGAGGGCACCACGCTGCTGCTCGCCGCCCCTGGTCACCGGCTCGACCCGCACTTCGGCGGCGCCTCCGCGGCCGCGCACCGCGAGTCGGGTGCGGTCGTGCTGCCGGGTGTGCGGCCCGGCCTGCGCCGCGACGTCGACACCGTCACCGATCTCGACGAGGCCGTCCGGCTCGGCGTCGGCACATGGACCCGAGCGGTGATCGACGCCCGGGACGCCGCACCGCCCGCCGGCCCCCCGCCGGCGGCGCTGCGCAGCCCGAATGTGTGACACATCTCCGGGGCCCGCACCGCGAATTCACCGAACCCCGCGGTGTCCGGCTTGGCCCGGGCCAGCGGCGTGCGAAACAATCGTCGGGTGAGTGACGACGCGGCAGCACCGAACGGGCGCAACGGCACCCCTCAGCCCGGTGGCCCCGCCCACTCCCGGGCGCGGCAGCGGCCGGGCGGCCGGCGCGCCCCGCGCCCGGCATCGCGCCGGTTGCACACCTCCAACCAGCCCGTCGCCGACCAGGTGAGCCCCGACCAGCCGGTGCCCCCGGAGATCCCGGCCCAGCAGGCCCCGCCCGCCGCGCCGCCGGCGCCACCCGCGCCGTCGGCGGGTGCGGCCCCGATCGCGCCGCCGGCCGGGGCCACCGCTCCGGCGTCGTCGGTGCCCGACGTGCTGCCCGAGGACCGCTACCTCAACCGCGAGCTGTCCTGGCTCGACTTCAACGCCCGGGTGCTGGCGCTCGCCGAGGACGCCAGCCAGCCGCTGCTGGAGCGCGCCAAGTTCCTGGCGATCTTCGCGTCCAACCTCGACGAGTTCTACATGGTCCGGGTGGCCGGCCTGAAACGCCGCGACGAGACCGGTCTGAGCGTGCGCAGCGCCGACGGTCTCACCCCCCGCCAGCAGCTGGCCCGGATCACCGAGCGCTCCCGTGCGCTGTCCCGGGCGCACGCCGAGGTCTTCATGGAGGAGCTGCGCCCGGAGCTGGCGTCGGCCGGTGTGCACATCCGGTCCTGGGACGACCTGACCGACGCCGAGCGGCTGCGGTTGTCGGACTACTTCTCCGAGTCGGTGTTCCCGGTGCTGACGCCGCTGGCCGTGGACCCGGCGCACCCGTTCCCCTACATCTCCGGGCTGTCGCTCAACCTGGCGGTGACGGTGCGTGACCCGGAGGGCCGGACGGAGCGCTTCGCCCGGGTGAAGGTCCCGAACAACGTCCCCCGCCTGGTGTCGGTCGACCCGCCGGACACCGACACCCGCTCCGGCAACCGCACCGTCACGTTCCTGCCGATCGAGGACCTGATCGCCGCGCACCTGGGCGATCTGTTCACCGGCATGGACGTCGCCGAGGTGCATCCGTTCCGGGTCACCCGCAACGCCGACCTGGAGGTCGAGGAGGACCGCGACGAGGACCTCCTGCAGGCGCTGGAGCGCGAGCTGGCCCGGCGCCGGTTCGGGCCGCCGGTGCGTCTGGAGGTGCTCGACACGATGTCCGAGCACGTGCTGGAGCTGTTGCTGCGTGAGCTCGACGTCGACCCGAACGACGTCGTCACGGTCCCCGGCCTGCTCGACCTGACCGGGTTGTGGCAGGTGCACGGGGTGAACCGGCCGGACCTGAAGGACGAGCCGTTCCGCCCGGCCACCCATCCGGCGTTCGCCGAGCGGGAGACCCCGCGCAGCGTGTTCGCGACCCTGCGCGAGGGTGACGTGCTGGTGCACCACCCCTACGACTCGTTCTCCACCAGCGTGCAGCGGTTCATCGAGCAGGCCGCCGCCGACCCGAACGTGCTGGCGATCAAGCAGACGCTGTACCGGACCTCCGGTGACTCGCCGATCGTGAACGCGCTGATCGACGCCGCCGAGGCGGGCAAGCAGGTCGTCGCGCTGGTCGAGATCAAGGCCCGGTTCGACGAGCAGGCCAACATCCGCTGGGCCCGGCAGCTGGAGCGGGCGGGCGTGCACGTCGTCTACGGCCTGGTGGGCCTCAAGACGCACTGCAAGACGGCCCTGGTGGTCCGCCAGGAGGGCTCGGAGATCCGCCGGTACTGCCACATCGGCACCGGCAACTACAACCCGAAGACGGCGCGGCTCTACGAGGACATCGGCGTGCTCACCGCCGACCCGACGATCGGCGCCGACCTCACCGACCTGTTCAACTCGCTGACCGGCTACTCCCGGCAGACCTCCTACCGCAGCCTGCTGGTCGCCCCGTACGGGGTGCGCCGCGGCATCGTCCGCCGGATCGACGACGAGATCGAGGCGCACCGCTCCGGGGAGCCCGGCGCCCGCGTCCGGATCAAGGTCAACTCGCTGGTCGACGAGGCCGTGATCGACGCCTGCTACCGGGCGTCGCAGGCCGGGGTCCCGGTCGACATCGTGGTCCGTGGGATCTGCGCGATGATCCCGGGCCGGCCCGGGTTGTCGGACAACGTCTCGATCCGGTCGATCCTCGGCCCGTTCCTGGAGCACTCCCGGGTGCTGCACTTCGGTGCCGCCGACGAGTACTGGATCGGCTCGGCGGACATGATGCACCGCAACCTCGACCGCCGCGTCGAGGTGATGCTCCGGGTGGCCGATCCGAAGCTCGCCGCCCAGCTCGGGGACATGTTCGACTCCTGCCTCGATCCGGCCACCCGGTGCTGGACGCTCGGGCCGGACGGGATCTGGTCGCCGTCGCCGGCACCGGGTTCGTCGAACATCCGGGTCCGTGACCACCAGGTCGAGATGATGAAATCCCGTCGTGGCTCGAGCGAGGACTGACCGGCGGATGACCCTGCTGTCCCGGGTGCGGTTCGACGGGGACGAGGTCGACCCGGCGGGGATCTCCGACGTCGTCGCGGCCGGGACCGTGCCCTACCGCCGGACCCCCGACGGGGGGTTGCAGGTCGCACTGGTGCACCGGCCCCGTTACGACGACTGGTCGCTGCCCAAGGGGCATCAGGATCCCGGCGAGTCGCTGACGGTCACCGCCCTGCGGGAGACCGCCGAGGAGGCCCGGCTGGACTGCAGGCTGGGGGCCCGGCTCGGGCACAGCACTTACACCGTCCCCGGGAAGGGCCGGAAGGTCGTGCACTACTGGGCCGCCGAGGTCGTGGGCGACCCGGGGTTCGCACCGAACGACGAGACCGACGAGCTGCGCTGGGTCGGTCCCGACGAGGCCGGTTCCCTGCTCACCCACGCCCACGACGCGGCGCTCGTCCGACGGTTCGCCGACGTCGGGGCCCCGGCGTCGACGGTCCTGCTGGTGCGGCACGCTAAGGCGGGCAACCGCGACTGCTGGGAGGGCGACGACGATCTGCGGCCGCTGTCGGGGACCGGCCACACGCAGGCGGAGCGGCTCGCCGGGTTCCTGCCCCGGTTCGGCCCGGACCGGTTGTGCACGGCGCCGCCGCTGCGCTGCAAGCAGACCATCGCGCCGCTCGTCGGGAAGATCGGCGCGGGCCCGGACCGGGTCGACGACCTGCCGGTCGAGCCGCTGCTCGGCGAGAACGGCTACTGGGCCGATCCCGACGCCGGTCGGGCCCGGTTCCGCGAACTCGCCGCGCAGCCCGGGGTGACGTTGCTGAGCAGCCAGGGCGGGGTGATCCCGGACGTGGTGGAGGGCCTGCTCCGCGAGGCCGGGGCCGGAACGGATACCGGCGTGCCCTCGCACAAGGCCAGCACCTGGTTCCTCGGCTTCGGCCCGGACGGCGAACTCCTGTTCGCCGACTACTACCGCCGACCCTCCGCCTGACGGACCGGCCGGTGCGCCGCCGCGCGCCGGGGAAGGGCCGGGGGGGGCGCCCGGTCGCGCCGGTGGCGGGCGCCCGCCCACCCGCCGGAGTCAGGAGGTGCGCTTCTTCGAAGGCTTCTTCTTGGCAGGAGCGTCGGTCGCGGCGAGGGGTTTCGCCGCTGCCGCGGCCGGCTTCCTCGCAGTCGACTTCTTCGCCGTCGAGCCCGACTTCGTCACCCCGGCCCGTCCCGTCGCGGCCTCGGCAGCCGACGCGGTGGCGGTCGCCGCGGCCTTCTTCGGTGCCGCTCGCTTCGCGCGGCCACCGGTCCCGGTGGACCGCTGCGCGTCGGCGGGACCGAGCGGCGCGGAGACCGTGCGTTCCCGCGGGGCGCGCCGGGGCGCACTCGTCGCTCCCGCGGCCGCGGCCTCGCTCGTGGCGACCCGCTCCTTGAAGGCCGCGCCCGGCCGGAACGACGGCACGATCGTCTCCCCGACCGGAACGGTCTCCCCGGTCCGGGGATTACGGGCCGTCCGGGGTGCGCGCCGGCGCGCCTCGAACACCCCGAAACCGGTCAGCGTGACCGAACCGCCCGAACCGACGGTCTCCACGATGACCTCGACCATCGCGTCCACGGCGGCGGTGGCGGCCCGACGGTCGCCGAGCCGGGTGGTCAGCGCATCGACGAGCTGAGCCTTGTTCATGGTCACGAACGGTAGGGGTAGGCCCTGCCCCACACCAGATCTGGCGGTGAGTCGAGGTCGCATACCCGCCGATCGGGCAGGTCCGTACGGGTGGTCGTCCACCGTCCGGTGACGACGGACGACCACCCGGTGCGACTCACGCCGTGGTGCGCGGCATCCGTTCGGGCCGGGTTCGCTCGAAAGCGGTGATCGCGTCCTCGTGACGCAGGGTGAGCCCGATGTCGTCGAGCCCCTCCAGCAGGCGCCACCGTGCGTAGTCGTCGATCTGGAACGGGACGGTCAGGTCACCGACCTGCACCGACTTCTCCCGCAGATCGACGGTCACCAGGGTGCCCGGCTCGTTCTCCAGCTTCTTCCAGATCAGCTCCACGTCGGGCTGGGGGACCTGGGCCGCGACCAGACCCGCCTTGGCCGAGTTCCCGCGGAAGATGTCGGCGAAGCGGGACGAGATGACCACCCGGAACCCGTAGTCCATCAGGGCCCAGACGGCGTGCTCGCGGGACGAGCCGGTGCCGAAGTCGGGCCCGGCGACGAGCACCGAGCCGCGGTCGAAGGGCTCGTTGTTGAGCACGAACGACGGGTCCTGCCGCCACGCCGAGAACAGCCCGTCGTCGAAACCGGTGCGGGTGACCCGCTTCAGGTAGACGGCCGGGATGATCTGGTCGGTGTCCACGTTGGACCAGCGCAGCGGGACGCCGATCCCGGTGTGGGTGTCGAACTTCTCCATCAGTCCAGGTCCTCCGGGCTCGACAGGGTGCCCCGGACCGCCGTCGCGGCGGCGACCAGCGGGGACACCAGGTGGGTGCGGCCCCCCTTGCCCTGCCTGCCCTCGAAGTTGCGGTTCGAGGTCGAGGCGCAGCGCTCACCGGGGGCGAGCTGGTCCGGGTTCATGCCCAGGCACATCGAGCAGCCCGCGGAGCGCCACTCGGCGCCGGCGCTGGTGAAGATCTCGTGCAGCCCCTCCTCCTCGGCCTGCCGGCGGACCCGCATCGACCCGGGCACCACCAGCATCCGCATCCCGGGCGCGACCTTGCGCCCGTCGAGTACTCCGGCGACGGCCCGCAGGTCCTCGATCCGGCCGTTGGTGCAGGAGCCGACGAACACCGCGTCCACGGCCACCTCGCGCAGCGGGGTCCCACCGGTCAGGCCCATGTAGGACAGCGCCTTCTCGACGGCGGCGCGCTCGGCCTCGTCGGTGATCCGCTCCGGGTCCGGCACCGACTCGCTCAGCGGCGCCCCCTGGCCGGGGTTGGTTCCCCAGGTGACGAACGGGGTGAGCTCGTCGGCGTCGATGTCGACGACCGCGTCGAACACGGCTCCGTCGTCGGTCCGCAGATCACGCCAGTCGGCCACCGCGGCGTCCCAGTCGGCGCCGGACGGCGCGCGGTCGCGCCCCTTCAGATAGGCGAAGGTCGTCTCGTCCGGGGCGATCATCCCGGCCCGGGCGCCCGCCTCGATCGACATGTTGCAGATCGTCATCCGGGCTTCCATCGAGAGGTTCTCGATCACGTTGCCCCGGTACTCCAGGACGTAACCCTGCCCGCCACCGGTGCCGATCTTCGCGATCACGGCGAGGATGACGTCCTTGCTGGTGACGCCGGGGCGCAGGGTGCCGTCGGAGGAGGTGACGTTGATCGCCATCGTCCTGAACGGCTTCAGCGGCAACGTCTGGGTGGCGAGCACGTGCTCGACCTCGGAGGTGCCGATGCCGAACGCCATCGCACCGAACGCACCGTGGGTGGAGGTGTGCGAGTCGCCGCACACCACGGTGGTCCCCGGCTGGGTCAGCCCGAGCTGCGGCCCCACGACGTGCACGATCCCCTGCTCGGCGTGGTTCATCGGGTAGAGCGGGACGCCGAACTCCGCGCAGTTGCGGCGCAGCGTCTCGACCTGGACCCGGGAGACCTCGTCGGCGATCGGGGCGAGCACGTCGAGGGTGGGTACGTTGTGGTCCTCGGTCGCGAGCGTGAGGTCGGGACGGCGGACGGGGCGCCCGGCGAGCCGGAGCCCGTCGAACGCCTGGGGGCTGGTGACCTCGTGCACGAGGTGCAGGTCGATGTAGAGCAGGTCGGGCTCGTCGCCCTCGCCCTTGCGGACGAGGTGCAGATCCCAGACCTTCTCGGCCAGCGTTCGCGGCCTGTCTGCGGGGCTCACGCTCGCCTCCCTCAGTGATCTGATCGTGAGTGGACTTCCCACGATCTGGGACGTTAGTATCGGAACGTGGGACAGTCTAGCGGGATCGGCGTGCTCGACAAGGCGGTGGGGGTTCTCCGCGCGACGGCGGAAGGGCCGTGCGGCCTGGCCGAACTGTGCGAGCGCACGGGTCTGCCGCGCGCCACCGCACACCGGCTCGCCGTGGGCCTGGAGGTGCACGGGATGCTGCTGCGCACCCCCGACGGGCGATGGCACCCGGGGCCGACCCTCGGCCAGCTGGCGGGCGGGCGCCCCGATCCGTTGCTCGACGCGGCCGCGGCCGTGCTCCCCCGGTTGCGCGACATCACCGGTGAGAGCGTGCAGCTCTACCGGCGCGACGGTGTGCACCGGATCTGCATCGCGCACGCCGAGCCACCGGCCGGGCTGCGGGACACGGTTCCGGTCGGGTCCCGGTTGCCGATGACCGCCGGTTCCGGCGCGAAGGTGCTCGCGGCCTGGTCCGACCCGCAGACGCAGCGACAGGTGCTCGCCGACGCCACCTTCTCCGACCGGGTGCTGGTCGACGTCCGCCGCCGCGGCTGGGCACAGAGCGTCGCCGAGCGGGAGCCAGGTGTCGCGTCGGTCTCCGCTCCGGTCCGCGACGGCGCGGGCCGGGTCGTCGCCGCGGTCTCGGTGTCCGGGCCGGTCGACCGGATCGGCAGGCGCCCCGGTGTGCGCTGGGCCGCCGACCTGCTCGCCGCGGCCGACGCGCTGCAGCAACGGCTGAGCTGACCCCGGGCTCCGGCAGGCACCCCGTCCACTACCGTGTGGGGGTCCGGCACCGGGCCGGTCCCGTGACCACGGTGGAGTGCTTCCGGGGAGACTGTGCTTACCAGCAAATCGGCGGGCTACCTCCTGGGTATCGACGTCGGCACGACCAGGACGGCCGCCGCCGTCATCCGCTCAGGGAGCCCCGCCGCCGAGATGGTCACCCTGGGGGACCACTCGGTGGACATCCCGTCCGTGGTCCACTGCGCACCGGACGGGTCGCTGCTGTTCGGCGACGCCGCCGAGCGCCGCGCGCTGACCGAGCCCGACCGGGTCGCACGCGAGTTCAAGCGCCGCATCGGTGACCCGACCCCGATCCCGCTCGGTGAGCACTCCTTCACCGCCGAGCGACTCTCCGCGCTGCTCGCCGGGCACGTCGTCGACATCGTGTCCCGCATCGAGGGCGGACCACCGGACCGGCTCGCGGTCTCGCACCCGGCGTCCTGGGGCGGGCACAAGCGGGAGCTGTTCGCCGCCGCGCTCGCCGAGCGCGGCCTGGCCGTCACCTTCCTGACCGAGCCGCAGTCGGCGGCCCTGCACTACGCCGCCAACGAGCGGGTGGAGGGCGGCGCGACCGTCGCCGTCTACGACCTGGGCGGCGGGACGTTCGACGCCGCCGTCGTCCGGAAGGAGGTGGCCGGCGCCGCCGGGATCACGGCCACCGGCCCGCACGACACGGCGATCGGCGGCACCCTGTTCACCCTGCTCGGCCGCCCCGAGGGGGTCGAACAGCTCGGCGGGGCGGACTTCGACCAGGCCGTCGTCGACCACGTCCGGGAAGCCGTCCCGCAGGCGTTCGAGGCGCTCGACGAGGCCGATCCGGACAGCTGGTCGCAGATGGCCCGGTTGCGACGCGACTGCCGGGAGGCCAAGGAGGCGCTGTCGGCCGACACCGAGGTCTCGATCCCGGTGTGGCTGGGTGAGGTCCGGACGACGGTGCGGTTGCACCGCAGCGACTTCGAGGAACGGATCCGGCCGCGGCTCGAGGAGTCGGTGGAGGCGCTGCAGCGGGCGATCGAGTCCGCCGGGCTCGCCGCGTCCGGCCCGTCGGTGGTGCTGCTGGTGGGCGGATCGTCCCGGGTGCCGCTGGTGGCGCAGCTGGTGTCGTCCGAGCTCGGGCGGCCGGTGCAGGTGGACGCCGACCCGAAGAACGCGATCGCGAAAGGTGCCGTGCTCGCGCTCGGTCCGGTCGACCCCGCCACCGCGACCCCGCTCGCGACCGACGTCGGGCCGCCCGGTGCCCCTCTCGCAGGTGCTGGTGGCCCGGCCGCCCGTGGCGGTGCCGCGCTGGCCGACGACCCCGGACCGCTGCCGTGGGAGGGCGAGGACCCGGTCACCGGCCGGATCCCGGCCGGATCCCCGCCGACCGCCCAGCTCCCTCCTGGCCGGACCGCCTACCTCGACGGCGCCGACGCCGATCCGCCGACCGACCGGCTCCCGGTCGTTCCGGCCGCCTACGGCGGGTACCCCGGTGACGACCTCGCCACCGCGAGCCACGGCGACCACGACGTCACCGCCGTCTCCCCGCCCGCCACGGTGGCCCGGCGCTCGCCGGCGGTCCTCATCGGTGCGGGCGGGGTCGTGGCGGCGCTCGCCGTGCTGGCGGCGGTGTTCTTCTGGCCGCAGGACCGTTCGGTCAGCAACGCCACGCCGCAGCTGCCCGCGTTGCCGACGACGACCAGCGAGGCACCGCCGCCCACCAGCGAGGAGCCACCGCCGCCGCCACCGCAGCGGCAGGACCCGGAGCCGACCCGGCAGCGGACCACCGTGCGCACGACGTCGGAGGAGCCACCGCCTCCCCCGCCACCACCGCCCCCGCCGGTGACGACGTCGGACGAGCCACCACCGACAACCACCGAGCCCGCGCCGACCACGGACGATCCCCCGCCTTCGACGCCCGACCAACCACCACCCCCTGAGCCACAGGCCGGATAGCCGTGGGGAAGAGGCCCCGAGATCCGGTGGGCCACGGTCGGCATACGATTCACCGAGCCATGGCTGCAGGTCGGCGCGGGGCCTCGGCCCGGCAGACCGGTCGACAGCGTGTCGTCCTCTGCGCGGCTCCTCCCACCGGGCGTCGAGTTCGCCGTCGGCAGGCGTCCGTCGCCGAGGTCCGGGCGCTCCTGACATGTGATCTCACGACCGGCGGACCGACTCGCCACATGCCCCGGGCCGCCTTCCCGGCGCAGGCCTGCCTGCTCGGGGAGGTCCCCGGTAGCCGACTGTCCGTCACCGTGGCCCCGGACGACGAAAAGGCCCCCGCTCCGGATGGAGCAGGGGCCCTTCTGCGTAGTCCCGACGGGATTTGAACCCGCGCTACCGCCTTGAGAGGGCGGCGTCCTAGGCCGCTAGACGACGGGACCAGGAACATCGGTATTCATCTCTGGCCGGATCACGGACGAATCGCGAACCGGACGCGACAGGCATCTCGCGTGGTAGCCCCGACGGGATTTGAACCCGCGCTACCGCCTTGAGAGGGCGGCGTCCTAGGCCGCTAGACGACGGGGCCGAGACGAGACGATGCCGATGTCAGAAACCAGAAGCCCGGAACTGGATGAACCAGGACATGATTCCCGCTGGGGTACCAGGACTCGAACCTAGACTAACTGAACCAGAATCAGTCGTGCTGCCAATTACACCATACCCCATCGAAAATCGGGGCCCTATCAGCGATCGGGCCCCGATCTCCGTGCTGTGGCTACTCTAGCCCATGCCCCGGGCGAGCCGGACACCGGCCCCCAGGCGGGCCAGCGAGCGCTCTCGGCCCAGCAGCTCCATGCTCTCGTAGAGCGGCGGCGACACCGTCCGGCCGCTGATGGCGACCCGCACCGGGCCGAACGCCTTGCGCGGCTTGAGCCCCAGGCCGTCCACCAGCGAGCTCTTCAGCGACTCCTCGATGGCCGCCGCCGTCCACTCCGGGAGGTCGGTCAGCCCGGCCACGGCGGCCTCGAGCACCGGGGCGGCGTCGGCGTTCAGGTTCTTCGCGGCGGCGTCGGCATCAGGGGCGAAGCTGTCCTCGTCGCGGAACAGGAACGCGAGCATGCGGGCCGCGTCGGAGAGCACCTGGCTGCGCTCCTGCACCAGCGGCGCGGCGGCGGCGAGCAGCTGCTCCTGGTCCGTCGTGAGTTCGATCCCCTCCGCGGCGAGGTAGGGAACCACCCGTGCGGCGAAGTCGTCCGGGGCGAGCAGCCGCAGGTGCGCCGCGTTGATCGCCTCGGCCTTCTTCACGTCGAACCGGGCGGCGTTGCCCGACACCCGGGAGACGTCGAAGGCGGCGACCATCTCCTCCAGGCTGAACACGTCGCGGTCGTCCGCGATCGACCAGCCGAGCAGCGCCAGGTAGTTGAGCAGGCCCTCGGGCACGAATCCGCGGTCCCGGTGGTGGAACAGGTTCGACTCCGGGTCGCGCTTGGAGAGCTTGCGGTTGCCCTCGCCGGTCACCAGCGGCAGGTGCGCGTAGACGAAGGGCCCGTTGCCGATCCCGACCCGCTGCAGCGCCTGCAACAACGCGATCTGCCGCGGTGTCGAGGCCAGCAGGTCCTCGCCGCGCAGCACGTGCGTGATCTCCATCAGCGCGTCGTCGACCGGGTTGGTCAGCGGGTAGAGCGGGGTGCCGTCGCCGCGGGCGAGCACGAAGTCGGGCACCTGCCCGGCCCGGAAGGTGATCTCGCCGCGGACCAGGTCGGTGAAGGTGATGTCGTGCTCGGGCATCCGCAGCCGGTAGACCGGGGAACGGCCCTCGGCACGGAAGGCGGCCTTCTGCTCGTCGGTGAGGTCGCGGTCGGCGTTGTCGTAACCGAGCTTCGGGTCCCGCCCCGCGGCCCGGTGCCGTGCCTCGATCTCCGCCGCCAAGGAGAACGACTCGTAGACCTCGCCGCCCTCGATCAGCCTGCGCAGTGCGTCGGCGTAGATCTGGCCGCGCTCGCTCTGCCGGTACGGCCCGTGCGGCCCGCCCTTCTCCACCCCCTCGTCCCAGTCCAGGCCGAGCCAGTTCAGCGCGTCGAGAAGGGCCTCGTAGGACTCGGCGGAGTCCCGGCTGGCGTCGGTGTCCTCGATCCGGAAGACCAGTGTGCCGCCGTGATGGCGGGCGTGCGCCCAGTTGAACAGGGCGGTGCGGACGAGACCGACGTGCGGGATACCGGTCGGGGACGGCGAGAACCGCACCCGGACCTGGGCTGGAGTACTCATGGTGGGGTCAGGGTAGTCCGGCGGTCCGCGGCGGCTCCTACCATCTGGCGTACCGGTCCGCTCGGGCACCGGTGGGGCTCCCGGAAGGCGGCGGATGTCACGCGAGACAGGCCCCCCGCCGGCCGCCCGGCGGCGCCCCACGATCACCGACGTCGCCGCCGCGGCCGGGGTGTCGGTGTCCACGGTGTCGTCGGCGATGAACGGGACCGGCCGCGTCGACCCGGCGACCCGGGACCGGGTGCGCGCCGCGGCGGTGGAGCTCGGCTGGCGGCCGCGGCGCGCGGCGCAGGCACTGCGCTCGGGCCGGACCGGGACCGTCGCGCTGTGCATCCCGCCCGAGCGCGCGCTCTGGGCGCGCTGGATGCGGGAGTCCGACTACCTGCAGCAGCTCACGGTGGCCTGTGCGGCGAGCGCGATCGAGGCCGGCCTGCTCATGCTGCTGGCGCCGCGCCCCTCCGGCGCGGAGGAGCTTGCCCGGCTCGACGTCGACGGGATGCTGCTGCTCGACCCCTTCCGCGACGACCCGGTCTCCGCCGCCTGCGCCGCCGCCGGGCTCGCACTGGTCACGGTGGACCGCGAGCCCGGCCGCGACGACGGGTGGTGGGCGGGCAACGACCACGCCGCGGCCACCCGGAGGGCGTTGGAGCACCTCGGCGGGCGGGGCGCCCGCCGGATCGCCCTGTTCTCCGGGGACGAACCGTGGGCCTGGCTCGACGACGCCCGCCGCACCTACGACGACTGGTGCGCCGCCCGGGGAACCGGGCCACTGGTCCGGACGCTGGGCATGAACCGCACGGTCGCCGAAGCGGCGGACGCGGCCCGCACCCTGCCGTCCGACGTCGACGCCGTACTGGCCCTGCCCACCGACGCCGCACTCGGGGTGCGGGCGGCGGCGCCCGGTCTGGCCGTCGTGTCCGGCGTGGACAGCACGGCGGTCGCCGCCGCCGGGATCACCGCGCTCGACCTGCGGCCCACCGAGCTCGGCGAGGCGGCGGTCGCACTGCTGGTCCGCCGCCTCGCCGGGTCGGGCCCCGGGCCGGTCGTGGTGCCCGCGGAGCTGCGGGTGCGGGATCAGCCCAGCGCGGCGGCGAGCTTCGGCACGAACTCGTCGAGCAGGTAGGGCAGCGACAGCGGGCTCGCGAACTGGAGCGCGTCGTAGTCCGTGCCCTCGATCCACAGCGTCCGGCCCTCGGCGACGGCCGGTACCGAGGCGAGCACCTGGTCGCTCTCGATGCCGGCGCGCTCGGCGGGCGAGCCCACCTGGAAGGCGACCACGTCTCCCGCGAGCATCCCGGCCTGCTCGCGGGAGAGGTAGGCGTAGAACTGGTCACCCGCCGCGGCGTCGATCGCCGGTGGCACGACCATCCCGAGCTCGGCGAAGAAGCGGGTGCGGGTGTCGTCGCTCGCGTGCACGGGGTACTGCCCGTCGTAGGCGGGCCCGGACAGGACGACGCTCCGGCCGGCGAGTTCCGGGTGGTCGGCCCGCACCCGGGCGAACTCCCCCTCGACCTCGGCGACGAGCTCCTCCGCCCGCTGCGGTTGACCGAGCGCCCGTCCGGTGATGCGGGTCTGCTCCTGCCACGGGACGCCGAAGTCGATGTAGTCCTGCGGCGGCACCACGACCGGGGCGATGCGGCTCAGCAGGTCGTACTGGGAGCGGTCGAGGCCCGCCGTGACCGCCATGATCAGATCCGGCTGCAACGCGGCGACGGCCTCCGGGTCGAGGTCCTCACGGGGCAGGATCGTCGGCGCGGCGGCACCGGCGGCCGCGTCGGCCCACGGGAAGAACGCGTCGTCCTGCGGGCCGAAGGCGTACCGGACCCCCACCGGGACGACGCCGAACGCGAGGATCGCGTCCTGCTCGGTGTAGCCGAGCGCCACCACCCGCTCCGGTTCCTCGGGGATCGTCGCGGAGCCGAACCGGTGTTCCACGGTGACCGGGAAGGCTCTCTGGTCTTCGGACGGGGCGGGCTCGCCGCCCGGGACGGCACCGGTGGCGCAACCGGCGAGGAGAGCGGTCGCCACGGTGAGGGCTCCGAGCAGACGGAATCGTTGCACCCCGTTGGTATAGCCGAGATAAGGCTTGCCTGCCATAACGTTCCGGCACGGAGTGGCCGGGCCAACCGGTGGTGGTATTGCGGCGGCCGATGGACCAGGGTCGGCAGTGCAGCGGCGCAGCGAGGCGTCGCCACGAGGCGAAGGACCACACGTGTTCCAGATCACCGTGCTCTACAACCACCCGGACGACCCGGCCGCGTTCGACAAGCACTACGACGAGGTGCATGCGCCGCTGGCGAAGAAGATCCCGGGTGTGCAGCGGTACACGATCTCCCGGCCGGTACCGGGGCCGGACGGGCAGCGGCCGCCGTACCACCTGGTCGCCGTGATCGAGTTCGCCGACGAGGCCGCGTTCCAGGCCGGGATGGGCGGCGCGGAGGGCCAGGCCGCCACCGCAGACCTCGCGAACTTCGCCGGCGCCGGGGTGACCCTGCTGACCGGCCCGTCCGAACAGGTGTGACGACCGCGGGTGGCCGCCGGGCTCCCAGCGGCCACCACGCCGTCACGGGTCAGGGTGCGGTGACCTCACGGCTCGACACCAGCGCCGCGAGCCGGTCGCCGATCGAGGAGGTGTTGCCGGTCGCCGAGTGGTCCCGGGTGGCCAGGTCGAACGCGACAGCGGCCTCGATCCGGCGGGCCGAGTCGGTGTGCCCCAGGTGATCGAGCATGAGAGCCACCGAGAGCACGGCCGCCGTCGGGTCGGCGATCCCCTGCCCGGCGATGTCCGGCGCCGAACCGTGCACCGGCTCGAACATCGACGGGTTGGTGCGGCTGGCGTCGAGGTTGCCGCTGGCCGCCAGGCCGATGCCACCGGTCACCGCGGCGGCGAGGTCGGTGAGGATGTCACCGAACAGGTTGTCGGTGACGATCACGTCGTAGCGGCCGGGATCGGTGACCATGTGGATGGTCGTCGAGTCGATGTGCTGGTAGGCGACCGACACCTCCGGGTACTCCAGCGACACCTCCTCCACGATCCGCGACCACAGCGCTCCCGCGTAGGTGAGCACGTTGGTCTTGTGCACCAGGGTGAGGTGCTTGCGCGGGCGACGCTGGGCACGCGCGAACGCGTCCCGCACGACCCGTTCGATACCGAACGCGGTGTTCTGGCTGACCTCGGTCGCGATCTCGTGCGGGGTGTCCTTGCGGAGCAGCCCGCCGGTACCCACGTAGGGGCCCTCCGTGCCCTCCCGGACGACCACCATGTCGATCTCGGGGTTGCCCGTCAGCGGCCCGCGCACACCCGGGTAGAGCCGGGCCGGCCGCAGGTTCACATGGTGGTCCAGTTCGAAACGCAGCCGCAGCAGCAGGCCGCGCTCCAGGATCCCACTCGGCACCGACGGGTCACCGACCGCGCCCAGCAGGATCGCGTCGTGCTGCTTGATCTCGGTCAGCACGGTCTCCGGGAGCAGCTCGCCGGTGGAGTGCCAGCGCGCCGCGCCGAGGTCGTACTCCACCGTCTCCACATCGCGGGCCACCTCGCCGAGGACCTTGAGTGCCTCGTTGATCACTTCCGGGCCGATGCCGTCACCGGGGATGACCGCAAGGCGCATGACCTCGTCCTCTCGTCGTACTGCTGGGCGCACGCTACCGCCTGCCGACGCAGGGTCATCGCCTGGCCACCCGGAGGAGGGTGCCCCGGAGGGTGAACCGTGCGCCGTTCGCTGTCGGCGCGAACCCACACGGGGTCGGCGCACGGCCGTTCCGGTGGTCCGGCGAGCCCGTCACCGGACTCCGGCGGGCCGGACCGGTCCGCCCGTTCGGGTGACCCGGGCGGATCATCCACGCGGGGTCCACCGCCAGCGGGCGGCCGCGCCGAGCACCGCGATCGCGATCCACGCCACGAGCAGCAGCGGCCCGAGGACGGTCGGGGCGAGACCGGCGACGGCCGGGCCGGGGACCCCGGTCCACGCGGTCACGATCAGATCGGCGACCGGGGTGCCGGGGACCAGCAACAGGGCCCCGCGCAACGCCGGGTCGACCCCGGTGGCCAGCAGGTTCGCCGCGACCGACGCGACGATGACCAACGGCAGCACGGTGAACTGGACACTCTCGGCCCCGGAGCTGAACGTGCTGGTCAGGGCCCCGGCGACGACGCAGAACGCGCCACCGAGGACGATCGGCACGACCAGCAGCAGCGGTTGGGCGGGCGCCGGCGCACCGAGCGCGACGAACACCGCGAGGACCAGCAGCGTCTGCGCCACCCCCACGACGAACAGCGGCGCACCGGTCGCCGCGACGATCCCCGCCCCGGACAGCTCGGTCGTCCGCAACCGGGCCAGCGCCCCCGACTCGCGGCGCAGCGTGAACACGGTCGCGGCGCTCGCGTAGACCGAGAGCAGCATCCCGATCAGCCCGGAGATCCCGGCGAGCATCCCCCAGCCCTCCGGCCCCTCCGGTGACACCACCACCGCGAAGAACACCATCATCAGCGGCCCCGCGAGCATGCTCAGTGCCACGGTGCGGCGACGCAGCACCATCCGTGCCTCGACCGGGGCGAGCCGCCACCACCGGCCGCCGCGGTGCGGTGCCGGGGCGCTCACCGGGCCACCCCCGTCGGGCCGGCCACGTCGGTGCTCCCGCTGACGGCGTGGAACACCTCGTCCAGTCCGGCCTCGGTGGCGCGCAGCCGGTGCAGCCGGACGCCGGCCTCCAGCGCCCAGCCGGTCAGTGTGTGGGTCGCCCGGGTCAGGTCCGTCGACTCCAGCCGCAGCACGGTGCGGCCCTGCCCGGCCGACGCCGTGCTCAGTCCCGGCATCCGGGGCGGGTGCACCCCCGCGTCCAGTTCGGCGGTGACGGCGGCGGGCCGGCTGGCCAGCACCGACTCCAGCGTCCCCGCGATCGCGACCCGACCGGCGTGCATGATCGCCAAACGGTCGGCCAGCGCCTCCACCTCCTCCAGGTAGTGCGTGGTGAGGACGACCGCGGCGCCGTCGGCGCGCAGCCTGCGGACCATCGCCCACAGGACCCGGCGTGACTCCGGGTCCAGGCCGGTGGTCGGCTCGTCCATGATCACCAGGTCGGGTCCGCCCCAGGTGGCGGTGGCGATGTCGAGCCGGCGCCGCTCGCCGCCCGAGAGCTGACCGACGGCCACGTCCCGCCGGTGGCCGAGACCGACCCGGGTGATGCACTCGTCGATGTCGTCGCTGCGACTGGAGAGCGCGGCCGTCATCCGCACGGTCTCGGCGACGGTCAGCTCGGCCAGGAACCCGGCCTGCTGCAGGACGGCACCGGTCCGGCGGCGGACGGCCCGCCCGGCGGTGACCGGGTCGAGCCCGAACAACCGGACCGTGCCGGCGTCCGGCCTGCGGAAGCCCTGCACGAGTTCCAGCGTCGTCGTCTTCCCCGCGCCGTTGGTGCCCAGCAGCCCGAAGACCTCCCCGGGGTGCACCACCAGTTCGACGTCGTCCACCGCCACCGTCCCGCCGTACCGGAACTCGAGGCCGTGGGCCTCGATCACCGGCTCGTCGGGGGTGTCCCGCCCCCTCAACGGGACACTCCTGCACGACTGCCGCGCCGCCCACGGGCGGCGACGGGTTGCGCGGTTCCGGCGGCCGGTCCGCGCTCCGGGATCGGCGCCGGCCGGGGCCGGTGACGGTCGGTCGACAACTGCACGGGTCCTCCTCGCTCCGGTGGTGCACAGCGAGCATCTCCCCCGGACGGGGCGGTCAGTAGGGTCGGAACGGCACGGGCGGGCATGGGTTCGGCGGGGGCACGGGATGACATCTGTCAGACGGTCGGCTGTCAGCGGGCCGGTGGGCGGGCGCGCCGACCGGCCGGGGGGCGGTATCCGGGCCGCTCGCGTCTACCTGCGCTCCGGTCTGGTCGTGACCGCGGTGCTGTTCACCGGCATGGCGGCACTGGGCCTGGTCGACGACGACTGGCCGCACCCCACGACGAGCCTCCCGTCGCTGTTCCTGCTGCTCGTCGTCGTCGGTGTCGCAGGCGCACATCTGACCCTCGTCCGGGCCGACGGCGCACCGCCGACACCGCTGCGGCAGGGGGTGGCCGTGGCCGCGCTGCTGGCCGCTACCGGCGGCCTGCTGCTGGTGGCCCGCGACGCGCCGAGGATCGCCGGGCTGTGGTTGCTGGTGCCGGGGGTGGCGCTGTCGGTGCTGCTGTCGGTCCGCGGCTGGCGGCGCGCCGATCTCGGCGTCGCCGCGGTGGCCGTCGTGATCGCGGCCGGGGCGACGACGGCGGTCGGTCTCCCGACCTACCCGACGCCGTGGCTGCGCCCGATCATCGCGCTGTTCCTGCTGGGGTTCCCGGCGGCAGCCGATCTGGGTCAGATCTGGGTGCTGCGGGTGTTCGACCGGCTGGAGGAGTCCCGGCGGCTGGCCGAGGAGCTGGCGACCACCCGGGAGCGGGCCCGGATCGCGGCCGAGCTGCACGACGTGCAGGGGCACTCGCTGCACGCCATCGCCATGCACGCCGAGCTCACCGAGCGGCTCGTCGGCACCGAGCCCGAGGCCGCCGCCCGGCACGCCCGCACCGTCCGCACCCTGGCCGCCGACGCACTCGCCGAGACCCGCGCGCTGGTCCACGGCTACCGCGCCGCCGACCTCGCGGGTGAGCTGCGCAACGCGGCCGGTCTGCTGCGGGCCGCCGGCGCGGACGCCGAGGTGGTCGGGGACGCGACCGCGGTCCCCGCGGTGCACGCCGTGCTGCTCGGCCCGGTGGTCCGGGAGGCCGCCACCAATGTGCTCCGGCACAGCGATCCGACCCGGGTGAGGTTCACCGTCCGGCGGGCCGGTGACCGCACCGAGCTGGACGTGCACAACGACGGCGTGCCGGACGCGCCGGGTGCCGCCGACCCGCACGGCGGGACCGGGCTGGCCGGGGTACGCGACCGGATCGGCAAGCGGGGCGGTGACGTCGAGGCCGGCCCGGACGGTGCGGGCGGGTTCCGGCTGCGGGTGGTGCTGCTCAGCGGCCCGGAGGACGACACGGAAGATCACACAGAGGACCGGTCGGGTGATCGGGTCCACGGACCGGCGGGGGTGAACCGGTGAGCGCTGCGGACCGGATGCCGATCCGGTTGCTGGTGGCCGACGACGAGGAGATGACCCGCACCGCGCTGGTCGCGCTGCTCGACCTGGAGGACGACATCCGGGTGGTCGCCGAGTGCGCCGACGGCGGCACCGCGGTGGACGCCGCGACCCGGGAACGTCCGGACGTCGCGCTGCTCGACCTGGAGATGCCGGTGCTCGACGGGGTCGGGGTCTGCGAGCGGCTCGCCGGCTCGCCGACCAGGACGGTCGTGGTCACCCGGCACGCCAGACCGGGTGTGCTGCGCCGCGCGCTGGCCGCCGGGGCGTCCGGTTTCCTGCCCAAGTCGACACCCGTGCAGCAGGTCGCCGACGTCGTCCGCCGCGTGCACGGCGGACGACGGTTCGTCGACCCCGACATCGCGGCGATGGCGCTCACCGAGGCGGACTGCCCGCTGACCGCCCGGGAGCTCGACGTGCTGCGTGCGGCCCGCTCCGGTGGCACGGTCGCCGACATCGCCGGTGAGCTGCACCTCGCACAGGGCACGGTGCGCAACTACCTGTCCTCGGCGATGACCACGCTCGACGCGCGGACCCGGCACGAGGCCGCTCGGCGGGCCTGGGAAGAGGGATGGATCTGACCGCGTTGGCACCGCTGTGCCCACCTCCTCACAGCCGCTGCGCCGCCTCGGTTTCCTGACGATCGGTTCGTTCGACGCCGACGATCCGGGCCCCGGCCACGAGGCCACGCTGGAGGTGATCGCGCTGGGCGAACGGTTGGGGTTCGACAGCGCGTTCGTCCGGCACCGGCACCTGCAGCACGGGATCTCCTCGCCGGTCGCCGTGCTCGCGGCGGCCACCCAGCGCACGTCGCGGATCGAACTCGGCACCGCGGTCATCCCGCTGGGCTGGGAGAACCCGCTACGGCTCGCCGAGGACCTGGCGACCGTCGACGTGCTCTCCGGCGGCCGGCTCCAGCCCGGTGTCAGCGTCGGCCCGCCGATGCAGTGGGAGCACGTGCGCGACGCCCTGTACCCGGACACCGCCGACGTCGAGGACTTCGGCCGGGAGCGGGTGTCCCGGCTGCTGCGGTTCGTCCGCGGTGAGCCGGCCAGCTCGTTCTCCGGCACGGTCGGGATCGAGACGTTCTCCGAGCGGGTGCAGCCGCACTCCCCCGGGTTGATCGACCGGATGTGGTACGGCGCGGGCAGCGACAGCTCCGCGGTCTGGGCCGGTGAGCAGGGGCTGAACCTGCTGACCAGCAGCGTGGTGCGCGCCCCGGCGTCCGGTGAGACCGACTTCGCGACGATCCAGCGCCGGCAGATCCTCGGCTACCGCGCGGCGAACCCGTCCGGCCGTGTCTCGCAGGGTCTGGTGGCGGTGCCGACCGATTCGGCGACGGCCGAGCAGCGGGCCCGCTACACCGACTACGCCAGGGCCCGCGACGTCCGGGTCGGGATCCCGCAGGGCCCGGCGGGCCTGCTGTTCGCCCGGGACCTGGTCGGCCCGTCGGAGGAGATCGCCGAGGCGCTGTACGCCCACGCCGGGTTCCAGGAGGTCGACGAGGTCGTCTTCGCGCTGCCGTTCGGGTTCCCGCCGGAGGACTACCTGCAGATCCTCACCGACATGGCCACGAAGCTGGGGCCCGCGCTGGGCTGGGCGCCGCGGACCTGAGCGGCCGCTACCGCCCGGCCCCGCACGGTTGCGGAGCGGTCCGCTGCGCGGCGAGCGCCCGGCGGGCCCGCAGTCGCCCCGGCACCTCGATCAGCACGGCCAGCACGACCGCGACCAGCAGGAGTCCCGGCCCGACCGTCATGCTGGCCGACGGGGGCCCGGTGACCACCGACTCGACGGCGACCACGCCCGGCACCGCCATCGAGATGCCGGTCACGAACGCGATCGCGAACATCAGCATCAGCGCCACCGCGAGCCCCGTCGCGGTCAGCAGAACTGTCCTCACCCACCACATCGCGCATCCCCCATCCCACTGCGCGGGCGAACACGATCCCACATCGGAGCCGGGAACGCACCGTCACCGGCTCGTCGGGTCAGCCGCCGAAGGAGATCAACCGGATCGTGCGGGCCCCGACGGAGGCGCCGATCGGCTCCAGCACCGCCGGGTCGATGTGCCGGTCCACCCGCAGCAGCATCACGGCGTCGGTGCCCTCGGTGGTCTGCGAGATCTGGGCGGCCTCGATGTTCACCGCGGCCTCGCCGAGCAACGAACCGACCCGGCCCATCACACCCGGCCGGTCGGCGTACTCCAGCAGCACGACCTCGCCCTCGGCGCGCAGGTCGAAGTGCCGGCCGTTGATCTCGACCAGCTTCTGCACCTCGGCCCGCCCGGTGAGGGTGCCGGAGACGGTGACCGACTCGCCGTCGGGCATCGCGCCGCGCAACTGCACCACGGAGCGGTGGTTCGCGCTCTCCGGGGTGGTCGTCACCTCCACCGAGACACCGCGCTCCTGCGCCAGCTGAGGCACGTTGACGAATGTGACCTGGTCCTCCACGACGTGGGTGAACACGCCGCGCAGCGCCGCCAGCGCCAGCACCGAGACGTCCTCACCGGCGAGCTCGCCCGCGATGTCGACGGTGACCGAGCTCGGGGTGCGCCCGGCGACGGCGTGCAGCGTGGTGCCCAGCTTCTGCACCAGCGGCAGCCACGGCCGGACCTCCTCGCCGACGGTGCCGTGGACCTGAACGTTCACCGCGTCCGGCACGAACTCACCGGCCAGGGCCAGCTGCACCGAGCGGGCGACATCGGTGCCGGCGCGGTCCTGGGCCTCGACCGTGGAGGCACCGAGGTGCGGGGTGGCGACGACGTTCTCCAGCTCGAACAACGGGCTGGAGGTCGTCGGCTCGCTGGCGTAGACGTCGACACCGGCGCCGCCGACGTGCCCGGAACGGACCGCCTCGGCGAGCGCGTCCTCGTCGACCAGGCCGCCGCGGGCGGCGTTCACGATGATCACCCCGGGTTTGGTGATCGCGAGCTGGTCCTTACCGATCAGGCCGTGGGTCTCCGGCGTCTTCGGCAGGTGGATGGAGATGACGTCGGCGGTGCGGAGCAGCTCGTCGAGCTCCAGCAGCTCGATGCCGAGCTGGGCGGCCCGCGACGGCGCGATGTAGGGGTCGTAGGCGACCAGCCGGACGCCGAACGCCGCCAGCCGCTGGGCGACCAGCTGGCCGATCTTGCCGAGCCCGACGATGCCCGCGGTCTTGCCGTTCAGCTCGATCCCGCTGTAGGCCGACCGCTTCCACTGCCCCTTGCGCAGCGCGGCGTCGGCGGCCGGGATGTGCCGGGCCGCCGCCAGCAACAGGGCGACCGCGTGCTCGGCGGCCGAGACGATGTTCGAGGTCGGCGCGTTCACGACGAGGACGCCGCGCGCGGTCGCCGCCGGGACGTCGACGTTGTCCAGGCCGACCCCGGCCCGGGCGACGACCTTCAACCGGGTCGAGGCGGCGAGCACCTCGGCGTCCACCTGGGTCGCGGAGCGGACCAGCAGCGCGTCGGCGTCGGCGATCTCCTTCAGCAACGCCGGGCGGTCGGTGCCGTCGACGTGGCGGATCTCGACGTCGTCGCCCAGCAGCTCGACCGCGGAGGGCGCGAGCTTCTCGGCGAGCAGGACGACGGGGCGGTTCTGGGTGGCGACGGTGCTCACGGTGTGACGGTGCTCCCGGGTCGGGTCGTGCGGTGCCTGGCCGCGGCCCATCCTAGGCCGGGTCACCGGCCCCGGCGGAACTACGTGAGCGGGGTCGTACCGGCGGTTCGGGGCCGGCCCCGAACGGACGGAACCCCCGCCCGATGGTGACGGGCGGGGGTTCCGTATGCCTGTTCCCGAGTGGATGCGCCCGGGCCGCAGGCGGGCGCGGACCGTGCGGTCCGCGGGCCTCATTCTGCCGGGCGGCACCCGGCGGTGATCAGGCGGAGGTCGTTCCGCAGGCTTGTCTCACTTGGCCTTCTCGCCGACCCAGCTCATCAGGCCACGGAGCTTCTCCCCGACCTGCTCGATCGGGTGCTCGGCACCCTGCTGCTGCAGCTTGGTGAAGTTCGGACGGCCGTTCTCGTCCTCGGCGACCCACTCGCGGGCGAAGGTCCCGTCCTGGACCTCCTTGAGGATCGCCTCCATGTTCTTCTTCACCTCCGGGGTGATCACCCGCGGGCCGCGGGTGAGGTCGCCGTACTCGGCGGTGTCGGAGATGGAGAACCGCTCGTTGGCGATGCCGCCCTCGTACATGAGGTCGACGATCAGCTTGAGCTCGTGCAGGCACTCGAAGTAGGCGATCTCCGGGGCGTAACCCGCCTCGGTCAGCACCTCGAAACCGGTCTGCACCAGCGCGGCGGCACCGCCGCAGAGGACGGCCTGCTCACCGAACAGGTCGGTCTCGGTCTCCTCCTTGAACGTGGTCTCGATGACGCCCGCGCGGGCGCCGCCGATCCCGGCCGCGTAGGAGAGCGCGAGCGCCTTGGCGTTGCCCGACGGGTCCTGCTCGACGGCGATCAGCGCGGGCACGCCCTTGCCGTCGACGAACTGGCGGCGGACGAGGTGCCCCGGGCCCTTCGGGGCGACCATCGCGACGTCCACGCCCGCCGGAGGCTTGATCAGCTCGTAGCGGATGTTGAAGCCGTGCCCGAAGAACAGCGCGTCGCCATCGTTGAGGTTCGGCTCGATGTCCTGGGTGTAGATGGTGCGCTGCTTGGTGTCCGGCGCCAGCACCATGATCAGGTCCGCCCAGGCGGACACCTCGGCCGGCGTACCGACCTCGAGGCCCTCGTCGGCGGCCTTCTGCCGGGACTTCGAGCCCTCCGGCAGACCGATCTTCACCTCGACCCCGGAGTCACGCAGGGACAGCGCGTGCGCGTGCCCCTGGGAGCCGTAGCCGATCACGGCGACCTTGCGGCCCTGGATGATCGACAGGTCGGCGTCTGCGTCGTAGTAGATGTTGACACTCATGACTCTGGGACAGTTCCTCTCGGAGGGGTGTGTGCGACGTCTGTCTAACGGACGGAGGCCGCGGTGATGGACCGGGGGCCGCGACCCACCGCGACCATCCCGGACTTGACCATCTCGCGGATCCCGTAGGGCTCCAGCATCCGGAGCAGGGCGCCGAGCTTGTCCGCGGTGCCGGTGGCCTCGACCGTGACGGCCTCCGGGGACACGTCGACGACCTTCGCCCGGAACAGCTGGACGGTCTCCAGCACCTGGCTGCGCACGGTCGCGTCGGCCCGGACCTTGACCAGCAGCAGCTCGCGCTGCACCGAGGCGTCCGGCTCCAGCTCGACGATCTTGATGACGTGCACGAGCTTGTTCAGCTGCTTGGTGACCTGCTCCATCGGGAGCTCGTCGACCTCGACCACGATCGTCATCCGGGAGATGTCCGGGTGCTCGGTCGGGCCGACGGCCAACGAATTGATGTTGAAACCGCGGCGGGAGAACAGACCGGAGACGCGGGCCAGGACGCCGGGCTTGTCCTCGACGAGGACCGACAGGGTGTGCAGCTCGCTCATCGGTCGTTCTCCGCTTCGGACAGGGCCTTCTCGGTCACGTCCGCGACCTCGTCGACCGACGCCGCCAGCTCGTCGTTGTCGAACTCGGGGCGGATGTCACGGGCGACCTTGATCTCGTCGTTGCTGGTGCCCGCGGCGACCATCGGCCAGACCTGGGCGTCGGCGCCGACCACGAACTCGACGACGACCGGGCGGTCGTCGATCTCCATCGCCTGATGGATGACCCGGTCGACGTCCTCGGCCGACTCGACCCGCAGCCCCACGCAGCCCATCGCCTCGGCCAGCATCGGGAAGTCCGGGATGCGCAGCTTGTGGGTGTTGAGGTCGGTGTTGGAGTAGCGCTCGCCGTAGAACAGGGTCTGCCACTGGCGGACCATGCCCAGGTTGCCGTTGTTGATCACGGCGACCTTGATCGGGATGCCCTCGATCGCGCAGGTGGCGAGCTCCTGGTTGGTCATCTGGAAGCAGCCGTCGCCGTCGATGCACCACACGACGGTGTCCGGCTCGCCGACCTTGGCCCCCATCGCGGCCGGCACCGCGTAGCCCATCGTGCCGAGGCCCCCGGAGTTCAGCCAGGTGCGCGGCTTCTCGTAACGGACGAACTGGGCGGCCCACATCTGGTGCTGCCCGACGCCCGCGGTGTAGATCGCGTCCGGGCCGGCGATGGCCCCGATCCGCTCGATCACGTACTCCGGCGACAGCGAACCGTCGGCCGGCTCGGTGTACCCGAGCGGGTAGCGCTCGCGCAGCCCGCCGACCTGGCGCCACCAGCCGGTGAGGTCCGGCTCGCCGTACTCGGCCCGGTCCGCGCGGACGGCCTCGACCAGTTCGGCCAGGACCTCCTTGCAGTCCCCGACGATCGGCACGTCGGCGCGGCGGTTCTTGGAGATCTCGGCCGGGTCGATGTCGGCGTGCACGACCTTCGCGTCCGGCGCGAAGCTCTCCAGCTTGCCGGTGACCCGGTCGTCGAACCGGGCCCCGAGCGCGACCAGCAGGTCGGACCGCTGCATCGACGCGACCGCCGCGACGGTGCCGTGCATACCCGGCATGCCCAGGTGCTGCGGATGACTGTCCGGGAAGACACCGCGGGCCATCAGGGTGGTGACGACCGGCGCCCCGGTCAGCTCGGCCAGCTCCCGCAGCTCGGCCGACGCCTCCGCCTTGAGCACGCCGCCGCCGACGTAGAGCACCGGCCGGCGGGACTCCCGGATGAGCCGGGCGGCCTCGCGGATCTGCTTGCCGTGCGGCCGGGTCGTCGGCCGGTAACCGGGCAGAGCCAGCTCCGGGGGCCAGGAGAACGTGGTCTGCTCCTGCAGCACGTCCTTCGGGATGTCCACCAGGACCGGGCCGGGCCGGCCGGTGGACGCCAGGTGGAAGGCCTCGGCGATCGCGCGCGGGATCTGCGTCGCGTCGGTCACCAGCATGTTGTGCTTGGTCACCGGCAGGGTGATGCCGGTGATGTCGGCCTCCTGGAAGGCGTCGGTGCCGATCAGCGGCCGGGTCTGCTGGCCGGTGATGGCCACCAGCGGAACCGAGTCCATGTAGGCGTCGGCGATCGGGGTGACCAGGTTCGTCGCACCCGGCCCGGACGTCGCCATGCAGACCCCGACCTTGCCGGTGGCCTGCGCGTACCCGGTGGCGGCGTGCCCGGCACCCTGCTCGTGCCGGACCAGGATGTGGCGCACCCTCGTCGAGTCGAGCAACGGGTCGTAGGCCGGGAGGATGGTCCCGCCCGGCAGCCCGAAGACCACCTCGCAGCCGATCTCCTCGAGCGACCGGACCAGGGACTGGGCACCGGTCATCGGTTCGTCGACGATCCGCGGTCCGGGCACCGTGGTGTCCGGGGCCCCGGAGCCGTGGCTGCGGGCGGTCGGCTCGGTGCGCGGCCCGGCGGACCGGCCCGGCGGCGGGCCCGGCTTCGGGCCGGGCGCGCCGGACTTGGAGTGGGCGGTGGTCATCTGGGTCTGCCTCGCTGGAGATCGTTGTCGATCAGATGCCGGACATGAAAAAACCCCCGCCGCCCGGAGGTCCGGGCTCCTGCGAGGGTGAGCGCGTCGTCGTGACGTT
Source organism: Pseudonocardia sp. NPDC049635 (assembly GCF_040659795.1). Classification (NCBI taxonomy): domain Bacteria; kingdom Bacillati; phylum Actinomycetota; class Actinomycetes; order Pseudonocardiales; family Pseudonocardiaceae; genus Pseudonocardia; species Pseudonocardia sp. NPDC049635. Next base: position 29,894 of record NZ_JBFAON010000019.1, read on the forward strand.
CGAGATCGTCGAACTCAGGCGGCGACGCGCCCGGGAAGTACGAGAATTCGAACGGCGAACATGACTGCGACGCTAGCACGCGTCCCACGAGCGGCGTCAATCGACCCCACCCGAGCGGGGCCCCGGGCGACGATCCACCGGTGTCACACTGGACCCGTGAGCAGCACAGACGACCGTGAGGCCGCCGAGACCACGTCGGTCGGGGAGCCGACCCCTGCAGCGGAGCCCGTCCAGCATGTGGACGTCGGCGTCGCCTACACGCCGCGGGTCCGCGACGAGGGCCGCAAGGTCCGCGAGGGGACGCGCAGGCTGGTGTTCAAGCCGTCCCGGCTGACCATCGTGGTGGCGTTGTTCGCCGCCGTCGGCGGGTTGCCGCTGTACTTCAGCGTGCCCTACTTCTGGCTGTTCCTGCTCGTCCCGGTGGCGGTGACGGTCTGGGTGCTGCGGATCCGCACGACCGTGGACCCGTCGACGGTGACCGTGCGGACCCTCACCGGCTCGCGGACGGTCGCCTGGGACGACGTGCGCGGGCTGCGGCTGGGGAAGCGGTCGTCGGTGAGCGCGGTGCTCCCCCACGACGAACTCACCCTGCGCGCGGTGCACGTGCGGGACCTGCCCGCGTTGTCGGTGGCGTCGGGCGGGCGGTTCGCCGATCCGGTCGGCGAGGCCTGACGACCGGATCGCACGTTCGGCCCCGCGCGGCGGGTCGGTGCCCTACTCTGCCCGCCATGCCGTCGCCCGAGATGGACCGCTCCGAGCTGGACCGACGGGTCCGGCGGCACGGCGCCGACATCGACGCCCTGTACGAGATCAGTGCCCGGATCGAGGGCAAGGTCGACTCCCTCGGTCTGCGGGTCGGTGCGGTGGAGATCGGGCTCGGCGAGCTCAGCCGTTCCGTCGACGAACGCTTCGACGGCGTCGACCAACGCTTCGACGGCGTCGACCGCCGCTTCGACGGCATGGACCAACGCCTCGACGGCATGGACCAGCGCCTCGACGGCATGGACCAGCGCTTCGATGGCATGGACCAACGCTTCGACGGCGTGGACCGTCGCCTCGACGGCTTCGACCAACGCTTCGACCGCGTCGACCGTCGCCTCGACGGCATCGACGAGCAGCTCGCGGCGATCCTCACGATCCTGCGCGAGCGCTGAGGGCTCTCCCGCCCCGCTCGCGTGCCCGCCGGTGGGCGTACCGTGAGGACGAACGGCACGTACGGGCCATCGGGCGTCACCCGCCCCGCCCGCGCGCGCCGCCCCGGGCCGGTGTGCACCCCACCACCGCGACGCGTGCGCCCGCCCGGCCGCCCGCACCGTCCAGAACACGTCTGGGGACCCACGACATGCCCGCCCTGCGCTCCCGCGTCACCACCCACGGCCGTAACGCCGCCGGAGCCCGCTCGCTCTGGCGCGCCACCGGTATGGGCGACGACGACTTCGGCAAGCCGATCGTCGCGATCGCGAACTCCTACACCCAGTTCGTGCCCGGCCACGTGCATCTCAAGGACATGGGTGACCTGGTCGCAGGCGCGATCAAGGAGGCGGGCGGGGTCGCCAAGGAGTTCAACACGATCGCCGTCGACGACGGCATCGCCATGGGGCACGGTGGGATGCTCTACTCGCTGCCCTCACGCGAGATCATCGCCGACGCCGTCGAGTACATGGTGAACGGGCACGCCGCCGACGCGCTGGTGTGCATCTCGAACTGCGACAAGATCACCCCGGGGATGTTGAACGCCGCGATGCGGCTCAACATCCCGACCGTCTTCGTCTCCGGCGGGCCGATGGAGGCGGGCAAGGCGGTCGTCGTCGGCGGGGTGGCGCAGGCTCCGACCGACCTGATCACCGCGATCGCGGCCTCGGCCTCGTCCGAGGTGGACGAGGCCGGCCTGGCCGAGGTCGAGCGCTCCGCCTGCCCGACCTGCGGGTCCTGCTCCGGGATGTTCACCGCGAACTCGATGAACTGCCTCACCGAGGCACTCGGGCTGTCGCTGCCGGGCAACGGATCGACGCTGGCCACCCACGCGGCCCGCCGCGAGCTGTTCCTCGACGCCGGCCGCACCGTGATGGACCTGGCGACCCGGTGGTACCGCGACGACGACGCGTCCGCCCTGCCGCGCAACATCGCCACCCGCAAGGCGTTCGAGAACGCGATGGCGCTCGACGTCGCCATGGGCGGCTCGACGAACACCGTGCTGCACATCCTCGCCGCCGCCCAGGAGGGCGAGATCGACTTCGATCTCGCCGCCATCGACGAGATCTCGCGGCGGGTGCCCTGCCTGAGCAAGGTCGCACCGAACTCGGACTACCACATGGAGGACGTCCACCGGGCCGGCGGCATCCCGGCGATCCTGGGCGAGCTGTGGCGGGCCGGGCTGCTGAACACCGACGTCCACTCGGTGCACTCGCCCTCGCTCGAGCAGTGGCTGACCGAGTGGGACATCCGCTCGGCCGCCCCGTCGGAGCGGGCGGTCGAGCTGTACCACGCGGCCCCCGGCGGGGTCCGGACCACGCAGGCGTTCTCGACCGAGAACCGCTGGTCGTCGCTGGATCTCGACGCCGCGGGCGGGTGCATCCGCGACCTCGAGCACGCCTACTCCGCCGACGGCGGGCTGGCCGTGCTGCGCGGCAACCTGGCGGTCGACGGCGCGGTGATCAAGACCGCGGGCATCCCGGAGGACATCTGGGAGTTCGAGGGCCCGGCCGTGGTCCTGGAGAGCCAGGAGGACGCGGTCTCGGCGATCCTGCGCAAGGAGATCAAGCCCGGTGACGTGCTGGTCATCCGCTACGAGGGTCCGTCCGGCGGGCCGGGGATGCAGGAGATGCTGCACCCCACCGCGTTCCTCAAGGGTGCCGGCCTCGGCAAGGTCTGCGCGCTGATCACCGACGGCCGGTTCTCCGGTGGCTCGTCGGGCATCTCGGTCGGCCACATCTCCCCGGAGGCCGCCGCGGGCGGCACCATCGGCCTGGTGGAGAACGGCGACCGGATCCGGCTCGACGTGCGTGCCCGCTCCCTGGAACTGCTGGTCGACGCCGAGGTGCTGGCCGACCGGCGCGCCAAGATGGAGGCCGCCGAGCGGCCCTGGCAGCCGGTGGACCGCCAGCGCACCGTGTCCAAGGCGCTGCGGGCCTACGCCCACATGGCGACCAGCGCCGACACCGGAGCGGTGCGTCGCATCCCCTGACCCGGTCTACGTTGGTCACATGGCCCTCGGAACACGCACGCTCGGATCCCTGACCGTCTCCGCACAGGGGCTCGGTTGCATGGGCATGTCGCAGAGCTACGGGGCCGGTGACCGGGCCGAGTCGATCGCCACGATCCACCGCGCCCTCGACCTCGGTGTGACCCTGCTCGACACCGCGAACGTCTACGGCGACGGCGCCAACGAGGAACTCGTCGGCGCCGCGATCGCCGACCGTCGGGACCGGGTCGTGCTGGCGACGAAGTTCGGCATCGTCCGCGACGCCGAGGGCAACCAGGGCGCGCAGGGCGACCCGGCCTACGTGCACCGCTGCGCCGAGGAGTCGCTCCGCCGGCTCGGTGTCGACCACATCGACCTCTACTACCAGCACCGGGTCGACCCGGACACGCCGATCGAGGAGACCGTCGGCGCGCTCGTCGAGCTCATCGACGCCGGGAAGATCCGGCACTACGGGCTGTCCGAGTGCGGCGCGGAGACCCTGCGCCGCGCGCACGCGGTGCACCCGCCGGCCGCGGTGCAGTCGGAGTGGTCGCTGTGGACCCGCGACATCGAGGACTCGGTCGCACCGGTGTGCGCGGAGCTGGGGGTGGGTGTCGTGCCGTTCTCCCCGCTCGGCCGCGGCTTTCTGACCGGTGCGATCACCTCGTCCGGGCAGCTCGGCGAGGGTGACATGCGTCGCGGTCTCCCCCGGTTCTCCGAGGACAACCTGGCCACGAACCTGGCGATCGTCGAGACGCTGCGCGCCCTCGCTGAGCGCCGCGGGGTGAGCGCCGGGCAGCTCGCGCTGGCCTGGGTGCAGGGGCGCGGCGAGCACGTCGTCCCGATCCCGGGGACGAAGCGGCGCCGCTACCTGGAGGAGAACGTCGCCGCCGCCGAACTGGAGCTGTCCGCGCAGGAGAACGCGGAGCTGGAGGCCGCCGCGGCCGGGGTGGCCGGCGAGCGCTACCCGGAGCACCTGCAGCGCAACGTCGGCCGCTGATCCTCACCGCACGCCCCGCCACACCCCGCTCTGCCCCGCCGCGTCCCGCCTCGCCCACCGCGCCGCGTCCGGTCCGCCGCCTCGCCCCGCCGCGCCACGTCCGGTCCGCCGTGCCGCGTCCCGTCCCGCCGAGATGCACCTCAGCGGGAATTGTTGATCTCCAAGGCCCGCTGAGCTGCATCTCGGCGCGGCGCCGGTGCCGCTGCGGTGCGGGTGCCGGCGCGACGGGAAGCGGTTCAGTGCGTGGCCCGGCGGCGCGGCGGACCGACCGAGTCATCGCTCGCGCGTGACGGACCCGAGGGGAAGCGCGTCGGTGCGGCGGAGGGGTGGGGCCGTGGGGCGACGGGGCCCTGTGCGATCACCAGCAGAACGACGACCAGCACTACCACCCCCCACCACGTCAGACTCGCCCCGATCAGCTGCTCGGCCGGTGACCAGTCGCGTTCCCGTCCGTCCCCGTGCGGCAGCAGCCAGTGCGTGCCGACCACGAGCGATGGCGCCCCGGCCGCGAGCGCCCCTCGCAGGGCGCCCGAACCGCGGCGGCGGGCGGTGTCGACCAGCACAGGCAGTGCCGGGAGCACCCATACCCAGTGATTCGACCAGGAGATGGGTGAGACGAGCAGGCCGGCGATCGAGAGCACGGACGCGGCGAGCAGCGACTCCCCCAACGCCACGCAGCGGCGCGCGAGCAGCAGCGCCAGGATCCCGACCGTACCGGCCAGCACCAGCCAGCACCCGGTCGTCGCGGCAGCGGGGAGCCCCCAGCGTTCGACGGCGCCGCGGAGGCTCTGGTTCCCGGCGTAAGCGAGGTCGAGCGCGGCCCCGGCCCCGAGCCCGACCAGGCGACCACCCCAGTAGTCCGGCGAGTCCGCCGGGGCGAGCAGGGCGCCCAGCCCGGTCAGCGCGACGAAGGTCCCGGCCGCCCGCGCTGCGGCCCGGCGGTCCCCGACGAGCAGGAACCACACCACGAAGACCAGCGGCGTCAGCTTGATCGCCGCGGCGACACCGACGCCGAACCCGCGCCACCGCCCTCGGCCCAGGAGCCCCGCCCAGACCAGGCCCATCAACAGCAGGTTGACCTGCCCGAGCAGCAGGACCAACCGGACCGGGTCGGTGAGCAGGACCAGCGGTAGGGCGGCCGCGACCGTCCATCCGCCGGCCCGCCTGCCGAGCGCCCGCACCACCGAGGCCAGCACCGCGAGCAGGACCGCGGCCGACACGACGGTCAGCAGGGTCGCCGCAGCGGGCATCGGCAACCAGCTGAACGGGACGAACATCACCGCGGCGATCGGTGGGTACACGAAGGGCAGTGCCTCGCCGTAACCGGTGACGGGGAAGGCGGGACCGTACAGCGGTTGCCCGGTCAGCCAGGCGTCCGCACCGAGCCGGTAGACGTCCAGGTCGATCCGGTACTGCGCGAACCAGCCGACCGGGAGCCCGAGCCCGGGGACTCCGTGCAGGAACGGCCAGGCGACGGCGGCGCACCCGACGACCGCGAGGGCCCGGATGGCGAGCGGGGGTCGGTGCGGTCGGCGACGGAGCATCACGCGGCGCAGCGTCGGGCACCGACGGGTGCCCGGACCTCACCCCGCAGGGTGCACCCGGAGTGGCTCCCCGGCGGGAGGTTTCAGCCACCCGGCGAGACCAGCCCGGACTCATAGGCGAACACCACGGCCTGTGCCCGGTCCCGCAGGCCCAGCTTGGCGAACAGGCGCCCGACGTGCGACTTCACCGTCTCCTCCGCAATGACCAGGTCGGTGGCCACCTCGGTGTTGGACAGGCCTCGGGCGATCAGCCGGAGCACGTCCCGTTCGCGGACGGTCAACCCGGCCAGGCGGGCGCGTTCCCGGGCCGGTGGCGGACGGCGGGTCGCGAACCGGGCGATCATCCGGCGGGTGACCGACGGGGAGAGCAGTGCGTCACCCGCGGCCGCCACCCGCACCGCCTCGGCCAGGGCGGCCGGAGTGGCGCCCTTGAGCAGGAAACCGCTGACGCCGGCGCGCAGCGCCTCGTAGACGTAGTCGTCCAGGTCGAAGGTGGTGAGCACGACGATCGTCGGCCGGTACCCGCCACCGGACAACAGCTCGCGGGACGCGGCGAGACCGTCGAGCACCGGCATCCGGATGTCCATCAGCACCACGTCGGGGCGCCGCTCGCGCACGAGGGCGACCGCCTCCCGGCCGTCGGCTGCCTGACCGAGCACCTGCAGATCGGGCTCACCGTCGAGCAGCGCGGCGAAGCCTGCCCGGACCATCGCCTGGTCGTCGGCGATCACCACGGTGATCATGTCGCCTCCCTGGGCAGTGTCGCGCGGACGGAGAAGCCACCGTCGGGGGTCGGACCCGCCTCGAACGTGCCACCGAGCAACCGCGCCCGCTCACCCATCCCGCGCAGCCCCGATCCGGCCCCTGGCGCGGACACCGGTGCCGCTGGTGGCCGCCCGTTCTCGACGCTGACGCGGACCGGGCCCGCGCCCGCGGCGTCCACCCGGATCCGTACGTCGGCGCCGGTGGCGTGCCGCACCGCGTTGGCGAGCGCCTCCTGCACGATCCGGTACACCGACACGCCGAGCACGTCGTCGACGTCCCCGGTGGTCGTCACCTCGATCGCGCACCCGGCGCCGCGGGTGGCCTCGACCAACCCGGGAAGGTCCGCCAAGCCGGGCTGGGGATGGCGCTCCGACTCGCCCGTCCCGTGCAGCACGCCGACCAACCGTCGCATGTCGCCGAGGGCGGTCCGGGACAGCGTGGCGATCTCGTCGAACTCGGCTGCGGCCGGCGCGGACACCTCCGGGACCCGGCGGGCCGCACTGGCCGCGCGAACGGCGAGGACCGACAGGTGGTGCGCCACGACGTCGTGGAGCTCCCGGCCGATCCGTTCCCGCTCCTCGTGCACCTGACGGCGACGGGTCTCGGCCAACCGGGCCAGCGCCGTCCGTACCCGGTCGTGTCGTCGGAGCCCGACCGCGCAGGCCAGCACGACACCGGCCGCCCACAGCGCCAGCGGTCCGGTGAGCTGAAGCGTCCACTGCCCGGTCTGCACCGCCACGAGTGCACGGACGGCACCGCATGCGACGACCAGGGCGGTCAGCGACACGGCGAGCCGGCCACCCAGCGCGGCGGTACCGGCGAGGGTCACCACGACCTGTGCGACGACGGTGTCGAGGAACCACGGGGGCGGGGCGCCGCCGTGGCCGGGCAGTGGCAGTTGCAGCACCACGGTCGCGCACAGGGCGACTCCGGGGTACCACCGGGCGAGCAGCACCGCGGCGGCGAAGGCGACGGCCCGCAGCAGTGGCAGCACCTCGGGGGCGTCGGGCATGCTCAGGTGCAGCGGCAGGACCAACAGCGCGCCGAACAGGAACAACCACCACGGCCACACCTCCCGGCTGCTTCCCGGGACGGCCGGCAACCGAGCGGCCTGCAGCCGCTCCCACAGTCCCGGCGGCTCGGGGGCGGCGCGGCCGGTCACCGGAGCCGCCGGTCCCCCAGCAGCTCACCGAGCTCGTCGAGTGCGGCGGCGGCGACCCGCACCATCGACGCGACCCGGTCCGCGCTCTGGTGCTCGGCGGCGAACGGCAGGTACTGAGCGTGCGCGTGCAACCGCGCCCAGGCCGACTCGACGGCGATCATTGCCGGTGGATCGGGCGTGCCCAGCGCCTCGTGCAGGGTGGCCCGGTAGATCTCCGGAACCGGGTCGGCCGGGGCGTCGGCCGGTCCGTCGGCCGGCGGCGCGGCGAGCACGACGGTGTCCAGCGAGCCCGGTGCGACGCGGGCGTTCCCCCAGTCCAGCAGCACGGCCCCGGACGGTCCGATGTGGACGTTCCCACGGTGCGCGTCGCCGTGGCACAGCGTGCGGGGCAGCGCAGCGAGGGCGGTGCTGATCCGGCTGTCGGCCGCCCAGGTGCGGACGGTCGCGTCGGCCTCCAGGTAGATACGGCCGGCGTCGGCCACCCGGGCAGCGGCAGCCTGCAGACCGACCGAGGCGAGCCCGCACAGTTGCCCCCACCAGGTCGGGTCGACCACCGGGACGCCGCGTGGCCGGTTCCGCCGCCAGTGCGCGTGCACCAGGGCCAGGGTGCACCACACCTCGTCGGGCACCGGGGCGCCCGGCGGCAGCGGAGCACCCGGTTCGTGTGCGAGGACGACCCAGCCGTTGCCGGAGGCGAGCATCCGGGGCACCCGCACCGGGCCGTTCACGACGGCGACCGCCCGGAGCGCGGCAATCTCGTCGGGCGCGGCGGCCTTCAGGACGACCGAGCTGTCGTCGTCGAGGTCGATCCGCTCGACCGCGGCCGACGCGTGCCCACCGGCCAGCGGTGCACGGCCGGCGACCCGCACCTCCCGGCGCAGTCGCGTCGCCAGCGGTGCGAGCCAGACCTCGTCGGGCGGGGCCGTCATCGACGCAGCACGAACAGGACCAGCAGCGCGACCCCCACGCCGATCACCAGGGAGAGCACCGACCACGGCAGCGGGCGTCGCTGGTAGGTGCGACCGGCGTCGAGCGCGATCCGCCCGGCACCGGCGAACAGCAGTGCCGCCACACCGCCCCCGAGCAGCAGGTGCAGCTCCAGGGAGTTCGGGCCGTCGGCGGCGAACAGGGGCACCACCGGGCCGTCGGGTCCGAGCGACAGCACGATCGCGACGATCTTGGTGGCGAGCAGCCCGGCCGCCGCGAACGGGGTGAGCAAGCCGATCACCAGTAGCGCACCCAGCACCAGCTGGCCGACGCCGAGCGCCCAGGCCAGTGGTTGCGCGAACGCGCTGAACCCGGCCTCGGCGAGTGCGTCGGCGGTGCCGGCCGGGCCCAGACCACCGAGCAGCCCGAACACCTTCTGCGCTCCGTGGGCGGCGAAGATGCCGCCGACGACGACGCGCAGCACCAGCAGCCCGATGTCCGACGAGACGTGCGCCGGAACCGGCAGCCGCTCCGGCCGTGTCCGCTCGGGCGGTTCGGCACCGGAGATGGATCCCCAGTCGTACTGCTGCGTGGGCCCGCTCATAGCGTCCGACCCTACCGGCGGACGAACCGGCCACCTGCGGGTTTCCCCCGGCGCGTCCCCTAGTAGGTCCCGGTGACCAGGTTCGGGGGCTCACCGCCCGCGGCGAACGCCGCCAGCTGCTCGGCGGCCACCCGGTACGCACGGCGCATCGCCAGCGGGACGCTGCCGCCGACGTGCGGGGTGAGCAGCAGCCCCGGCGCGGAGAACAGCGGATGGCCGTCGGGGAGCGGCTCGGGATCGGTGACGTCGAGCGCCGCCCGCAACCGTCCGGAGTTCAGCTCGGCAAGCAGCGCGTCGGTGTCGCACACCGGTCCGCGGGCACCGTTGACCAGCAGCGCGCCGTCCGGCATGGCGGCGAGGAACTCGGCGTCGACCATGCCGCGGGTCTCGTCGGTGAGCGGGACGATCAGCACCGTCGCGTCGTGGTCGGGCAGCAACGACGGCAGCTCGTCCCAGCCGTGCACGCCGTCCCGCGCGGTGCGGCCGACCAGGGTGGTCTCGACCTCGAACGGCTCCAGGCGGGCCTTCGTCTTCGCACCGACGTCGCCGGCGCCGACGATCAGGATCCGCTTCCCGGCCAGCTCCTCGGTCTGGTGGTAGTCCCACACACCACGGTCCTGCGCGCGCACGAACCGGTCCAGATGCCGGTAGACGGCGAGCAGGACCGACAGCACCCACTCCGCGGTGGCACCACCGTGCGCGCCGCGGCCGTCGGACAGTGCGACGCCGTCGGGAAGCTTGCCTATCCATGCCTCGGCGCCCGCGGTGAGCAGCTGGACGAGCTCCAGCTCCGGCATTCCCCTGGTCAGCTCGATCGCATCGGACGTCGCGAGGAACGGCGGGACCAGCGCGCGGGCGGTGGCGGCCGCCTCGGGCAACGGCCCCTCCGGGTCGTAGACGACCGGGTGCAGACCCTCCACCTCGGAGAGGATCTCGGCTCCTTCGGTGTGCGGCACCAGAACGGTCACGGGGCTCATGACGGTCATGTCCACGGACCGTACTCACCCGACGCTCACCTCGTCCCGCCTACCGTGGACCACTGTGAACGTCCGCCTGCTGCTGACCGTCGCGGCGCTGCTCGTGCTCGTGACCGGTTGCGCGACGTTCCCCGACGAGGGGCCGCGGGACTGGCGGCCGCAGGCGGAGGGCGAGGGCGAGCTGGGCGGCCCCCCGCAGATCGCGCCGACCGAACCGCCCCCGCCGACCGGTCCCGAGCCGGGCCCGCAGCAGGACCGGCGGCCCGCACCACCGGCCGGTCCCTGCGAGGACCCGGACCCGCAGGTCGTCGCCGCCTGCCTGTCACCGGTCGGCGCGGTCGCCGTCCTGCCGCCCGGTGACCAGGCGCTCGTCGCCGAGCGCCGCACCGGACGGGTGCTGCAGGTGCGGCAGGACGCCGACCCGGTCGAGATCGCGACCGTGCCGGTCGACCCGGCCACCGGGATCACCGGGCTGGTGCTCTCCCCCGGCTACGCCGAGGACCGGCTGGTCTACGTCCTCGCCGGCACGGCCGACGGCGGCCAGGTACTGCGGATCGCCCCCGGTGAACCGCCGAAACCGGTGCTGACCGGGCTGCCGAACTCGGCCGGCGGGCTTGCGGTCGACGGTACCCATCTCCTCGTCGTGACCGGCGCGGGCGAGGGCCCGCTGGCCGGTGCGGTGCTGCGGATCGACACGCTCGGCCGACCCGCGCCGGGCAACCCCGATCCGGCGTCACCGGTGCTCGCCGGTGGACTCCTCGATCCGGGCGGGGTCTGCGTCGACCCGGCCACGGACACCACCTGGGTGACCGACCGGACCCCGGCCCGGGACGTCCTCTACCGGGTCGGGGCGGGCGCGCTCGGGGCCCCGGCCTGGACCTGGCCGGAACGTCCGGGCGTCACGGGCTGCACGGTGCTGCCGGGCACCGTGGTCGTGGCCCAGCCCGGCGCCGAGGCGCTGTACCTGCTCACGCCGGGCCGTGACGGCACCTTCACCGGCGACCCGAAGCCGGTTCTGGAGGGCGCCTACGGAGCGGTCGGCGAGGTGACCCGGGCCCCCGACGGTCTGCTGTGGCTGGGCACGGTCAACCGGGACGGCACGGCGCCGGGCCGTACCGACGACCGGGTGATCCGCATCCAGCCGCCGACCGGCGGCGGGGAGTCCGCGATCTGAGTCGGGCCCGGCCCGGGCCACACACCGAGGAGCGGTCGGGCCGGGCGAGGGGTGCAGTTGAGCAGCGCGCCGTAGCAGACCCCTTGACATATTTTATCCATCATTTTTAGATATTGAGCGGCAGGGTCGCCCAACGGCAGGAGAGCTCGTGCACGACCGCACCCGATTCGTCGTCGACCGCCTGCGGCGCCTCCGGCTGGAGCACCTCGGGAGGGCGCGCTACCGCGAGACCGCACCGCTGGACGTCACGGCCTGGGAAGCGCCCGGCGAACCGGTGGCGTTCGACGAGGCCGTCGGACGGACCTACCTGCCGTTCCCGGTGGGCGCGGGTCACCGCTCGGCATGGGGGCGCCCGTGGGGCACTGTCTGGTTCCACGCGACCGGCACCGTCCCGCAGCACTGGGCGGACGTGCCGGGGACCCGGGCCGAGGTCGTCGTCGACCTGGGATTCACCTCCGACCAGCCCGGGTTCCAGGCCGAGGCCACCGCATGGAGCCCGGACGGCACGATCATCAAGGGGATCGAGCCGTTCAACGCCTACGTCCCGGTCCGCGGTGACTCCGTGGACATCTACCTGGAGGCCGCGGCGAACCCGCGGATCGCCGAACAGGGCTGGTTCGTCCCGACCCCGCTCGGGGATCCGGAGACCGCGGGCAGCGACCCGCTGTACACACTGCGCCGGGCCGACGTCGGACTGCTCGACGAGACGGTGTGGGAGCTGGAACAGGACCTGTGGGTGCTCGAGGGCTGGTTGGACCGGCTGGGCGAGGACTCCGCCCGGCACGCGACGATCGTCTCCGCCGTGGAGGACGCGCTCGACGTCATCGAGCCGCGCGACCTCGCGGGCACGGCCGCGGCGGCCAGGGAGCGGCTCGCCCCTGCGCTGGCCGCGCCGGCGCACGCCAGCGCACACCGGGTCGTCGCCACCGGGCACGCACACATCGACTCGGCGTGGCTGTGGCCGGTCCGGGAGACCGTCCGCAAGTGCGCGCGGACGTTCTCGAACGTGCTGTCGCTAGCCGAGCAGGACCCGTCGTTGCGGTTCTCCTGCTCGTCGGCCCAGCAGTACGCCTGGATCCGCGACACCTACCCCGAGCTGTGGGACCGGCTCCGGGCCGCCGTCGCCGCGGGCACGTTCGTGCCGGTCGGCGGGATGTGGGTCGAGTCGGACACGAACATGCCCGGCGGGGAGGCGCTGGCCCGCCAGCTCGTGGAGGGCAAGCGGTTCTTCCTCGACGAGCTCGGCGTCGAGCCGGAGGAGGTGTGGCTGCCCGACTCGTTCGGATACACCGCGGCGTTGCCGCAGCTCGTCCGCGCGGCCGGGTCGCGGTGGTTCCTGACCCAGAAGATCTCCTGGAACGACACCAACCGGATGCCGCACCACACCTTCCTGTGGGAGGGAGTCGACGGCACCCGGGTGTTCACCCACTTTCCGCCCGTCGACACGTACAACTCCGAGCTGTCGGCCGAGGAGCTGGACCGGGCCCAGCGCCAGTACCGGGAGAAGGGCCGGGCCGGTTCGTCACTGGTCCCGTTCGGACACGGTGACGGTGGCGGTGGGCCCACCCGGGAGATGCTCGCCGCCGCCCACCGGCAGGCCGATCTGGAGGGCGCACCCCGGGTGCGGGTCGGCACGTCGGCCGAGTTCTTCACCGCGGCCGAGGCCGAGTACTCCGACCCGCCGGTCTGGTCCGGCGAGCTGTACCTGGAGTACCACCGCGGCACCTACACCTCGCAGGCCCGCACGAAGCAGGGCAACCGGCGCACCGAGCACCTGCTGCGGGAGGCCGAGCTGTGGGCCGCGACGGCCTCGGTACGCACCGGGGCCCCGTACCCGGCGCAGGACCTGCGCAGGCTCTGGCAGCTGGTGCTGCTGCAGCAGTTCCACGACATCCTGCCCGGCAGCTCCATCGCCTGGGTGCACCGCGACGCCGAGCGCAACCACGCCGCCGTCGCCGTCGAGCTGGAGACGATCATCGCCGGGGCGCTCGACCGGCTGTCCGGGGACGGCGACACCGTGCTGGCCGCGAACGCCGGGCCGTTCCGGCGCGACGGCTCCCCGGCGCTGGGCATCGGTACGGCGGTCCCACCCACCGAGCCCGCAACGACGGTGTGCCGCACCGAGCGGGGTTGGCGGATCGGCAACGGGCTGCTCGACGCGACCGTCGGCAGCGACGGCCGGTTGCACGGCCTGCGCGACCTCGTCGCGGGCCGGGAGGTTCTCGCCCCCGGTGCGACCGCCGGACTGCAGCTGTTCTCCGACATCCCGAACGAGTGGGACGCCTGGGACGTCGACCGGCACTACCGCCGGGTGGAGATCGACCTCCCGCCCGCGACGTCGGTCGAGGAGATCCCGGGCGGGATCCGCGCGTACCTGGAGTTCTCCGCGAGCACCGTGCGCACCGACTACGTCCTCGCGCCCGGGTCCGGGCGCCTCGACGTCACCGTGCACGCCGACTGGCAGGAGCGGCAGAAGCTGCTCAAGCTGGCGTTCCCACTGGACGTGCACGCCGAGCAGGCCACCTCGGAGATCCAGTTCGGGCACCTGCACCGGCCGTTGCACGCGAACACCTCCTGGGACGCCGCCCGGTTCGAGACCTGCGCGCACCGGTTCGTGCACGTCGGGGAGCCCGGTTACGGTGTGGCCGTCGCGAACGACGCGACCTACGGGCACGACGTCACCCGCTCGACCCGGGAGCGGAGCCGCGGGACCGCCGCCGGGACGACGACGCTGCTGCGGCTGTCGCTGCTGCGGGCGCCGCAGTTCCCGGACCCGGAGGCCGACTCCGGTACGCACGTCCTGCGGTGCAGCGTCACCCCCGGTGCGACCGTGCCGGACGCGGTCCGCGAGGGCTACCGGATCAACCTGCCGGTCCGCGAGGTCATCGGTGCCGGACCGGTGGAGCCGCTGGTCTCGGTCGAGGACGGGCCCGGTGCGGACGGGGTCGTGGTGGAGGCCGTCAAGCTCGCCGACGACGGGAGCGGTGACGTGGTCGTCCGGCTCTACGAGGCGCACGGCGGCCGCGCCGACGCCGTCCTGAGGACCGGGTTCCCCTGTTCGGGAGCCGTCGAGACCGACCTGCTCGAACGCCCGCTCGACACCCCGGAGGCCCTCTCGGAGGGGTTGCGGCTGCAGCTGCGCCCGTTCGGAATCAGCACGCTCCGGCTGCGCCGGGGCTGAACCCGCACCACCGGCCACGCAACGACGCGGAAGGACGGTCCCCCTGATGCCGACGGAGCCGACAGGGCCGACGCGCCAGGCGCTCCCACCCTCCCGACCACGCGGGTTCTCCCGCCGCGCCCTGCCGGGTGCGGCGGGAGCGGGCCTGCTGGCCGGGCCGCTGCTCTCCGCCTGCGGGAGCGCCCGCGCTCCCGGGAGCCTGCAGGTGTCGTTCCAGGAGTGGGGCGGCGGCGAGGCCACGGCCCGGTTCCTCGACTCCGCGGCCGCCGAGTTCATGGCGGCCCGGCCGGGGACCTCGGTGGAGGTCATCCCGCTGGTCGCCCCGGAGAACGACTACTTCACGAAGAACGAGCTGATGATGGCGTCGGCACGGACGACGCCGGACATCGTCTACGAGGACACCTTCATCCTGCGGGCCGACATCGCCGCAGGCTACCTGCGCCCGCTCGACGACTACATCGCCGACTGGCCGCTCTGGGACGCCTACGTCGACGTCGCGCAGGACGCGGTGCGCGACGAGGACGGCCGGGTCTACGCGATCCCGGGGCCCACCGACACGCGGGCGATCTGGTACCACCGCAGGGTCCTGGAGCGTGCCGGGATCGAGCTGCCGTGGAACCCGCGGACCTGGGACGACGTGCTGGACACCGCCCGGGCGATCCGCGACCGGGTCCCGGACGTCGTCCCCGCCCTGTTCTACTCGGGCAAGGCGCAGGGTGAGAAGGCCAGCATGCAGGGCCTGCAGATGCTGTTCAACGGGACCGGTTCGGTGCTCTACGACGAGGACACCCGGCGCTGGACGACCGGCGCCGCCGGGATGCGCTCGTCGCTGCGCTTCCTGCACACCTTGTACGGCGAGGGGCTCGGCCCACCGCTGGAGGCCGCGCTGGACCCGAACCTCACCGAGACCGTCTACACGTCGTGGATGCCGGAGGGGACGGTCGGCATGGTAGTGGACGGGAACTGGATCGCCCAGCACTGGGACGACTGGCCGGAGTGGGACTCCGAGCTCGGGCTCGCGCGGATGCCCACCCAGCACGGGCAGGGTCGCGGGTTCGTGACGCTGTCCGGTGGCATGGCCTGGTCGTTGCCGGCACTGGCGCCGGATCCGGACCTGACATGGCAGCTGCTGAGCACGATGATGAGTACCGCGAACGCGACCTCCTGGACGGTCGGCGACAACAAGCTGGCCAACCGGAGCGACGTCGCCGCCGCCCCCGGTTACGCCGGCTACTCCCCGGTCACCGGGTTCTTCACCGATCTCGTCCCGCACGCCGACTACCGGCCCGCCCTGGCCCCGTACCCGCAGATCTCCTCGGCGATCCAGGCCGCGACCGAGGCCGTGATGACCGGGGCGGCGAGCCCGGAGGCCGCCGCCGACGGTTACGACGCCGCGCTCGTCGACATCGTCGGGATCGAGGCGACCACGCCGGAGGTCGCGACGTGAGCGCCGACGTGTCCGCGGACACCGGCACCGGCAGGGCCCCCGTCCGCCGCCGGTCGCGGCGGCGCACCCTGCTCCGCGGCGGGCCGCTGGTGCCCGCCGTGGTGCTCCTCGTGCTGTTCCTCGCCGGCCCCGTCGTCTACAGCGTCTACCTCGCGTTCACCAACCGCGCGCTGCGCGGGGAGGGCTCGGACGTCACGTCGTTCGTCGGGCTGTCCAACTTCACCGATGCGCTCACCTCGCCGGACTTCTGGAACTCGGCCGGGCTCACGCTGGTGTTCACCGTCGTCTCCGCGATCATCGGGCAGAACCTGCTCGGCCTGACCCTGGCCCTGCTGATGCGACGGGCGTCGCGGCCGGTGAGTGCCGTGACCGGGGTGATCGTGGTCGGTGCGTGGATCCTGCCGGAGGTCGTCGTCGGGTACCTCTGGTACACCTTTCTCGCCGGTGACGGATCGTTGAACGCACTGCTGGGCCTGGTCGGACTGCCCGACCAGGAGCTGCTGACGGCGCTGCCGATCATCGCGGTGTCGTTCGCGAACATCTGGCGGGGCACCGCCTTCACGATGCTCGTCTACACGGCGGCGCTCGCCGAGATCCCGGAGGAGATCGAGGAGGCCGCGCGGATCGACGGGGCCGGTCCCGTCCAGCGGTTCTTCGAGCTGACCCTTCCGCTGATCCGCCGCGCGGTCGCCACCAACCTGATGCTGATCACCCTGCAGACCCTCTCGGTGTTCGGGCTCATCTACGTGATGACGGCAGGCGGCCCCGGGACGTCCAGCCAGACGCTCCCGTTGTTCATGTACGAGCAGGCCTTCAGCTACGGCCGGCTCGGCTACGGCACCGCGGTGGCACTGCTCCTGTTGCTCATCGGCGGCATCGCCTCGCTGGGTTACCTGCGGCTGCTCGCGAAGGAGGACGTGTGACGCTCACCTCGACCCGACCGGCCGGTGCCGAGCCGGACGCCGATCCGCCCCCGCTGGGCACCTCCCGGCGCCGCGGGCGCCGACCCGGCCCGGCCGATCTCGCGCTGCTCGCGATCGCCGCGATCTTCTGCATCCCGCTGGCCTGGGTGGTGCTGGCCTCGTTCGACACCGAGGCCTCGCTGGCCGTGGCCTGGCCGGCGCAACCGGGCCTGGACAACTACGCGGCCGTTCTGAACCCCGAGACGACGTTCCGTCCGATGTGGAACTCGGTGCTGCTCTGCGGCGGCGCCACCCTGGTCACGGTGGTCTGCGCGGTGCTCGCCGCCTACCCTCTGTCGCGCTACCGCAGCCGGGCCGCCAGGCCGTTCCTGCTGACGATCGTGTTCGCGACCGGCCTGCCGATCACCGCCATCATGATCCCGGTCTACGCGCTGTTCGTGCAGGTCAATCTGGTCGACTCGATGCCGGCGGCGGTGCTGTTCCTGGCCACGTCGGCACTGCCGTACGCGATCTTCCTGACGAAGGGGTTCATGGACGGCGTCCCCATCGAGATCGAGGAGGCGGCCTGGACGGACGGGGCGACGACGCTGCGCACGCTGTGGGAGATCGTGCTGCCGCTGATGCGTCCCGGGGTGGCCGTGGTCGCGATCTTCACGCTCGTCCAGACCTGGGGGAACTTCTTCGTCCCGTTCATGCTGCTGCTCTCGCCGGACAAGCTGCCCGCCGCGGTCAGCCTGTTCACCTTCTCCTCGCAGTACGGGCAGGTCGCCTACGGCCAGCTCGCGGCGTTCTCGATCCTCTACTCGGCGCCGGTGGTGATCCTCTACCTGATGCTGGGCAGGCGGCTCGGCAGCGGGTTCACCGCGGCGGGCGGGCTGAAGGCCTGACTGTCGGACCGGTGCTCAGCGGATCAGCAGGGTGGCCGGGCTCGGCGAGAACGAGTGCTCCAGAACCAGGCAGGCCGCCCCGACCACCGCCGCGTCGTCGCCGAGGACGCTGCTGCGCACGGCCACCTCGTGCACCCGGCGCGCCTCGGTGGTGGCAGCGACGACCTCGCGCAGGATCGGCAGGAACACCGGCTCGGTGCGGGACCAGGCCGGCCCACCGACGACGACCGCGCCGACGTCGAGCGCGTTGCACAGGGTGACGGCGGCCCTGGCGAGGCGGGCCGCCGAGCGTTCCAGCACCTCGCGGGCGGGCGCGTTCCGCGCCGCGGCGACGCAGAGCCGGGTGAAGGCCGCATCGATCTCGACGTCCCCGGCATCGTGTGCCGAAGGCTCCAGCACCCCGGCGGCGACGGCCTCGCCGACCAGGGTGCGGGGCATGCTGCTCGCGCCGACGCAACCCACCTGGCCGCAGTGGCAGCGCGGCCCGTCCGGCGAGACCATCAGGTGTCCGATCTCGCCGGCGTTGTCGGTGCGGCCGGGCAGCAGCTCGCCGTTCACGACGAATCCCGCCCCGAGCCCGGTGCCCAGGTAGAGGAACACGAAGTCGGCCGGGTCCGGCTCGTGCCACAGCTCACCGACCGCGGCGGCCGCGGTGTCCTTGTGCATGACGACCGGGAGCCCGGTCGCCTCCCGCACCAGCCTGCGCAGCTCGACGCGCTCCCAACCGGGCAGCAGCGGCGCACCGACGACGACACCCGCGCCGGTGTCGACCGGGCCGGGGGTGGCGACGCCGACACCCAGCACCCGCTCGGCGGCGACGCCCGCGGTGACCTCCGCGACCGCGTCGGCAACAGCCGTCGTCAGCCGCTCGGGGCTGGTCGCGGAGGCGGCGACCGTGCGCCGGGACGCGACGACGGCCGCGGTGAGGTCGACCAGGGCCACCGACGTCACGGTGGGGTCCACGTGCACGCCGACGGCGAACCGGCCGGCCGGGTCGAGCCGGATCGGCGCGGCCGGGCGACCCCGCCCGTGCGGCAGCGCCGGAGCCTGCTCGGTGACCAGCCCGCGCTCGGCCAGCCGGCGCACGATGTTCGTGATCGACTGCGCGGAGAGTCCGGTGTGCTCGGAGAGATCCGCCCGGGACAGGCCGTGCCGGGCGCGCCGCAGCGCGTCCAGCACGACCGCCTGGTTGAAGTCCCCGATTCGCGGGAGGTTCGCTCCCCGCCGGGCCCGCGCGCCGGTCAGGTCAGGCCCCGACCCGCTCGATGACCAGCTCACGGACGCGCTTGGCGTCGGCCTGCCCCTTCGTCGCCTTCATGACCGCGCCGACGATCGCACCGGCGGCCTGGACCTTGCCGCCGCGGATCTTCTCCGCGACGTCGGGCTGTGCGGCCAGCGCGGCGTCGACGGCGGCGATCAGCTCGCCCTCGTCGGAGACGACCTTGAGGCCACGCGCGGCGACGACCTCGTCCGGCGAACCCTCACCGTCGAGCACTCCGTCGACGACCTGGCGGGCCAGCTTGTTCGTCAGCTCGCCGCTCGCGACCAGCTCGACCACCCTGGCCACCTGTTCGGGTGTGATCGCCAGGTCAGCGAGCTCCACGGAGCGGGTGTTGGCCTGCTGGGCGAGGTAGGACACCCACCACGAGCGCGCCTCCTGCGACGGGGCCCCCGCGGCGACGGTGGCCTCGACCAGGTCGAGGGCACCGGCGTTGACCAGGTCGCGGATCTCCTCGTCGGAGACGCCCCACTCGTCCTGGATCCGGCGGCGGCGCTCCCAGGGCAGCTCGGGCAGAGTGGCGCGCAGTTCCTCGATCCACTCGGCGCTCGGGGCGATCGGCACCAGGTCGGGCTCCGGGAAGTACCGGTAGTCCTCGGAGGTCTCCTTGCGCCGCCCGGCGCGGGTGTGGCCGGTCTGCTCGTCGAAGTGGCGGGTCTCCTGGACGATCTCGCCCCCGGCGTCGAGCACCGCGGCCTGCCGGCCCATCTCGTGCCGGACCGCGCGCTCCACCGACCGCAGCGAGTTCACGTTCTTGGTCTCGGTGCGGGTCCCGAGGGTCCCGGAGCCCTTCGGCGACAGCGACAGGTTGACGTCGGCACGCATCGAGCCCTGGTCCATCCGCACGTCGGAGACACCCAGCGACTTGATCAGGTCGCGGAGCGCGGTGACGTAGGCACGGGCGACCTCCGGGGCGCGGGCCCCGGTGTCCGGGATCATCTTCGTGACGATCTCGATCAGCGGCACACCGGCCCGGTTGTAGTCGAGCAGCGAGTGGTCCGCGCCGTGGATCCGCCCGGTCGCGCCGCCGACGTGCAGCGACTTGCCGGTGTCCTCCTCCATGTGCGCGCGCTCGATGCCGATCCGGACGACCTCACCGTCGTCCAGGGTGAGGTCCAGGAACCCGTCGACGGCGATCGGCTCGTCGTACTGGCTGGTCTGGAAGTTCTTCGGCATGTCCGGGTAGAAGTAGTTCTTCCGGGCGAACCGGCCCCACGGGGCGATCGAGCAGTTCAGCGCCAGACCGATCCGGATCGCCGACTCGACGGCGGCCCGGTTGACCACCGGCAGCGCACCGGGCAGGCCCAGGCAGACCGGGCAGACCTGGGTGTTCGGTTCGGCGCCGAACTCGGTGGGGCAGCCGCAGAACATCTTGGTGTTCGTGGACAGCTCCACGTGCACCTCGATGCCCATCACCGGGTCGAAACGGGCCACGACGTCGTCGAAGTCCACCAGCTCAACAGCTGCGGTCATGCGGTCACCTCCGGGACCCGGGCGATCAGCGGGCCGCCCTCGTCGGCGTCGCGGGCGGCCTCGAAAGCGGCCCCGACGCGGTACATCACGGCCTCGCCGAGTGCCGGCGCCATGATCTGCAGCCCGGTCGGCAGGCCGTCGGCGAGTCCGGACGGCACCGACATCCCGGCCACCCCGGCCAGGTTCGTCGGAATGGTCGCCAGGTCGTTGAGGTACATGGCCAGCGGGTCGTCGACCTTGTCCCCGATCGGGAACGGCACGGTCGGCGTGGTCGGCGAGACCAGCACGTCGGCCTGGGCGAACGCGGCGTCGAAGTCCCGGCTGATCAGCGTGCGGACCTTCTGCGCCTGGCCGTAGTAGGCGTCGTAGTAGCCCGAGGACAGCGCGTAGGTGCCCAGCATGATCCGGCGCTTCACCTCGGGCCCGAAGCCCTGTTCCCGGGTGTTCGCCATGACCTCCTCGGCGCTGCGGCCCTCCTCCACCCGCAGGCCGTAGCGCATCGCGTCGAACCGGGCCAGGTTCGACGACACCTCGCTCGGCAGGATCAGGTAGTAGGCGGCCATGCCGTACTCGAAATGCGGGCAGGACACCTCGACCAGCTCGGCGCCGAGCTTCTCCAGCCGGCGCAGCGACGCGTCGTACGCGGCGCGGACCCCCGGCTGGTAGCCCTCCCCGCCCAGCTCGCGGACGACGCCGACGCGCAGCCCGGAGAGGTCACCGCTCGCACCCTGCCGGGCGGCCTCGACGACGGCCGGGACCGGCCGGTCGATCGAGGTGGAGTCGCGCGGGTCGTGCCCGCCGATCACCTCGTGCAGCAGCGCCGCGTCCAGCACCGTCCGTGCACAGGGCCCGCCCTGGTCCAGCGAGGAGGCGCAGGCGACCAGCCCGTAGCGGGAGACGCCGCCGTAGGTGGGCTTGACGCCGACGGTGCCGGTGAAAGCGGCGGGCTGGCGGATCGAGCCACCGGTGTCGGTACCGATCGCCAGCGGCGCCTCGTGGGCGGCCAGCGCGGCGGCGGAGCCGCCACCGGAACCACCCGGCACCCGGCTGGTGTCCCACGGGTTGCGGGTGACGCCGTACGCCGAGTGCTCGGTGGAGGAGCCCATCGCGAACTCGTCCATGTTGGTCTTGCCGAGGATCGTGATCCCGGCGGCGCGCAACCGCTCGGTGACGGTGGCGTCGTAGGGCGGCTGCCAGCCGTCGAGGATCCGCGAGCCGCAGGTGGTGGGCATGTCGGAGGTCGTGAAGACGTCCTTGAGCGCCAGCGGCACCCCGGCCAGCGGTGAAGCGGGTCGCTCTCCGGCGGCGAGCGCCTCGTCGGTGCGCTGCGCCGCGGCCAGCGCGGCCTCGGCACCGACGTGCAGGAAGGCGTGCACCACCGGTTCGACGGCGGCGATCCGGTCCAGGTGGGCGCGGGCGGCCTCGACCGCGGACACCTCCCGGGAGTGGATCTTCTCGGCGAGCGCGGCCGCGGTGAGCCTGGTCAGGTCGCTCATGCCTCCTCCCCCAGGATCCGCGGCACCCGGAACCGCCCGTCCTCGGCGGCCGGTGCGCCGGCGAGCGCCTGCTCCTGGGTGAGACCGGGGCGGATCTCGTCGGCCCGGAAGACGTTCTCCAGCGGGACGGCGTGCGAGGTCGGCGGGATGTCGTCGGCGGCGACCTCACCGACCCGTGCCACCGAACCGATGATCACATCGAGCTGGCCGGCGAAGACGTCCAGCTCCTCCTCGGTGACGGCCAGGCGGGCCAGCCGGGCGAGGTGTGCGACCTCGTCCCGGGTGATGGCCCCGCCAGCTGCGGGGGAATCGGTGGTCATGCCCCTCCTCGGGATAATTCGTCACTCGCGGCCCGGGGTGGATCCGGATACGCCCCGGCCCCGGCTGCGCGGTCCCGGCCCCGGCGCCGCGACGACGGTGTCACCGGCTGCGGCCCGCCGGAACATCACCGGACACGCCCTCGGCGGACGAGTGCACCGGTCTGCACCGAGTCTATTCCCGCCGGTCCGGCCGCCGACCGCCCCCCGGTGAGCGCCCCGGCACGCAGCGCAGGCGGGCAGGATGACCGACGCGAGGGCCGGGTGGCAGGATCACTGTTCCCGCCCGGAACCTCCGTGTCGCACCTCGCGCGGAGCGGGTGCGGCCGCACCGCTCCGGCGCGGGTGCACCGGCATGCCACCAGGGCGTCCGAGCAGAGGGAGAGGATCCGTTCGTGTCGTTCCTGCTCCGGGTCGTCCTCCCGGACAAGCCCGGCAACCTCGGGGCCGTCGCCTCCGCACTCGGCGGTGCCGGGGCGGACATCCTCAGCGTGGACGTCGTCGAGCGCAGCAACGGGCAGGCCGTCGACGACATCGCCGTCGAGCTGTCGACGAACCGCCCGCCGGACGTGCTGATCACGGCCGCCGAGTCGGTACCGGGGGTGACCGTCGAGTCGGTGCGCCCGCACACCGGGCAGCTGGACACGCACCGCGAGCTGGAGCTGCTGGACGAGATCGCCGGCGACCCCGGGCACGGGCTGGACCTGCTCGCCGCGGAGGTCCCGCGGCTGTTCCGGGCCGGCTGGGCGCTGGTCGCGGTCAGCGAGGACGGGCGGTCCTACCGGATCGCGGAGAGCTCCGCCGCGCCCGAGACCCGGACCGGCGACCTGCCGTGGCTGCCGCTCGACCGGGCGATCGCCCTCGACGAGCGGCACTGGGTGCCCGAGCCGTGGCGGGCGATGGACACCGAGCTGGCCGCGGCTCCGTTCGGATCGGGCGTGCCGCCCAAGACCCTGGTGGTGGGACGGCCGGGCGGCCCGGTGTTCCGGCCCTCCGAGCTCGCCCGCCTCGCGCACCTCGCCGGCATCGTCGCCACCGTCCTGAAGGCCTGACACCCGGTACGCACCCCTTGGCCCCGCTGCACACCTGTTGCGGTGGGTGTGCAGCGGGGCCAAGGGGTGTGTACCCGATCCTCGCTCAGACCCGGATGGACAGTGCGGTGCGGACGAGGTCGTCGTTGCCGGTGGCCAGCCAGCCGTCCGGCCGGACCAGGACGTCCTCGAAACCGATCCGGGTGTCGATGTTGACCCGGGTCGCGTACTCCAGGACCGGCCAGGCGCCCTCCTCCTCACCGTGCAGCAGCACGGGGACGGGCGGCTGGCCCAGCGCGCGCAGGATCCGGATGCCTTCGGCCACGGCGGTCTCCGGATCGACGACGGTCGACTCGGCGATCACCCGGCGGGTGCCCGGCGGCAGACCGTTCTGGCGCAGGGTCACCGCGTCGCCACTGGTCCAGACGCCCAGCTCGACGGCGATGCCGACCGACCAGGCGGCCCGGCAGACGTCGGTCCAGCCCAGCTCGTGCACATTGACGCCGCACACGTCGGGCTTGCCGGAGCCGAGGCGGCCCCAGGCCAGCACGGTCTCCACCCGGTCGGCCGGGTCCGGCTGGATCCACCGGCCGGTCGGGACGCCGACCTCGATGCCGGGGGCCTCCTGGCGGATCAGCGCGACGACGTCACCGACGACGGCGGGCTCGATCGTCTCCAGGCCGTCGTCGTCACGCGGGTGGACGTGCACCGAGGTGACGCCGAGCCGGGCGACCGCGCGGGCGTCGCGGGCCAGATGGCGTGGCAGCACCGGGAGGGCCGGATGGGCATCCGCCGGTCGTGACCCGTTGAGCGCCGCCTGCAGCACCGTGTTCCTCCGCTTCACCCGTCACCGGTCCACGCCGGACCGGTTCGAGGAAGACTAGGTGGTCGGTCCCGGGGTGCTCCGGCCGGACGCGCCCCCCGCACCGGGTGACGTCGCCGTCCGGCAGCGGGCCCGCGCCGGGCGGGCACACCCGGTGATCGAACGGCGACCCACGGGCAGCACCGCGGCCGCCTCACCCGGCCGAGGCGTGCTCCCGGGCAGCGTCCGGCCCGCGATCGAGCAGCACCTCGAACCCGGCCTCGTCGAGGACCGGGACACCGAGTTCGACGGCCTTGTCGTACTTCGAGCCGGGTGCCTCTCCGGCGACGACGAAGGCGGTCTTCTTCGACACCGATCCGGCGGCCCGGCCACCACGGGCCATGATCGACTCCTTCGCCTCGTCCCGGGACCAGCGCTCCATCGAACCGGTGACCACGATCGACAGGCCCTCCAGGAACCGCGGGACCGACTCGTCGACCTCGTCCTCCATCCGGACGCCCGCCGCGCGCCACTTCTGCACGACCTCGCGGTGCCAGTCGACGGAGAACCAGTCACGCACCGCGGCGGCGATGGTGGGGCCGACGCCGTCCACCCCGGCGATCGGGGCGAGCGCCTGGGCCACCGCCTTCGCCCGGGCGCGTGCGGCGGCGCGTTCCTCCTTCTCGGCCTCGACGACCGCGTCGGCGGGAGCGGCCGGCCCGGTGTCCACCGCGGCGTCGGCGGGCGGGGTGGAATCGGCCAGATCGACCGAGCCGGTGTCCACGCCCGTGTCGGCGGGATCGGCCGGGCCCGCGGGATCGGCCACGTCGGCGGGATCGGCCGGGTCGGTCGGCCGGGCGGGGTCGGCTCCGTCGTCCTCCCCGGCCGTGCCGTCCGAGACGATCGCCACCCCGGCAGCCTCGGTGGCCTCCCTCGCCTGCTCGGCGGCCCGCTCCAGCGCCTCCATCGAGCCGAACTCGCGGGCCAGCGCCTGCGCCGCGGTCGGGCCGACGTGGCGGATCGACAACCCCACGAGCACCCGCCACAGCGGCCGGTTCTTCGCGGCCTCCAGGTTCGCGAGCAGCTTGCGCCCGTTGACCGTGAGCTCGCCCTTCTGGTTGCGGAACAGCTCGGTGCGCAGCAGGTCGGCCTCGGTGAGGGCGAACACGTCGCCCTCGTCGGTCACCACGCCCGAGGTGAGCAGGGCCACCGCGGCCTCGTAACCGAGGCCCTCGATGTCGAACGCACCGCGGCCGGCGACGTGGAACAGCCGCTCACGCAGCTGAGCCGGGCAGGAACGGGCGTTCGGGCAGCGCCGGTCGACGTCGCCGGCCTTCTGCTGGACCAGTGCCGTGCCGCACTCGGGGCAGTGGGTCGGCATCACGAACTCGCGCTCGGTGCCGTCCCGCACGTCGGCCACCGGGCCGAGCACCTCGGGGATCACGTCGCCCGCCTTGCGGATGACCACCCGGTCACCGATCAGCACCCCCTTGCGGCGCACCTCGTCGGCGTTGTGCAGGGTCGCCATCTCGACCGTGGACCCGGCCACCTTCACCGGTTCCATCACCGCGTACGGGGTGACCCGCCCGGTGCGCCCGACGTTGACCCGGATGTCCAGCAACCGGGTGGTCGCCTGCTCCGGCGGGTACTTGTAGGCGATCGCCCAGCGTGGGAAGCGGGACGTGGCGCCGAGCCTGCGCTGCAGTGCCACCTCGTCGACCTTGACGACGACGCCGTCGATCTCGTGCTCCACGTCGTGCCGGTGCTCGCCCCAGTACTCGACGAACTCGATCACCGCCTCGATGCCCCGGACCACCTTCGTGCGCGGCGAGATCGGCAGCCCCCAGGCGACCAGCGCGTCGTAGGCCTCCGACTGGGTGCGTGGGCTGAACCCGTCGCGGCGGCCGAGGCCGTGGCAGATCAACCGGAGGTTGCGCGAGGCGGTGACCCGCGGATCCTTCTGCCGCAGCGACCCGGCCGCGGTGTTGCGCGGATTGGCGAACGGTTCCTTGCCCGCTTCCACCAGCGAGGCGTTGAGCCGGTCGAAATCCTCCAGCCGGAAGTAGACCTCGCCGCGGACCTCAACCAGGTCCGGCACGGGGAACTCGGCGGTGCCGGTCAGCGTGAGCGGCACCTCGGCCAGGGTGCGCATGTTGAGGGTGATGTCCTCACCGGTGCGTCCGTCGCCCCGGGTGAGCGCGCGGGTCAGCTTCCCCCGCTCGTAGAGCAGGTTCACCGCGAGGCCGTCGATCTTGAGCTCACAGAGGTAGTGCAGGTTCTCGCCGACCTCCCGGGTGACCCGCTCCTGCCAGGTGCGCAGGTCCTCCGGGGAGAACGCGTTGTCCAGCGAGAGCATCCGCTCCAGATGGTCGTGCGCGACGAACTCGGTGGAGAACGTGCCGCCGACGCGCTGGGTCGGCGAGTCCGGCGTGGCCAGCTCGGGATGTGCCTGCTCCAGCGCGAGCAGCTCGTGCCAGAGCTCGTCGAACTCGCCGTCGGAGATGACCGGCGAATCCAGCACGTAGTAACGGAACTGGTGGTCGGCCACCTCGGCCGCCAGCTTCGCGTGCCGGTCGCGGGCCTGCCCGTCGCTCTGGGAACTCACGTCGGGCAGGTTAGCGGCGACCCCCGACAGGGGCCTGCGGGCGAGCGCGACCGTCCGGGCGAACCCGTCGTCCCGGCATGCGGAATCCTCGGACCCACCGTTGACACTTAGGTCAGGCTCACCTAAATTGAGTCACGTCGCTTCGTGGTGGGAGCGGCGCGTCAGTTCGGGACGGATGGCCCGGTCGCACCTCGGTGCGACCGGGCCGTTCCCGTCCGCACCGGCCATGCTGGCAGACATGCTGCGTCTCGGGTTCCCCGTCATCGGCGTCACCGATCTCGATCGCGCCGCCGGCTTCTGGTCGGCGGCCCTGCGCCTGACGGTCTCCGAGGAGTGGGCGAGTGCGGGCTGGCGCACCCTCACCGGGCCGGACGGCGTCCGCGTGCTCGGCCTGATGCACAGCCGGTCGGCACCGCAGGCCCGGCCCCGGGTCCATCTCGATCTCTTCGTCGACAGCACCGACGAGCAGACCGCCGAGGTGGCGCGGCTGGTCGGGCTCGGAGCGATACTGCCCGACTGGGACGACTACCCGGCCGATCCGGACTTCGTCGTGCTCGCCGACCCGGACGGCAACGTGTTCTGCGTCGTCGACCTGAGCCGGGCACCGTCGTCCGGCTGATCCGCCGCACCTATCCTGGGGATGTGACCGACACGCAGGACGCGCACGTACTCGACGAGACCGCGCGCCGGCGCACGTTCGCCGTCATCTCCCACCCCGACGCCGGCAAGTCCACCCTCACCGAGGCGCTCGCGCTGCACGCGGAGGTCATCGACTCGGCGGGTGCGGTGCACGGCAAGTCCGGGCGCAAGGGCGTCACCAGCGACTGGATGGAGATGGAGCGGGCCCGCGGCATCTCGGTGTCCTCGGCGGTGCTGCAGTTCGCCTACCGCGACTGCGTGATAAACCTGCTGGACACGCCGGGCCACGGTGACTTCTCGGAGGACACCTACCGGGTGCTCGCCGCCGTCGACGCAGCGGTGATGCTGCTCGACGCGGCCAAGGGCCTCGAACCGCAGACCCTCAAGCTGTTCGACGTCTGCCGGTCCCGCGGTGTCCCGGTGGTCACCTTCGTCAACAAGTGGGACCGGCCCGGACGGGAGGCGCTGGAGCTGCTCGACGAGGTCGAGCAGACGATCGGGCTGCGGCCGATGCCGCTGACCTGGCCGCTCGGCATCGCCGGTCAGTTCAAGGGTCTCATCGAGCGCTCCACCGGTGAGTACACCGCCTTCACCCGGGCCGCCGGCGGTGCGACGAAGGCGACCGCGACCGTCGTCGACGCCGAGACCATCGCCGCCCAGGAGCCCGAGTACTGGCAGACCGCGCAGGACGAGCTCGGCCTGCTCGACGAGATCGGTGCGAGCTGGGACGAGAAGGACTTCCTCTCCGGCAGCGCCACCCCGGTGCTGTTCGGGTCGGCGCTGTCCAACATCGGCGTCGCGCGGCTGCTCGACTCGCTGGTCGATCTCGCCCCGCCGCCCGCCGCGCGACCCGACGTCGAGGGTCACGACCGCCCGCTCGACGCGCCGACCTCCGGCCTGGTGTTCAAGGTGCAGGCCGGTATGGACAAGGCGCACCGCGACCGGATGGCGTTCCTGCGGATCTGTTCCGGCCGGTTCGAGCGCGGGATGGTGCTGACCCACGCCGCGACCGGCAAGCCGTTCGCGACCAAGTACGCCCAGTCGGTGTTCGGCGCCGAGCGCAAGACCGTCGAGGAGGCCTACCCGGGCGACATCGTCGGCCTGGTCAACGCGACCGCGCTGCGCCCCGGTGACACGCTCTACGCCGCCGAGCCGGTCGACTTCCCGTCGATCCCGGCGTTCGCACCCGAGCACTTCGCGGTGATCCGGGCCCGGGACGCCGGCAAGTACAAGCAGTTCCGCAAGGGCATCGAGCAGCTCGGCAACGAGGCCGTCATCCAGATCCTGCGCTCGGACCTGCGCGGCGACCAGGCCCCGGTGCTGGCCGCGGTCGGTCCGCTGCAGTTCGACGTGGTCACCGGGCGGCTGGAGACCGAGTTCAACGCCCCGGTGACGCTGGACCGGCTGCCCTACCAGGTCGCCCGGCTCACCGAGGCGTCCGCGGTCGAGCTGCTGTCGGCCCAGTCGGAGTGCGAGGTGCTGCGCCGCGACTCCGACGGCGAGTACCTCGCGCTGTTCAGCAACAAGTGGCGGATGGACATCATCGCGCGCAAGTTCCCGGACCTGCGCCTGGACGCGATGCCCGCCGGGTCGTCCGTCTCCTGACCCGGTCCGCTCGACGGGCGGGCGCCGTCAGGGCCCCGCGCAGCCGAACGGCTCCCCACCCACCGGCATGGACGGGCCGGCCCCGGACAGCACGGTGATCACGAAGGCGGCCAGCCAGATCAGTGCCGCGGACAGGCCGGCGAGCGACAGGCCCGCGGCCGCGACCGCAGTCCGGCTCCGCCGGACACCGCCACGGATCGCCCCCACCGTGCCCAGGACGAGCCCGCCGCCGCCGAGCACGAGACCGACCGAGGCGAGGGCCAGCCCGGTCAGGGGCGGCGGTCCGTCGATCGACAGACCGGTCGCGACGGCGACGGCCACCGTGCCGGACGCACCGAGCAGCAACGCCGGCCCGCCCAGGCCCGCGCCCGGCCGGGCGGCGGACGGCACGGCGGGCGGTGCTGCGGTGGGACCGTCGGGGGGCACCGGAACAGCATCGCCGACCGGGGGCGCACCGGTGCGCGCCGAACGCGGTCAGATACCCAGTTCTGGGTATGCGTCCGGCACCGATCGGCCTCCGGCGACCCCGTGACCCGTCCTACGGTGGCGGCATGACCTCGACCGCCGAGAAGGCCACCACTCTGCAACAGCTGCACGCCGCACCGGAGCTGCTGGTGCTCGTCAACGTCTGGGACGCGATCACCGCGAAGGTCGTCGCCGAGACCCCGGGCACGACGGCGCTGGCCACGGCCAGCCACGGTATCGCCGCCTCGCACGGCTACGACGACGGCGAGAACATCCCGCGCGAGGAGATGATCGCCGCCGTCGGGCTGATCGCGCGCACCGCAGGCGACCTGCCGGTCACCGCCGACCTGGAGGCGGGTTACGGCGACCCGGGCGGCACCGTCGCCCGCGCCATCGACGTCGGCGTCGTCGGGGCGAACCTGGAGGACCAGATGAAGCCGCTCGCCGAGTCGGTGAAGGCGGTGGAGGCGGCGGTCGCCGCGGCCGCGAGCGCCGGCGTGGACTTCGTCCTCAACGCCCGCACCGACGCCTTCCTCAGGGCGGGCGACCGGGACCCGTCGGCCGTGCTGGACGACGCCGTCGAACGCGGCCGGGCCTACCTCGAGGCCGGCGCGTCGAACGTCTTCGTGCCCGGCAAGCTCGACGAGTCCCAGGTGACACGCCTGGTCGAGGAGCTCGGCGAGCGGAAGGTCAACCTGATCGGGATCCCCGGATCGATCCCGCTCGGGACCGCGCAGCGACTCGGGGTCGCGCGCGTCTCGTACGGGCCGTGGAGCCAGAACGTGGCGCTGACCGCGCTGGCGAAGCTGGCCGAGGACGTCTACGCCGGCGGGGGCCTCCCGGCCGACGCCCGCAGGCTGAACTGAGCGCGGCCACCGCTACTCGTCTGGGTCGCCGAAGGCCCGCCCCAGGTCCCGGGACAGTTCCAGCGCCCGGCGCGCCCAGTCCGGCGTCGCCCCCGCCAGCCCGCACGCCGGGGTCGGCACGGCGAGCCGGGCGAGCCGGTTCCGGGCGAACCCGAGCCGGTCGGCCAGGTCGAACCCGGCCCGGGCGAGGTCGCCGGTCTCCGGTTCGCGCCGCGGGGCGGTGCTCGGCACCAGACCCAGCAGCAGCGGTGTTCCCGCGTCCCAGGTCTCACCGATCGCGTCCAGTGCCGCCGGCTCGGCCGTGTCCCCGGTGAAGGCCGGACGGGTCGCGTCGATCCCGACGGCGGCCGCGCCGGTGCCGGCGAGCAGCCGGATCGGCGGGCGGTCCGCGCAGCAGTGCACGACGACCGGCACCCCGATCGAGGAGACCAGCTCGCGCAGGACGTCCTGGGCGTCCGGCGCGCGGATCGCGCGCACCGTGCCGTAGCCGGACGCGGTGGGCAGCGAACCGGCGATCACCGCGGGCAGGCCGGGCTCGTCGAGCTGCACCACGACCCGCGCTCCGGTCCGCTCCGCCACCTCGGCGACGTGGCCGCGCACGCCCTCCCCGAGGCTCGCCGCGAACTCGCGGACGGCGCCGCGGTCGGTGAGCACCCGGTGCCCGGACGCCAGCTCCACGGCGGCGACGAGCGTCCACGGACCGGCCACCTGCACCTTGACCCAACCGGGGCGCGACCGGTCGCAGGCGTCGTCGAAGGCGTCCAGGTCACCGGCCATCAGGTCGCGGGCCCGGCGCAGGTCGCGCCCGGGCCGCGCGGTCACCCGCCACCCGGTGGGGACGACCTCGACCGCCAGGTCCACCAGCAACCCGGCGGTGCGGCCGATCATGTCGGCGCCGACGCCGCGGGCAGGCAGCTCGGGCAGCGCCGGCAACTCCGGCGTCTCACCGGTGACCAGCGCCGCCGCCTCCCGGGGGTCGGTCCCCGGCAGCGAGCCGACCCCGGTCCCGATGCCGGTGGGCCACAGCTCGCGCGGACGCTGCGGCTCCTCCGGGGCGTCGACGACCTCGATCCGGGGCTCGGGCGGGCGGGATTCGCCGGGACGCACGTCGCCCAGCCCGGCGGCGGCGAGCGCGGCGGCAAGCGGGTCGTCAGAACTCACCCGCCCAGTCTCCCCTGCCGCCCGCGGCGTCCGCGTGGACGGGGTGCCGGGGCGCGCGTCAGGACAGGACGAAGATCGGGTGCCGGGGTGCGGCCGCGGCCAGCTCCTCGTCGGAGGACTTCGCGTCGACACCGTCGAAGAACGCTCCCACCTCCCAGGCCCATCGCCGCAGGTACTCCCGGAGCACCGGGACGGCCTCGGGCGAACCGGTCAGCTCGGTGGCCCGGACCCGTTCGGTCCGGCGGCCGACGGTCAGCTCGGCCTCACCAGCGACCCGCAGATTGCGGACCCACTGGGTCTCGCCGCGTGCGGCCACGAGGTAGCGGCGCCCGTCGAACGGGAGCGGATTGACCGGGACGGTGCGGACCTCACCGGAGCTGCGGCCCCGGACGCCGAGCACGGCCGATCCGGCGAGCGGGAGCCCGAGCCGGGTCAGTCCCGCGACCAGGGGGTTGAGGAACATCCGGGTGAACCGGCCGGGGGCCTGGTACCGGGGGCGCTGCGTCGTCATGAGCTCAGTGTCCACGGACGACGACGACCGTGCAAGAGCACTGCTCTCTACTGGGAGCGGTGCACACTTTGCGTTGGCCTGTGCGCCGACGGGTGGCGCCGTCGGCAGGCCTCGGCGCCACTGCGCGTCCCGTACCGGTGCCCGGTGCCACCCGGCCGCGCCCGTCGTGCCCGGGCCCGGCCGGCCGGCCGGCACGTGCGTCCCCGGGCGGGGTCAGCCCGTCCCGGCGATGGTCGCCGAGCCGAGGACCACGTCACCGCCGACGGCCGGGCGGTAGAAGGCCACCGCCTGGCCCGGCGCGACCCCGCGCAGCGGCTCGGCCAGCGTCACCGTGACCTCCGCCCCGGCGGGGACGACCTCGGCGGTCGCGGTACCGCCGTGTGCGCGCACCTGGACCGTGCAGCCGAACGGGGCCTGCGGTGCGGTCCCGGACGTCCAGACCGGCGAGTGCGCGGTGATCGACCGGACGTCGAGCGCCGTGCCGGGGCCGACCCGCACCGTGCCGCTGACCGGTTCGATCCCGAGCACGTAGCGCGGTCTGCCGTCGGGCGCCGGACGGTCCACGCCGAGCCCCTTGCGCTGCCCGACGGTGAACCCGTGCACCCCGTCGTGGGTGCCGAGCACCTCGCCCGAGGCCGCGTCGATGACCGAACCGGGCCTGCTGCCCAGCCGGTCGCGCAGGAAGCCCTGGGTGTCGCCGGTCGGGATGAAGCAGATGTCGTGGCTGTCCGGCTTGCCCGCCACCCGCAGCCCGAGTCGCTGCGCCTCGGCGCGGATCGCCGGTTTCGGGGTGTCGCCGACCGGGAACATCGCGTGCCGCAGCTGGTCGGCCCGCAGCACGGCGAGCACGTAGGACTGGTCCTTGTCCGGGTCCGCCGAGCGCCGCAGCTCCGGGACCGACGGGTCGAGCCGCGCGTAGTGCCCGGTGCAGACCGCGTCGAAGCCGAGCGCGAGGGCCCGGTCCAGCACCGCGGCGAACTTGATCTTCTCGTTGCACCGCAGGCAGGGGTTCGGTGTCTCCCCCGCTGCGTAGGAGGCGACGAAGTCGTCCACCACGTCCCGGGTGAACTCCTCGGACAGGTCCCACACGTAGTACGGGATGCCCAGCACGTCGGCCGCCCGCGCGGCGTCCGCCGAGTCCTCCTTCGAGCAGCATCCGCGCGACCCCGAGCGCATCGCGTCCCGGGTGCGGGACAGCGCCAGGTGCACCCCGACGACGTCGTGCCCGGCGGCCACCGCCCGTGCGGCGGCGACCGCGGAGTCGACGCCGCCGCTCATCGCGGCGAGGACGCGCACCGGATCAGCCCGTCACCGCGGCCGGGGCGCGCCCGGCCCGGCGGGCGCGTTCGATGACCGAACCGATCGCCTCGGCCAGCGCCCGCACGTCGGCCCGGGTGCTGGTGTGACCCAGCGAGAACCGCAGCGATCCGCGGGCCGTGCACTCGTCGGCCCCCATGGCGAGCAGCACGTGGCTGGGCTGCGCGACACCCGCCGTGCAGGCCGACCCGGTCGAGCAGTCGATGCCGTGCGCGTCGAGCAGCATCAGCAGGCTGTCACCCTCGCAGCCGGGGAACGACAGGTGCGCGTTGCCGGGGAGCCGGTCGGTGCCGAGCGGGGCACCGTTGAGCACCGCGTCCGGGACCTCGGCCAGCACCGCGGCGACCAGCTCGTCGCGCAGCGCGGACAGCTCCCCGCGCCGGCGCGGGGCGACCGCGACCGACTCGGTGACCGCGGCGGCCAGCCCGGCCAGCGAGGGGACGTCGAGGGTGCCGGAGCGCACGTCCCGCTCCTGGCCGCCGCCGTGCAGCAGCGGGGTGCACTCGACGTCCCGGCCCAGCAGCAGCACCCCGGCGCCGTAGGGGCCACCGAGCTTGTGCCCGGTCAGGGTGAGGGCGTCGGCACCGGAGGCGGCGAAGTCCACGTCCAGGATCCCGACGGCCTGCACGGCGTCGGTGTGGAACGGGACCCCGAAGGTGTGGCTGATCTCCGCCAGCTCACCGACCGGGTTGATCGTGCCGACCTCGTTGTTCGCCCACATGACCGAGACCAGCGCGTTCGCGTCCGGGTCCTCGGCGAGCGCCGCCCGCAGCGTCTCCGGCCGGACCCGCCCGGTGGCGTCCACCTCGAGCAGGCGCAACCGGGCACCCTCGTGCGCGACCAGCCACTCCGCGGCGTCGATCACGGCGTGGTGCTCGACCGCGGACACCAGCACCCTGGTGCGGCGCGGATCGGCCGTGCGCCGGGCCCAGAACAGGCCCTTGACCGCCAGGTTGTCGCTCTCGGTCCCGCCGGCGCAGAACACGACCTCGGACGGGCGTGCGCCGACCGCATCGGCGATCCGCTCCCGCCCCTCCTCGACCCCGCGCCGGGCGCGGCGGCCCGACGAGTGCAGCGACGACGCGTTGCCGGTGCGGCCCAGCGCGTCGCTCATGGCGGCGACGGCTGCGGGCAGCATCGGCGTGGTCGCCGCGTGGTCCAGGTACGTCATCGGCATCCAGGATAATCCCCGTGCAGGCGCCCCCGGCGCCTCACCCGCGTCCGGGGCGCCGGACGCGCTCGCAGGCCCGCCCGGCGAGCGCACGGCGGTCGTCGGTCCCCGGTTCGACGAGATCGCCCACCCGCACCTCGCAGACCAGGCCCGGCAGCCGCAGCACCCGGCCGAGGGTGTCACCGAGGGTCTGCCCGCCGACGAACGCACCCGCCGTGGTGGGGCGGCCGTCCGGCGTGGTCAGTGCGATCGTGACCGGCCGCACCGGAACGCCCGCGTCGATCGCGGCCTGGAACGGCGCCCTGCGGTAGTCGCCCCCGACGGCACCGCACCAGGTCGTCGCCTCCGGGAAGACGCCGACGAGCGCACCGGACCGCAGCGCCGCGGTCACGGTCGCGACGGTCACCGGCAACCGGGACAGCCCTTCGCGGTGCACGAACACCGTCCCGACCAGTGCGGCGAGCATCCCGATCAGCGGCCAGTCCCGGACCTCCCGCTTCGCGAGCATCGTCACCGGGCCGATCGCGCCGAGCGCGGGGATGTCGATCCAGGACGTGTGGTCGGCGACGACGAGCGCACCCCGGCCGTCCGCCGGGGCGAGCGGGCCGCCCCGCACGACGAGCCGCACCCCCGCGGCCCGGAGCACCGCACGGTGCAGTGCGCGCAGGACCGGACCGAGCGCACGGGACCCCACCGCGGCGGCGAGGGGCACCGTGAGCAGCGCGAGCGCGAGCACCGCCAGCAGCACGGCGGCCCGGCGGACCATCCGCCACCGCCCGGTCGTCGCCCGGGCGGGCAGGCAGTGCGCCGGGGTGCACGGTGACCAGGCGGCCCACGGGCCGCCCGGCCGTCGCGCGGCGGGCGGAACGCTGGGATGGGTCGGGTGGCCGATCCCGGTGGGGCCGCGCTGCGCGCCGGCGAGCCGAGCAGCGGACGCGGGCGGCGCCGACGGGTGCGCGGTGTCGAGCGGCGCGGTGCCGAGCGGCGCAGTGCCGAGCGGCGCGGTGCCGAGCGGCGCGGTGTCGAGCGGCGCGGGGGCCGGCCGGTGCGGCCCGGTGGGTGGTGCGGAGGCGGCCGCACCGCCCACCGGATCGGCCGCGAGCGTCATCCCCGGGGCTCCGCGGGCGCGTCCCCCAGGAAGAACCGCCGGTAGCGGGGGGCCATCAGGTCCATCCCGAGCAGCACCGGGAAGTCGGCGACACCGAAGTCCGGATCGTGCGCGGGCGGCCCGCACACCCAGGTGCCCAGTCGCAGGTAGCCACGCAGCAGCGGGGGGATCGTCGTGGCGCGGTGCCGGGGCGCGGTCGCCGGGTCCCACGGCCGGTGCGGAACGGTCCGGTACCCGGCCGGGGCGAGGTGCCGCGAACCGACCGTCTCCCACACGCCCGCGGCCGTGACACCGCCGTCGTCGAGCGGGACACTGGCGCAGCCGATCAGCCAGCTGTGGCCGGTGAGCAGCATGTAGCGGGCCAGCCCGGCCCACACCAGACCGACGACGGAGCCCGCCCGGTGGTCGGGGTGCACGCAGGACCGGCCGGTCTCCACCAGCGAGCCGCGCAGCGGGTCGAGCTCGGACAGGTCGAACTCGCCGTCGGCGTAGAGCCCGCCGGCCTCCCGGGCACCCCGGGGCGGCAGCATCCGGTAGGTGCCGACGATGTCACCGGAGGCGTCCTCGCGGACGACGAGGTGATCGCAGAACGCGTCGAAGTGGTCGACGTCGCGGCCCGGCACCGGGGTGTCCAGCCGGGCCCCCAGCTCGCCGGCGAACACCTGGTACCGCAGCGCCTGCGCCGCGGCGACGTCGTCGGTGTCGGTGGTGAGCAGCAGGGAGTACCGCCGGGCGGCGGTCTCCGGGGTGGAGACGATCACCTGGTTCACACCGGTGTTGGTACCGGCCGCACCCGACGTCCGGACGGTCCGGCGGTGGCCCCGGGATGAACGCCCCCCGACGGGGCCGGACGGGTTGTCGAGCCGGTGTCGGGAGGGTGTCGTCGCAGGCAGGAGCCGGGTGGGAACGGGTGAACAGCACCGCACACACCGCGACGCCCGGCCACCGCACGGGGCGGCGGCCGGGCGTCGTCGGGTGGATGCGCCGGGCGTCAGCCCTTGCGCTTGGTGATCTCCTCCTGCAGCTGCGGAGCAACCTTGAACAGGTCACCGACGATGCCGAAGTCGGCCACCTCGAAGATCGGCGCCTCCTCGTCCTTGTTCACCGCGACGATCGTCTTCGACGTCTGCATGCCGGCCCGGTGCTGGATCGCACCGGAGATGCCCAGCGCGATGTAGAGCTGCGGCGACACCGACTTGCCGGTCTGACCGACCTGGAACTGCGGCGGGTAGTAGCCCGAGTCGACCGCGGCGCGCGAGGCACCGACGGCGGCACCGAGCGAGTCGGCCAGTGCCTCGACGACCGAGAAGTCCTCGGCCGAGCCGACACCGCGACCACCGGAGACGATCACGGTCGCCTCGGTCAGCTCCGGACGCGATCCACCCTCGATCGGCTCGCGTGCGGTCACCGTGGCGTGGCGGCCCGCGGCCGCCGGGACCTCGACGGTCTCCCGTGCGCCGGCACCGGCAGCCGCCTCGACCTCGATCGCACCGGGCCGCACGGTGATCACCGGGTGTTCGGTGTTCGCCTTCGCCTCGGCCGTGTACGCACCACCGAACACGGAGTGCTGCACGCCGTCGGCCGTGACACCGACCACGTCGCCGAGCAGCCCGGAGTTCGTGCGGACGGCCAGCCGCCCGGCGATCTCCTTGCCGTTCGCCGATGCCGAGATCAGCACCGCAGCCGGCGAGGCCGACCCGACCAGCGACTCCAGCACACCCACCTCGGCGGCCAGGAAGTCGGTCGAGTCGGTCTCGGCCACGTAGATCTTCTCCGCGCCGTGCTGTGCCAGCCCGTCGGCCAGCTTGTCCGCCACCCCGGCGGCACCCACCACGACCGCCGAGGGCTCGCCCAGTGCGCGGGCGGCGGTCAGCAGCTCGTAGGTGGTCTTCTTGACGTCACCGTCGACGTGGTCGACGAGAACCAGTACCTCAGCCATGGTTTTCGGTCTCCTAGGAAGAAGGGGTTTCGACTACGCGCGGGACGTCAGATCAGCTTCTGGGCGACCAGGTACTCGGCGATCTTCGCGCCACCGTCGCCCTCGTCGGTCACCTTCTCGCCGGCCTGCTTCGGCGGCTTCGGCGCCGAGGACGTCACCGTGGTCAGCGCGTTCGCCAGTCCCACCTCGGAGGCGTCGATCCCGGCACCGGCCAGGTCCAGCGTCGTGACCGGCTTCTTCTTCGCCGCCATGATCCCCTTGAACGAGGGGTAACGGGGCTCGCCCGACTTCTCGCCGACCGACACCACCGCGGGGAGCTCGGCGGTCAGCCGGGTGACACCGTCGTCGGTCTCCCGCTTCGCGGTCACCGTCGTGCCCTCGACCGCCAGCTCGTTGGCCCAGGTCAGCGCGGGAACACCGAGCAGGTCGGCGATCATCGCCGGTACCGCGGCGATCTGACCGTCCGACGCCGAGTTGCCGGCGATCACCAGGTCCCAGCCCTCGACGGTCCCGATGAGCTTGGTCAGCGCCTTCGCCGTCTGCACCGCGCACGAGCCGTGGATCGCCTCGTCGGACAGGTGGATCGCGGAGTCCGCACCCATCGACAGCGCCTTGCGGATCGCGTCGGTCGCCGAGTCCGGCCCCATCGTCACCACGACGACCTCGGAGCCCTCGTTGGCCTCCTTCAGCTGCAGCGCCTGCTCCACCGCACGCTCGTTGATCTCGTCGATGACCGCCTCGGTCCCCGCCCGGTCCAGGGTGTGGTCGGAGTCGGACAGCTTCCGCTCCGAGTAGGTGTCAGCCACCTGCTTCACCAGGGTCACGATCTTCATAGGACCTCTTCGACCTCCTGCCGCGGCGGCCTGCGCGCCTGCGCACACCGCGTCGTCCTGATTCGCGGTCCGGCACCGGTGTCCGGTTCCGTCCCGTCTCGCGTCTCGCGTCACCGTGACGGTGCTGTGCCGCGCGCTCTGCCGAGCGGAGGTGGGCCGCGGCGTCGCGCCCGTCGTGTACCCGGTGACTCTGCCAGCGTCGTGTCGTAGTGGCACGCCGTGCCACTGTGACATTCATTGTTACCAACGAGTAGCCCCGTGGCAAACGCCCGCGTCCGGTGACCGTACTCACCCGCGCGTCATGTCACTCCCGGCACGCACGACGTCACACGCTGCGTCGCCTGGAGGTGGTACGGGTTTCGCTACCGTCGGCACCTCGGACACCGGCTGAAAGGAGCCGTCGTGCAGGTGACCGGATTCGACGACCGACTGGGGATCGGTTACGTCCTCAGCACCGGTGCACACGCCGACGAGGACGTGCCCGGGAGCCGGGTCGTCGCGCACGGCGGGCGGACCGTGCGGGCGACGGAGGGGCTCGCCGCGATGCTGGAGGACGCGCTGGCGTACCGGCCGACCACCCGGCTGGGGTGGGGCGGGCCGGAGGTGCCGCTGACCCTGGAGGACACGACGCTGCTCGCCTGGCTGCGCCACGACGTCGGCGGGGTGGTCGCCGTCGCGGGCGAGCCCGCGGCCTGACCTACCGGGGCACCAGCATCCGTTCGGCGAGCTCGCAGTACAGCCGCCCCACCCCGTCGGGGGTGTAGGGGCCTGCCGGGCCGAACCACCGGGCCACGTCGACCCCCAGTGAGAGCACGGCCGTGCAGACACCCCGCGTCGCGGCGTCCTCGGCGGACCCGCCGATGGCCTCCGCGACGACCCCCCGGACGACCCGTTCGGTGGCCCGCCGCAGCCCGGTCACCTGCTCGCGGTGCTCCGGGCCGAGCGCGGCGAACTCGTACTGCACGACGCGGGCGACGGTGCGCTGCTCTGCGTGCCAGCGGCTGAACGCGTAGACCAGCGTCCGGAAGGCGTGCTCCGGCGGGCCCTGCGCGGCCGCGTCCCGCACCAGTCCGAGCGCCCGCGCGTGCCCGCGCCGGCTCACCTCGAACAGCACCTCGTCCTTGGAGCGGAAGTGGACGTAGAGCGCAGCGGTGCTCAGGCCGGACCCGGCGGCGATGTGCCGCAGCGTGGTGGCGTGGAACCCGCGGTCGGCGAACGAGTCGATCGCCGCGACGACGATCGCCCTGGCGGTCGGTGGCAGGTCGGACCAGAGATCGCCGCCTGCGAGCAGGGCCGCACCGGCGGCGGCCGCCCGGTCGACGTTCCCGGTCGCCGGATCGCCCTCGGTCGTCCGCACCGTCATCCGCACCGTCCCGTCCTGCGCGGCGCGTCCGCTCGGCGCCCTGTGCCCCATCATCCCCACTTGCCCCGATGCTCCTCGCACTGGTACTTACTAAGCAATTAGTCACTGCGCGGCACTCCGTGGTGACCGACCTGGAGAGGCTGTCCCGATGGCGAACCTGACCTTCGACTTCACCGGCCGCTCGGTCGTCGTCACCGGGGCCGCCCGCGGCGTCGGCCGGGCGGTCGCCGAACGCTTCACCGGCGCCGGGGCGCACGTGTTCCTGGTCGACGCCGACGCCGACGCGGTCGCCGCCACCGCCGACGAGCTGGGCGCGACCGGCATCCCCGCGGACGTGGCGGACACCGCGGCGGTGACCGCCGTCGTCGACCGGGTGGTGACCGACACGGGCCGGCTCGACGTGCTCGTCAACAACGCCGGGGTGCTGCGCGACGGCGTGCTCTGGAAGCTGACCGACGACGACTACGAGACCGTGCTGGCGGTGCACGCCGGCGGCACCTTCCGGTTCACCCGGGCCGCGGTGCCGCAGTTCCGGGCGCAGGGCTCCGGCCGGGTGATCAACGTGACGTCCTACACCGGGCTGCACGGCAACGTCGGGCAGTCCAACTACGCCATGGCCAAGGCCGGCATCATCGGCTTCACCAGGACCGCGGCCAAGGAGCTGGCCCGGTTCGGCGTCACCGTGAACGCGATCTCGCCGAACGCGCGCACCCGGATGGTCGAGTCGATCCCGCAGGGCAAGCTCGACGAGCTCACCGCGCAGATCCCGATGGGCCGGTTCGCCGAGCCCGCCGAGATGGCCGACGCGGTCGCCTTCCTCGCCTCCGACGAGGCCGCCTACGTCACCGGCGTCGTGCTGCCGGTCGACGGCGGACTGTCGATCTGACCAGGTCCCGGCCCCGCCGACCCGCCGAACCGAAGGAGATCCGGTGCCCGGATCATCGCAGCTGCTCTCCCGCGCCGACCTGGCCTTCCTGCTCCACGACTGGCTCGACGCCGGCTCGCTCACCTCCCGCGAACGCTTCGCCGAGCACTCCAGGGAGACCTTCGACGCGATCCTCGACGTGTGCGCCGAGATCGCCGCCGAGCGGTTCGCCCCGCACAACAAGCGCAACGACACCGAGGAGCCCCGGTTCGACCCCGCGGGCGGTGGCCGGGTGGTGCTGCACGACGAGGTCCGCCCGGCACTCGACGCGCTCGCCGGGACCGGCCTGCTCGCCGCGACCGCGGACGCCTCGGTCGGCGGGCTGCAGCTGCCGCACCTGGTGCGCTCGGCGTGCGTGGCCTGGTTCGCGGCGGCGAACATCTCGACCTGGGCCTACGCCTTCCTCACCACGGCCAACGCGAACCTGCTGCTCGCGCACGGCTCGGACGAGCAGGTCGACACCTGGGTGCGCCCGATGCTGGAGGGCCGCTACCACGGCACCATGTGCCTGTCCGAGACCCAGGCCGGCTCGTCACTGGCCGACGTCGCCACCCGGGCCGAGCCGGCCGGAGACGGCACCTACCGGATCACCGGCACCAAGATGTGGATCTCCGGCGGCGATCACGAGCTGGGCGAGAACATCGTCCACCTGGTGCTGGCGAGGATGCCCGGCGCACCGGCCGGGGTGAAGGGGATCTCGCTGTTCGTCGTGCCCAAGTTCCTCGTCGGCCACGACGGCGCGCCCGGCGAGCGCAACGACGTCGTGCTCGCCGGGCTGAACCACAAGATGGGCTACCGCGGCACCACGAACACGGTGCTGAACCTCGGCGAGGGCGGCCACACCCCCGGTGGCGCGCCGGGCGCCGTCGGCTACCTGGTCGGCGAGCCGCACCGCGGCCTCACCTACATGTTCCACATGATGAACGAGGCCCGGATCGGCGTCGGCGCGGGCGCCGCGGCGCTCGGCTACACCGCCTACCTCACGTCGCTGGACTACGCCCGCAGCCGTCCGCAGGGACGCCCGGTCGCGGGCCGCGACCCGAGCCTGCCGCAGGTGCCGATCGTCGAGCACGCCGACGTGCGCCGGATGCTGCTGGCCCAGAAGTCCTACGCCGAGGGCGCGCTCGGGCTGGTCCTCTACTGCGGACGCCTGGTCGACGACCACGAGACCGCTCCCGACCGGGCAACGCGGGAACGGGCCGGCCTGCTGCTCGACGTCCTCACCCCGATCGCGAAGAGCTGGCCGTCGCAGTGGTGCCTGGCCGGCAACGATCTCGCCATCCAGGTGCTCGGCGGTTACGGCTACACCCGCGAGTACGACGTCGAGCAGCACTACCGGGACAACCGGCTCAACCCGATCCACGAGGGCACGCACGGCATCCAGGGCATCGACCTGCTCGGCCGGCGCACCGCCGCGAGCGGCGGCGCCGGGCTCGACGCGCTGGACGAGCTGCTGGCCGGGACCGTCGCGCGGGCCCGCTCAGCCGGTGCCGAGACACGCGGCTACGCCGAGGACCTCGACGCGGCACGGGCCCGGCTGATCGCGGTGACCCGGGCGCTGCACGCCGAACCGGACGTCACCGCCCGGCTCGCGAACGCCTCGATCCACCTGGAGGCGGCCGGGCACGTCGTCCTGGCGTGGGTGTGGCTGGAGCAGCTGCTCGCCGCCGAGGGCCGGACCGACGCCCTGGGGCACGGCAAGCGGGCCGCCGCGCGCTACTTCTTCCGTTACGAGCTGCCGCGCACGGGGCCGCAGTTCGACCTGCTCGCGGCCGTCGACCGGACCACCGTGGATCTCGACCCGGGCTGGTTGTAGCCATCCGGACGCGGCGTGATGGAGTCGGCGGGTGACCAGCAGCCTGCCCCTCACCGGTGAGCGGACCGTCCCCGGGATCGCGCACGAGAACTACTGGTTCCGCCGGCACGAGGTCGTCTACACCGCGATCGCGGACGCCTGCGCCGGCGCCGTGGTGCTGGAGGCCGGCTGCGGCGAGGGCTACGGCGCGGACCTGCTGGCCGGCACCGCGCGCCGGGTGCTGGCACTGGACTACGACGCCGCGACGGTCGCGCACGTCCGTGCCCGCTACCCGCGTGTCGCGGTGTCCCGGGCCAACCTGGTGGCGTTGCCGGTACCCGACGCGAGCATCGACGTCGTGGTGTCGTTGCAGGTCATCGAACACCTGTGGGAGCAGGACCGGTTCCTGCGCGAGTGCCGGCGGGTGCTGCGCCCCGGTGGCACGCTGCTGGTGTCGACGCCCAACCGGATCACCTTCTCCCCCGGCCGGGACACCCCGCTCAACCCGTTCCACACCCGCGAGCTGGACCCGGCGGAGCTGGCCGGGCTGGTCGGCGACGCAGGCTTCGACGACGTCGTCGTGCGCGGGCTGCACCACGGCCCCCGGCTGCGCGAGGCCGACGCCCGGCACGGCGGGCTGATCGAGGCGCAGACCCGGCTGGCGCTCTCCGGCGCGCCGTGGCCCGCCGGTCTCGCCGCCGACGTCGCCGCGGTGCGCAGCGCCGACTTCGAGCTGCGCACCGTCGATCTCGAGTCCTCACTGGACCTGCTCGTCTCGGCGGTACGCCGGTGACGCCGGTCGGCACGTTCTGCCTGGTCCTGCACTCGCACCTGCCGCTGCTCGCCCGGCACGGGCGTTGGCCGGTCGGTGAGGAGTGGCTCTACCAGTCGTGGGCGCAGTCCTACCTGCCGGTGGTGGCGACCCTGCGCGAGCTCGCCGCGGAGGGTCGTGGCCAGCTCGCCACGCTCGGGATCACCCCGGTGCTGGCGGCGCAGCTCGACGACCCGTACTGCCTGCGCGGCGTGCACGACTGGCTGGGCGGCTGGACGCTGCGGGCGCACTCGGCGGCCGGCAGGCTGTCCGATCTCGCCGCGCACGAGCACCGGGTGTCCACCGCGGCCACCGCCGAGTTCGAGACGCACTGGCGGCACGGTGGGTCGCCGGTGCTGCGGGCGCTGCGCGACAGCGGCACCGTCGAGCTGCTGGGCGGGCCCGCCGCGCACCCGTTCCAGCCGCTGCTGCGCCCCCGGGTGCGCAGGTTCTCGCTGCGCGCCGGGCTCGCCGATCACGACCTGCGCCTCGGCGGCAGACCGGCCGGGATCTGGGCCCCGGAGTGCGGTTACGCACCCGGGATGGAGGACGACTACGCCGCCGCCGGGGTACGACGGTTCCTGGTGGACGGTCCCGCGCTGCGCGGTGACACTGCGCTGGCCCGGCCGGTCGGCGGGTCCGGCGTGCTGTGCGTCGGGCGGGACCTGGAGGTCACCTACCGGGTGTGGTCACCGCGCCGCGGCTACCCCGGTTCGCCGGAGTACCGCGACTTCCACACCTGGGACCACCCGAGCGGGCTGAAGCCGGCCCGGGTGACCGGCCGCCGGGT
This sequence comes from Pseudonocardia sp. NPDC049635, assembly GCF_040659795.1. Classification (NCBI taxonomy): domain Bacteria; kingdom Bacillati; phylum Actinomycetota; class Actinomycetes; order Pseudonocardiales; family Pseudonocardiaceae; genus Pseudonocardia; species Pseudonocardia sp. NPDC049635. The sequence goes on from NZ_JBFAON010000019.1 coordinate 73,968, forward strand.
GCCCCCGGAGCGGAAGAAGCCGTACTCGCCGTCGCTGGCCGCGGACGCCGTCCGGCGCGACGCCCGCGACTTCGTCGACACCGTGGTCGCCCGGCTGCGGTCGTTGCGCGAGTCGACCGGGCGGCCCGCGCTGACCGTCGCCGCGTTCGACACCGAGCTGTTCGGGCACTGGTGGCACGAGGGTCCGGACTGGCTCGCGGCGGTGCTGCGACTGCTGCCCGAGGCAGGTGTCGACGTCCGGACGCTCGGCGGGGCGATCGAGGACGGTCTGGTCGGCGAACCGGTCACCCTGCCCGAGTGCTCGTGGGGCTCCGGCAAGGACTGGCGGGTCTGGGCCGGGCCGCAGGTCTCGGACCTCCTGGCACTGGGCGACGACGTCCAGCACCACCTGCTGTCCGGTGTGGACACCGTGTGGCCGGGGTCGGGTCCGATGCTGCGCCCCGACGTCCGGGACCCGTTGGCCGACCTGCTCGTCGACCAGGCTCTGCACGCGCTGTCCAGCGACTGGGCCTTCATGGTCACCAAGGACTCGGCCGCCGGTTACGCCCGCTCCCGCGCCGTGACGCACGCCGGCCGGGTCGCGGAGCTGTCGGCGCTGTTGCGGCAGGATCGCCGCCGCGCCGCGCTGCGCCGGATCGAACGCTGGACCGACGTTGCGGTGCCGACCTTCGGGCACGTGGACGCCCGGGACCTCGCCGGGCTCTGATCCACTCCCGCTCCGCCGTACCCGGGGGTAACCGCCGGTCGTGCGTTTGCCAGGATCTCCGGATGCGGGTGCTGATGCTCAGCTGGGAGTTCCCGCCGGTCGTCGTCGGCGGGCTGGGCCGGCACGTGCACGCGCTGGCGCGGGAGCTCGTCACAGCCGGACACGAGGTCGTCGTCGTCTCGCGGAGACCGTCGGGGACCGACGCGAGCACCCATCCGAGCACCACGGAGACCGTCGACGGCGTGCGGGTGCTGCGCGTCGCGGAGGACCCGCCGCACCTGGAGTTCGGCACCGACATGGTGGCCTGGACGCTCGCCATGGGGCACGGCCTGCTCCGGCACACGCTGACCGTGCTGCTGCCGGGCTGGCGACCGGACGTCGTGCACGCCCACGACTGGCTGGTCGCGCACCCGGCGATCGCGCTCGCCGACGTCCTCGGCGTGCCGCTGGTCGCGACGCTGCACGCCACCGAGGCCGGGCGACACTCAGGTTGGCTGCCCGGGTCGCTGAACCGCCAGGTGCACTCCACCGAGTGGTGGCTCGCGCAGCGCGCCGACGAGGTGATCACCTGCTCGTCCGCGATGCGGTCCGAGGTGGCTGCGCTGCACGACCTCGATCCCGAGACCATTCATGTGGTGCACAACGGGATCGACCTGCGCCGCTGGCGTTCCCGCAGGTCTGCTCCGGTGCCCGCCACCACCGGTCCGCGGCTCGTCTACTTCGGTCGCCTGGAGTACGAGAAGGGCGTGCAGGACCTGATCGCGGCGCTCCCGCGGATCCGGCGCCGCCACCCCGGCACCCGGCTGTTCGTCGCCGGCAGCGGCACCCAGCAGGAGATGCTCGAGGCACGGGCCGTCGGGTGCCGGGTGCGTCGCTCGGTCGAGTTCCTCGGCCACCTGCCCGACGCCGAGCTGACCGCGCTGCTGCGGGCCGCCGACGCCGTCGTGCTGCCGAGCCGGTACGAACCGTTCGGGATCGTCGCGCTGGAGGCGGCCGCGGTGGGTGCGACGCTGGTCGCGTCGACGGCGGGTGGTCTCGGCGAGGTCGTCCTCGACGGCGAGACCGGGCTCGGATTCGAACCGGGTGACGTCGCGGGGATCGTCGATGCCGTCGACCGCGCGCTGACCGATCCGCGGGCCGCACGCCGCCGGGCCCGGGCGGCCAGGGCCCGGCTGCGCACCGACTTCGCCTGGCCGACGATCGCCGCCCGCACCGCGGCGATCTACGCCGCCGCCCGGCCGGGGCCCGCGCAGAGCCTGCCCCGTCCGAAGATCCCGACCGGGAACCTCTTCGACCGCAGCACCTGAGCCCGCGCCCCTGCCGGGCAGCCCGCCCCCACGACCCCACCGCGCACCGCCCCGCGCCCGACCGCGCACCGCCCTCGCGGCCCGCCGCGCGCCGCCCCGCGTCCTACCGCGCGCCGAGGCCCCACCACGCGCCGAGATGCAGACCAGCGGGCGATGTTGATCTTTTTGGCCCGCTGAGCTGCATCTCGGCGAGCAGTTCGGCTCAAGCGGTGCGGTGCGGTTCGGTTCGGTTCGGTTCGGGCCGAGCAGTGCGGTGCGGGCGGCGCGGCGCGGTGCGAAACGGGTGGAGCGGCGCGGCGCGGCGCGGGTGGAGCGGGTGGAGCGGTGCGGCGCGGTGTGGTGTGGGCGGAGCGGCGCGGGCGGAACAGACCGGCGCGGGCGGGGTGGGGCGGTCAGGCCCGGTCGAGCCGGGTCCGCAGGGCCCGGTCGGCCTTGCGGGCCATGTCGGCCACCGCCGCACGTTCGGCGGCGGCGGCCTCGTAGTCGGCACGCCGATCGCGCACCACCCGGGCCGGGGTGCCGACGGTGATCGAGTCCGCCGGGATGTCCCCGCGCGCCACGGCATGCGCCCCCAGCACCGAGCCGGAGCCGATCCGGGTGCCGCGCAACACCGAGGTCTTCACCCCCAGCCAGCAGCCCTCACCGATCCGGACCGGGGCCTTGACGATGCCCTGGTCCTTGATCGGACGGTGCACGTCGGAGGTGCGGTGGTCGAAGTCGGTCACGTACACCCAGTCGGCGACCAGGGTCGCGGCGCCGACCTCGACGTCGAGATAGCAGTTGAGGGTGTTGTTCCGGCCGAAGACGACCTTGTCCCCGATCCGCATGGAGCCTTCGTGGCAGCGCAGCGCGGTGCCGTCGCCGATGTGCACCCAGCGGCCGATCTCGAGGCGCCCGAAACCGGGCCGGGCCTCGATGGTCACCCCCTTGCCGAGGAAGACCATGCCGCGCAGCACGACGTGCGGCTGCCGGATCCGCAGCACCAGCAGCCGCCAGTAACGCAGCAGGTACCAGGGGGTGAAGGCACGGTGGCGCAGGATCCAGCGCAGCGAGGTGAGCGTGAACAGCCGTGCCTGCTCCGGATCGTCCTGCGGTCGCACGGGAACGACCCTAGGGGTGTGCCCGGCCGGTGCGACGGGTACCTCTCCCGCCGTGGACCCGGAACCACCGACCCGAGGGAGCAGGCACGTGAGCGACCGACACCGACCCGACAGCGGCCCGGACGACGGCACCGACGTCGGCACCGACGAACTGACCTCCGGCGGCACCGGGACCGTCCGCGAGGAACGCGATCACGACGGCGGTACGCGCACCCGGACCGGCACCGACGACTCCGGTGTGACCGAAGCCGCAGCCCGCGAGCTGGCCGCCGAGAACGAGGACGAGCCGACCCGCAGCGAGTGAGCCGTAGGCTGCCCGGGTGCGCCCCTTGATCATCGACACCGACCCGGGCGTGGACGACGCCGTGGCGATCGTCCTCGCGCTGCGCAGCCCCGAGGTGGACGTCCGGGCGGTCGTCGCCTCGTACGGCAACGTCGGGCTCGACCGGACACTGCCCAACGCGGGCGGGCTGCTCACGCTGGCGGGCCGCCCGGACGTCCCGCTCGGGATCGGCGCCGACCGACCCCTGGTGCACCGGATGGAGCAGCGCGCGGTGCACGTGCACGGCGTCGACGGACTGGGCGGGCGCGCTCCGGCGCTGCCGGAGCCGGTCGCGCCGGTCCCCGGGTCCGGGGTCGCGCTGATGGCGCGGATCCTGCAGGAGTCGACCGAACCGGTCACGATCGCGGCGATCGGCCCGCTCACCGACACCGCGCTGCTGCTGGCCACCCACCCGGACCTGGTGGAACGGATCGAGCGGATCGTCGTCATGGGCGGCGCCCTCGGCGGTGGCAACATCACCGGTGCCGCCGAGTTCAACGTGCACGCCGACCCGGAGGCCGCGCACCGGGTGCTCACCGACGACCGGGTCCCGGTGGCGCTGGTGCCGCTGGAGACGACGCTGGCGTGCGCGGCCGCCCCGGCCTGGGTGGCGGCGCTGGCGTCGGCGGACCCGGCCTGCGCCGAGCTGGCTGCGATGCTCGGCGGCTACCTCGACCGCACCGGCCGCGACGCCGTCGCGTTGCACGACGCGATCGCCCTGCTCGACTGCGTCGTCCCGGGTTCGCTCGCCGCCACCCCGACCGGTATCGCCGTCGACACCGGCTTCGGCCCGGCCCGTGGGGCCACCGTCCCGGTCGTGGCACCGACGCCGACGACCATGGTCGACGTGCTGAGCGCCCCGGACGTCCCGGCCGTCCTCGACGCCGTGCTGGACCGGCTCCGCAGCTGACCTACGCCAGTCCGTGTTCGATCGCGTAGCGGACCAGCGCGCCCCGGCCCGGTACGTCGAACTTGCGCAGCAGCCGCTGCACGTGGTTCTCCACGGTGCGCGGCGAGAGCACCAGGCGCGCCGCGATCTGGCGTGCGGTCAAGCCCTCCACGACCAGGCGCAGCACCTCGGACTCGCGCGGGCTCAGCTCGGGAACCGCCCGGGCCGGGCTCACCACCGACTCCAGCACGACCGCGGCCAGCCCCGGTGAGAACGCCGCTCGCCCGGCCAGCGCCGCCCGGGCGAGACGCTCCAGCTCGGCGGGGTCGTCGGTGGTCGCCACGCCGGTCGCCCCCGCCCGGACGGCGTCGAGGACCAGCTCGTGGTCCGCTGCCGGTGCGACGACGGCGAGCACCGGAACGTCGGGGACGCGTGCGGCGACGGCCTCCACCGCGACCAGGCCCGGCAGGCGGGCACCGGCCAGATCGACGATCACCAGTGACGGCCGGAACCGGACGACGGCGGCGGCGACCGCGTCCGCCGGAGCCGCCGGGGCACGGCCCAGCACCGGCCACCCGGGTGGCACCGGCGGGTCCCCCACCACGACCGAACCGGACCTGCGCGCATCGGCGTCGTGACGCACCCGTCGTTCCCCGTTCCACCCGTTCGGCCGGACGGCTCAGCTTGCCATGACCCGTTCGCGTGACAGCGGCCGTCCCGGCATCTGGACGCCGGTTCCGTCAGGCGGGCACCGCGATGCGCCGGCGGAACCGCAGCACGCGGCGTGCGGCGCCCGCGGTGGCGCCCACGAGCAGCGCGAGCACGAACCCGGCGAGCAACGACAGCAGCGGGTCGCCCTGGGTGAACGGGCCGACGAGCACCCCGATGCCGGTCATCCAGCTGCTCCAGACGAGCGAGCTCGCCAGCGTCGCCGGCACGAAGGCGCGCAGCGGCAACCGGACCCGCCCGGCCGCCGTCACGCTCGCGAGCCTGCCACCGGGGAGCAACCGGGTCGCGACCAGCGCGACGATCGGACGGCGGTGCAGGTGGCGGCGAACCCAGGCACCGACGCCGGCGTCCCGCCGGACCCCGGAGATCACCCGGTTCGACGACCGGCCCGCCCCGTAGAGCAGGGCGTCACCCAGGAGCGACCCGACCACCGCCGCGCCGAAGATCGCCAGGATCCGCCAGCGGTCGCCGTCCGCGAGGGCCGAGGCCGTCGCACTGAACAGGACCGGCTCACTGGGCACCAACGGCATCGGCCCGTCGCAGATGACGGCCAGCGCGAGCAACGGGAACAACCACGGACTGTCCAGCACGTACCCGATCAGCGTGGTCGGGTCGGTCACGAAGGATCTCCTGCCGGGTGGGGCGTGCGGGCAGGACCGAGTCTGCCGGTAGCCGTGACCCGTTCGTGACCCGGGTACCGCTCAGTCCGCGAGCCCCTGTTCGATCGCGTACCGCACCAGTTGGCTGCGGTTGTGCAGCTGCAGTTTGCGCAGCGTGTTCTGCACGTGGCTCTCCACCGTCCGGTGCGAGACGACCAGCTTCGCCGCGATCTGCTTGGCCGTCATCCCCTTCGCGACGAGCCGCAGCACCTCGGTCTCCCGTTCGGTCAGCGCGGGCACCGCGGGCGAGCCGTCGGCCGGCCGCGGGGACTCCGCGAGCCGCCGGTACTCCCCCAGCACCAGACCGGCCAGCCCCGGGGTGAACACCGCGACACCGCGCGCGGTCCGCCGGATCGCCTCCAACAGCTCGTCGACGCCGGCGGACTTCACCAGGTAGCCCAGCGCGCCCGCCTTCACCGCCTCCAGCACGTCGGCGTGTTCCCCCGACGCCGACAGCACCAGCACCCGGCTGTCCGGAATCTTCTGGGCGATCTCGGCGATCGCGTCCACCCCCGACGTCGACCCCAGGTTCAGGTCCATCAGCACGACGTCCGGCCGCACCGCGGTCGCGATCCGGACGGCCGCGGGGGCGTCCGGGGCGGTGGCGACCACGTCGAGCCCGCGCTCGGTGAGATCGCGCGCGACCCCCTCCCGCCAGATCGGATGGTCGTCGACGACCATCACCCGGATCGGCGACTCCTCGCTCATGCGTCCCCCCTGTGCAGCCGGATGACCCATTCAGTACCGAGCTCCGGCCCGGTGTCCAGGGTCAACGTCCCGCCGAGGTCCTCCACCCGGCCGCGGATCGAACGCGCCACCCCGAGCCTGCCCTGCGCCTGTGCCTCGGCGAGGCGGCCCTCCGGGATGCCGGGCCCGTCGTCGCGGACACTGATCTCCAGCGCCCCGGGCAGCTCCTCCAGCAGCACCCAGGCGCGCGCGTCCGGCCCGGCGTGCACCGCGACGTTCGCGAGCGCCGCCCGTACCGCACCCTCGATCTCGTCGACGACGGCCGCGGCGAGCTCCACCGGACGGCCCGGTGTCGACACCGTGACCCGGTTGGAGGCCAGTATCCGCAACGCCGCGGCGAGGTCACGACGGCCGCTCGCGTCGGTCGTGCCCGGGCCGGTCAGCAGCGCCCGCAGCGCCGTCTCCTGCTCCCCGGCGAGCACCCCCAGCTCGGTCGCACCGCCGCCGAGCTCGGCGCCGCGCCGCCTGACGTGCGCCAGCACCTGCAGGACGCCGTCGTGGATGGACCGGGTGAGTCGCTCGCGTTCGGCGGCGGCGGCCTGCTCAGCGGCGAGCCTGCGCAACCGGGCCGCGGTGCGCTCCAGCACGTGCGTGGCGAACCCGACGGTGAGCCCGGCCAGCACCAGCAGCTGGATGTCGCCCAGCTCCAGGGACCCGAACCGTTCCTTGGACAGCACCAGCGCCACCGAGATCACCGCGGCCGCGCCGACCCCGCCGCGGATCCGGAACGCGACCGCGCAGGCCAGCACCGCACCGGAGGTCCAGATCGACCCCATCCCGGGGCCCCCGGCGTCGAGCAGCGACTCGCTGACGATCCACGGCGTGGTCGCCATGATCGCCACGCAGACGGCGAGATCGGCGAGCGCGAGCCGGCCGCGCCGGTCCGGTTCATCGGGCAGCCCGCCGAGGTACCCCCACGACGTGACGGCCGTCCACAGTGTCATCGCGACCAGCACGCCGACCGCCGCCACCGGACGCTCGTACCCGGTCCGCAGGTGGTAGACGGTCACCCCGACCACGGTGACCAGGGTGAGCAGCCGGTAGGCGATGATGCCGCGCCAGAACGGTTCGAGCGGATGCTCCACGTCGACCAGGGTCGCGCCCCGGGCGCGTGAGCGGGCCCGTTCCGGCAGGCTGCTCATCGCGGTTTCGTGCCGGTGATCAACGCGTTGTAGAACCAGCGGCGCGGGACCACCCGGGACAGCAGGTGCTCGTCCACCCAGGACAGCCGCCGCCAGCCGTGGTAGGCGAACATCGCCCAGTTCCAGCCCAGCTTCCCGGGCGGGACGGCGGCCTCGAACGTGCGCACCGGCCACCCGAGCATCGCCGCGCTGAACTCCTCGGTGTTCGCCCGCACACCGTGCGCACCGGCCCGGCGGGCGGTGCGTTCCAGCTCGTCCGGGTCGAAGGTGTGGATGTCCACGACGGACTCCAGGGCGGCCGCCCGGGACGACTCGTCGAGCTCGTGCTGCGGCCGGCGCCAGCCCTGCAGCGGCGGCAGCTTCGTCAAGGTCGTGGTGGCCTTCCAGGTCCACTTCCCGAGGGTGCGGGCGTAGGCGTCACCGATCGTGGTCGGCTCTCCGGCGAAGACGAACCGCCCGCCCGGCTCCAGCACCCGCAGGACCTCGCGCAGCGCCGCCTCGACGTCGGGGATGTGGTGCAGCACCGCGTGGCCGACGACCAGGTCGAAGCTGTCGTCCGGGAACGGGATGTGTTCACCGTCGACGACCCGGCCCTCGACGTCGAGACCCAGGCCCTCGGCGTTGCGGGTGGCGGCCTGCACCATGCCGGGCGACAGGTCGGTGACGACACCGCGTTCGGCGACCCCGGCCTGCATCAGGTTCAGCAGGAAGAACCCGGTTCCGCTGCCCAGCTCCAGGGCCCGCAGGTAGGGCCTGCCGTCCCAGGGGGCGGCGGCCCGGAACCGGCCGACGGCGTAGTCGATGCAGCGTTCGTCGTAGCTGATCGACCACTTCTCGTCGTAGGTACCGGCCTCCCAGTCGTGGTAAAGGACATTGGCGAGTTTCGGGTCGTGCCAGGCCGCCTCGACCTGCTCGGCGGTGGCGTGCGGGGTGGGCACCGGGTCCGAACTCATGAGTAGGAGTGTTCCAGAACCACAGGCCGGAATCTGTCGGTGGGCTCGGTCATGATGCGACCATGAGCACCATGACGGAGCAGGTGAGCGAGCCGGAGCTCGAGCGCCCGGTCGATGGTCACCTCTACCGGGAACTCGACTGCCTGGTGGACCGGCTCGTCGCCGACGAGCCGGTCCCGGTGGACGTCGCCCTGGGCGAGTTGCTGCCCGGCTGGGCGCGCTGAGCCCGGGCGGGCCCGCTCAGCGGCCGGTGAAGGTGGCCTTGCCCGGGCCGTTCTCCACGAAGCTCGCCATGCCGGCCTTCGCGTCGTCGGAGGCGAACACCCCGGCGAACAGCTCCGACTCGATGTCCAGGCCGGTCCGCAGGTCGGTGTCCAGGCCGTTGTCGACGGCCTTCTTCGCCGCCGCGTAGGCCAGCGCGGGCCCGTCCTTGAACTGCGCCGCCCAGGCCACCGCGCGGGTGTAGACCTCGTCGGCGGGCACGACCTCGTCCACCAGACCGATCTCCAGCGCCTCCTGCGCGCCGACCATCCGCCCGGTGTAGATCAGGTCCTTGGTCCGCGGGGCGCCGATCAGCCGCGCCGCCCGCTGGGTGCCCCCGCCGCCGGGGAAGATGCCGAGCAGGATCTCCGGGAAGCCGAGCTTGGCGTTCTCCCCGGCGATCCGGCGGTCGGCACCGAGCACCACCTCCAGGCCGCCGCCGAGCGCGTAACCGGTCACCGCGGCGACGGTCGGCTTCGGGATGGTCGAGATCGCGCCCAGCCCGGCCGACAGCCGGCGGGCCTGCGGCGCCATGTCCGAGTAGGACATCGACGCCATCTCCTTGACGTCCGCGCCGGCGGCGAAGGTCTTCTCCCCGCCGTACACGACGACGGCCCGCACGTCGGCGCGGGCCGACGCCTCGTCGGCCACCTCCAGCAGCTCACCCTGGATCTGGCGGTTCAGGGCGTTCATCGGCGGGCGGTCGATCCGGATCGTCCCGACGCCCTCGTCCACGGACAGGCTCACGAATTCGGTCACGCAGCGGACCCTAATCCCCGGGCCGCGCCCGCGCCCCGTTCGTGCAGATGCATCACAGCGCGAGAAACCGATCCCCGCGCTCGACCGGCGTGACCGGGCGGATCAACTCCGCCGGTAGGCGGTGTAGCGGCCTGCGGGGCGGCGTTCGACGGCCAGCGGGAGACCGAAGGTCTCCGACAGCGGTTCGTCGGCCATCACGTCGTCGAGCAACCCGGCGGCGACGACCTTCCCCTCGCGCAGCAGCATCCCGTGCGTGTACCCCGGCGGGATCTCCTCGACGTGGTGAGTGACCAGCACCGACGCGGGGGCGTACGGGTCCTGCGCGAGATCGGCCAGTCGCGCCACGAGGTCCTCACGCCCGCCCAGGTCCAGCCCGGCGGCCGGTTCGTCGAGCAGCAGCAGCTCCGGGTCGGTCATCAGGGCGCGGGCGATCAGGGTGCGCTTGCGCTCCCCCTCGGACAGCGTGCCGTAGCGCCGGTCGGCGAGCCCGCCCATCCCGAGCTGGTCGAGCAACTGCTTCGCCCGGCCGGTGTCCTGGCTCTCGTAGTCCTCGTTCCAGCGGCCGAGCACCCCGTACCCGGCGGAGACGACGACGTCGGACACCTGCTCCTCACCGGGGATCCGGATGCCGAGGTTCGCCGACGTCAGACCGATCCGCGGGCGCAGCTCGAAGACGTTCACCCGGCCCATCCGCTCGCCGAGGATCTGCACCCGGCCCGCGGTCGGGTGCAGCTCGGCGGCCGCGAGCCGGAGCAGGGTGGTCTTGCCGGCGCCGTTCGGGCCCAGCACCACCCAGCGTTCGTCGAGCTCGACCCGCCAGTCCACGGCGTCGAGCAGGATGTTCGTGCCGCGACGGACGGTGGCGCCGTCCATCCCGATCACCAGGTCCTCGGAATCGATACTCGTTCCGCTGCGGCTGCTCTCGTCGTCGGGTGTCGTTCCGGGAGTGGGCGCGGATCCGGGGGTGCTCACACGCCTATCCTGGCCGACCGTGCCTGTCTTCCCGCTCGGTGCCCACCCCGACGACCACGGGACCCGCTTCGCGGTCGCCTCGACCAGCGCGGAGATGGTCGAGGTCTGCCTCGTCGACGGCCCCGCCTCCCACTCCGGAGGTGTCGACGGGGAACTGACCGAACGCCGGGTCGAGTTGCGCGAGCACACGTTCGGCGTCTGGCACGGGCACGTGCCCGGGGTCCGGCCGGGCCAGCGCTACGGGTTCCGGGTGCACGGGCCGTACCGGCCGTTCGCCGGGCTGCGCAGCAATCCGCACAAGCTCCTCGTCGACCCGTACGCCCGGCAGATCACCGGGACCGTCACCGACGTCGTGGCCGCCCGCGGCTGGCACGGGGACCCGATGACCGGCGGCCCGAGCACCGTCGACTCGCTCGGCAGCGTTCCGCTGTCGGTCGTCTCGGCGACCGGTCGTTCCGACGTCCGCCCCGCGCGGCCGGACGTGCCGTGGTCGGACACGGTGATCTCGGAGATCCACGTCAAGGGCTGGACCCGGCTGCACCCGGAGGTCCCGGAAGCACATCGGGGCACCTACCTGGGGCTCGCCCACCCGGCGGTGATCGCCCAGCTGCAGCGGACCGGGGTCACCGCCGTCGAGCTGCTCCCGGTGCAGGCGAACGTGCCCGAGCCGCCGCTGCTGGAGCGGGGGGCCACGAACTACTGGGGTTACGCGACGCTCGGCTTCCTCGCCCCGCACCCCGGTTACGCCGCCGTCCCCGGGAACGAGTGCGTCGAGTTCCGCTACCTCGTCGACGCCCTGCACACCGCGGGCATCGAGGTGATCCTCGACATCGTCCCCAACCACACCTGCGAGGGCGGGGTGGGCGGCACGACGCTGTCCTACCGCGGCCTGGACGCCCCGGCCTACTACTCGCTCGGCGGCTCCGGGCACGACGCCGACATCACCGGCACCGGCAACACCCTCGACGCGGGCTCACCGACGGTGATCCGGCTGGTCTGCGACGCGATGCGGCACTGGGTGCACGACTACGGCGTCGACGGTTTCCGGGTGGACCTGGCCTCGGTGCTGGGCCGTCCGCGGTCGGGCCCGTTCTCCCCGGACTCCGCGCTGCTCACCGCGATCGCGCAGGACCCGACGCTGTCGACCTGCAAGTTGATCGCCGAGCCGTGGGACGCGACCGGCGAGGGCTACCGGGTCGGCGGCTTCGGCGTCGCCTGGTCGGAGTGGAACGGCCGCTACCGCGACGCTGTCCGGGACTTCTGGCGCGGACACGGTGGTGGTGTCGCGGAGCTCGCGTCCCGGTTGACCGGCAGCTCCGACATCTACGCGTCCTCCGGACGGCGCCCCTGGGCCTCGATCAACTTCGTGACCGCGCACGACGGGTTCACCCTGCGCGACCTGGTCTCCTACGAGCGCAAGCACAACGAGGGCAACGGCGAGAACAACCGGGACGGCACCGACGACAACCGCTCGCAGAACTTCGGCGTCGAGGGCGAGACCGACGACCCGGGGATCCGCGCCGCCCGGCTGTCCACCGCGCGGGCCCTGATGGCGACCCTGCTGCTCTCCATCGGCACCCCGATGATCACCGGTGGGGACGAGCGCTGGCGCACCCAGGGCGGCAACAACAACGCCTACTGCCGCGACGACGAGACGTCCTGGGTGGACTGGATGACGACCGACGAGACGACCGCGATGGAGGCCTTCACCGCGACGGTCACCGCGCTGCGCCGGGAGTCGCCGGTGCTGCACCGCGACCAGTTCTACGTCGACGGCGAGGTCCTCTGGTGGGACCCGTCGGGGCGGCCGATGGAACCGCACGACTGGCACGACGGCGGGCGGCAGACCCTGGTCGTGCTGCTCGCCGACTACTGGCTGCTGTGCCTGCACGCCGGCGCCGAGCCGATCGACTGCCTGCTCCCGACCGAGCACGGTTTCGACCCGGTCCTGGACTCCACCACCGACGACGGTGAGCCCGCCGACCCGTCGCCGGTCGGGGCGGGTTCGACGGTCGTGCTGCCGCCACGGTCGGTCCGGTTGCTGCGCAGTCATTGAGCCGAACGGCGCCGCACCGGACCGGCACCTCGGCGCGTCCGACCCGGCGCGCACGCTGGGCCGACTCCCGCCGGTGGCTCCTCCGAACGGCCGTGGTTCACTCGTCCGTGTGACGAACGCTACGCGTGTCGGACCGAGGGGTTCACGATGAACGGGCTGTACGTCCGGTCGCTCCGGACCGCCGTGGTCGGGCTCGCCGCGATCGCGGCGCTGCTCGCGGGTGGCTCGGCCGGCTCGGCCGCGCCCCGGACCGGTGCCCCGGAGCCGCCCGGCCCGGTCCAGAACCTGGTGCTCACCCCGGCCGAGGGGGGCGGCGCCCGCGGGACCGGCTTCGAGGCGAGCTGGGCCGCGCCGGCCGGGACCGGCGCGGGCACCCGGATCCACTACGTCGTCGAGACGCACGACGCGACCGGTGCCCGGCTGCACTCGGCCGCGACCGGGGCGACCACGGCGGGCCCGGTCCGCGGCGACCGCTGCCGGGGGCCGCTGACCTTCTCGGTGCGCGCCGTCACCCTGGCCCCGGACGGGGCCCCGCTGCCCGGGCCCACGGTGCTGTCCGAGTTCGGGACGCCCGACCCCTGTGAGATCCGCATGTCGCTCTCGGCCGAGCAGACCGGCCCGGGGACGGTGCGGGTCGACGCCGACCGGGAGCAGCCGGTCGATCCCTACGTCGCCGGCCCGTGCGAGCTGACCGTCGACGGCACGCCCGCCTGGAGCGGGACCTGCGGCGGGGCCACCGGCTGGAGCACCACCGTGCAGGGACTGACCCCGGGCACCCACGGGCTGGTGCTGACCACCGTCTCCCCGCGCGGTGAGACCTACCTCGCCCGGACCTCGGCGACCGTGAGCTGACCGGTCACCCGTCGCGCCCTGTTACGCCGGACCGCTCCGCCGCGACGGGATCGTCACACGGGTGACGGCGGAGGGAGGGCAGCCGATGGACAGGGGCACCGCGCACCGGCGGGTTCCGGAGCGTCGCCGCGCCGGCGCCCGCGGCGTACGCTGCGCCCATGCCGCGATACGAGTTCCGCTGCCGCGAGTGCAGCTCGACCTTCGAGGTGGACCGGCCGATGGCCGCCGCCTCCGAACCGGCGGAGTGCCCGGCCGGGCACGCGGACACCGTGAAGCTGCTCTCCACCGTCTCGCTCGGCGGGCGCTCGGCCGGTGGCCGCACCCCGGCACCGGCGATGGCCCCGGCCGGCGGCGGGGGCTGCTGCGGCGGAGGATGCTGCGGGGGCTGATCCCCCCGCTGCGGCCCGGCCCGCGGCCGCTCCGGCTCCGGGTGATCGCGCTGGCGCTGGGCGCCCTGCTGCTCACGGCCTGCTCCGGGCTCACCGACCGCACCCCGGAGACCCGCACGGCCACCGCGGCCGGCCCGGGTGCACCCGTGCTCACCGGTGCCGCCGGAGCCGCACCGGCACCGACGGCACCGGACACGGTGGGACCGCGGAGCGCGACCGGCGGGCACGGACCGGTGCCGGTGCTCGGCGCCTCGAACCGGCCGAACACCCGGGGCCTCGGCGAGAGCAGACCCACGCTGATCGATCTCGGTGGGACCGGGCCGACCGGCGTCGTCCGCGACGTGTCCTGGCAGGACTGGGGTGGGACGCATGCCACCGGGACCGGTGTCGCCGGCTACGTCGCCCCCGGCACACCGCTGTCCGCGGCGACCCCGCAACCGGCCACGCTGGTCGCCTCCGACCTGGGCGACTGCGGCGGACGAACCGCCTACCGGGTCCTCACCTGGTACTTCCCGCAGCACGGTGAGGTCCCCGGCGGGCGCGCTCCGTTGAACGTCTGCACACCCTGACCGCCCGTCAGCCCGCCAGCACGATCCGCCCCAGCTCCGCCGACGACGCCAGGTGCGGATGCCGCGGCAGCACCCGCACCGTGTACCCGGTCAGCCCGGCGTGCGGCAGCGGTACCGCGACCTCCCAGCTGCCGTCGCCGCGGTGCTCCATCGCGACCGTCACCGGATCGGCCAGCTCGTCGGCGTCGTCGACCCGGCCGACGACGGCCTCGACGGTCACGTCCGACGGGTCCAGCCCGGCCAGGTCGACGCCGGCCCGCACGGTCATCGGGGACCCGACGACCGGGGTGTCGGGCAGCCCGGAGGCGTCCACCCCGGTGATCCGGATGTGGTTCCACGCCTTGTTCAACCGGTCCCGGAACCGGGCGATGTCGCGGGCCACCGCGTAGTCGTCGGCCGCTGCGGCCGCCGCGGACCGGCCGGCCGGGGCGTACCAGTCCTGTACGTACTCCCGGACCATCCGGGTCGCCTGCACCTTCGGCCGCAGCGTGGTCAGCGTGTGCCGGACCATCTCCACCCAGCGCGGCGGGACGCCGTCGACCCGGTCGTAGAACGCCGGGCCGACCTGGGTGGCGATCAGCTCGTAGAGCGCGTTCGCCTCCAGGTCGTCACGCCGGGTCGGGTCCTCGACGCCGTCCGCGGTGGGGATCGCCCAGCCGTTGCGGCCGTCGTAGAACTCGTCCCACCAGCCGTCCCGGATGGACAGGTTGAGCCCGCCGTTGAGCGCCGACTTCATCCCGGACGTCCCGCAGGCCTCCAGCGGGCGCAGCGGGTTGTTCAACCACACGTCGCAGCCCCAGTACAGGTAGCGGGCCATCGACATGTCGTAGTCGGGCAGGAACACGATCCGGTGCCGGACGCCGGCGTCGTCGGCGAACCGGACGATCTGCTGGATCAGCGCCTTGCCGCCGTCGTCGGCGGGGTGCGACTTGCCCGCGACGATCAGCTGCACCGGGCGGTGCGGGTCCAGCAGCAGTCCGCGCAACCGGTCCGGGTCGCGCAGCATCAGGGTGAGCCGCTTGTAGGTGGGCACCCGGCGGGCGAAACCGACGGTGAGCACGTCCCGGTCGAAGACGTGGTCGGTCCAGCCCAGCTCCGGCTCGGACGCGCCGCGCTCCAGCCAGGCGGCCCGGACCCGCCTGCGGACCTCGTCGACCAGTCGCGAGCGCAGCGTGTTCCGCAGCGACCAGAGATCGGCGTCGGAGACCTCGGCCGGTCCGGACTCCGGCGCGCCCAGGACCTCGGCGACCTGGCCGGCCTCCCAGGTGTTGCCGTGCACGCCGTTGGTGACCGAGCCGATCGGCACCTCCTCCCGGTCGAACCCGGCCCACAACCCGCCGAACATCTCCCGGGAGACGATCCCGTGCAGCTTCGAGACGCCGTTGGCGCGCTGGGCGAGACGCAGGCCCATGTACGCCATGTTGAACATCCCGTTCTCGGCGCCGGCGTCCGCCTCGGCGCCGAGCGCCAGCACCCGCTCGACCGGCAGACCGGGCAGCAGCCGGTCGGTCAGGTAGTGCCGCACCAGGTCCATGCCGAACCGGTCGATGCCGGCGGGCACCGGGGTGTGCGTGGTGAACACCGTTCCGGCCCGGACCGCGGCCAGCGCCTCGTCGAAGTCCAACCCGCGGCCGGAGGCCGTGACGGGCGAGCTGGACGAGGGCCCCGCACCGTTCGACGCGACCGCGGAGCCGGTGCACAGCTCCCGGATCCGCTCCAGCCCGAGGAAGCCCGCGTGCCCCTCGTTGGTGTGGAACACCTCGGGCGCCGGGTGACCGGTCACCCGGCAGAACGCGCGCACCGCGCGGACCCCGCCCACACCGATCAGGATCTCCTGCTGGATGCGGTGGTTCTGGTCGCCGCCGTACAGCCGGTCGGTGACCCCGCGCAGGTCCACCCCGTCGAACGGCCCGTCGGATCTCTCACCGGAGTTCCCACCGGAGTTCTCCGCTGTGTTCTCCGGTATGTCGGTGTCGAGCAGCAGCAGCGGCACCCGGCCGACCCGGGCCAGCCAGATCCGCGCGGTCAGGACGCGGTCACCGGGGACCGCGACCTCGACGTGCACCGGTTCGCCGTCGTCGGTGGCCAGCAGCTGCAACGGCAGGCCCTGCGGGTCGATCGCCGGGTAGTGCTCGAGCTGCCAGCCGTCCAGCGACAGCGACTGCCGGAAGTACCCCGAGCGGTACAGCAGCCCGACCGCGACCAGCGGGACACCCAGGTCGGACGCCGCCTTGAGGTGGTCCCCGGCCAGCACACCGAGCCCGCCCGAGTAGTTCGGCAGCACCTCGGAGACCCCGAACTCCATCGAGAAGTACGCGATCGCGGCCGGCAGGTCGGCGCCGTCCTGCCCCTGGTACCAGCGCGGCTCCTCGAGGTAACGCCGGAGACCGGCGGCACACTCGGCGACCTGGGCCACCAGCGCCTCGTCGGCGGCGAGCTCGACGAGCCGGGCGGTCGGGATCTCGCCGAGCAGCCGGACCGGGTCCTGCCCGCAGTCGTCCCAGGCCTGCGGGTCCAGCGAGGCGAACAGCTCGCGGGTGGGCGCGTGCCACGTCCACCGCAGGTTCGTGGCCAGTGTCTGCAACGGCGCGAGCGGACCGGGGAGCTGGGCACGGACGGTGAAACGGCGGAGGGCTCTCACGGCGGCGAGGGTAGCCGGGACCGCCGACACGCGTGAGCGGCCCGCCCGGCCCCGGGGACCCCTCGACGGTAGGGTTTGGCCGACCGCGGGGGAAGACCGGGTCCGTGCACGTCGGATCGGTTCCGTACCGCCGCGAACGCCGGCCCGCCCCGATGTCGCGGCGCTGGTGTGGCGGGCGCCGGACCGTGGCACGAGACTTCTTACCGACGGTGACGACGAGCCGCGGGGACGCGGAGCCTGGGGGTGCAGCCGATGACCGGTCGGCTCGGAATCGATGACGTGACACCGTTCGTGTCGACCGGGGACCCGGCCAAGGCCGTCGTCGGCGAGGTCGTCCCGATCCGGGCGACGGTGTGGCGGGAGGGGCACGACGCGGTCGCCGCGAACGTCGTCCTCACCCCGCTGGGTGCCGACGGCACCCCCGGCGAACCGCGCTACGTGCGGATGCTGTCGGAGGGCGAGGGGACCGACCGGTTCGGCGCCTGGGTGGTTCCCGACGCCGAGGGCCGCTGGACGTTCCGGGTGGACGCCTGGAGCGACCCGTGGGCGACGTGGCGCTCGGGTGTCGAGAAGAAGATCGCCGCCGGGCAGTCGGCCGAGGAACTGGCCAACGACCTGGAGATCGGCGCCCGGCTGCTGTCGCGGGTGGGCAGGCGTCCGTCCGAGAAGGACAACCGCGATCTGCTGCTGGGCGCGGCGAACGCCCTGCGCGACACCGCACTCCCGCTGCGGGCGCGGGTCGCCCCGGCGCTGTTCGACGCCGTCGTGACGATCATGACCGAGCGGCCGGTCCGCGAGCTGATCACCCGCGGCCCCGAGCGCGAGATCCACGTCGACCGCAAGCGTGCCCTCTACGGCTCCTGGTACGAGTTCTTCCCACGCTCCACCGGTGGCCGCGACGAGACCGGCCGCCCGGTGCACGGCACGTTCGCGACCTCGGCCAAGGAGCTCGACCGGATCGCCCGGATGGGCTTCGACGTCGTCTACCTCCCGCCGATCCACCCGGTCGGCACGGTGCACCGCAAGGGCCGCAACAACTCCGTGCACGCCGAACCGGGCGACGTCGGCTCGCCGTGGGCGATCGGGTCGGCCGCGGGCGGTCACGACGCCATCGAGCCGGAGCTGGGTGACCTCGACGACTTCGACGCGTTCGTCGCGAAGGCGGGCGAGCTCGGCCTCGAGGTCGCGCTCGACCTGGCGCTGCAGTGCGCGCCGGACCACCCGTGGGTCACCGAGCACCCGGAGTGGTTCACCGTCCGCCCGGACGGGACGATCGCCTACGCGGAGAACCCGCCGAAGCGCTACCAGGACATCTACCCGCTGAACTTCGATCGCGACCCGGCCGGAATCTACGCCGAGTGCCTGCGCGTGGTGCTGCACTGGGTCGAGCACGGGGTCAAGATCTTCCGGGTCGACAACCCGCACACCAAGCCGCCGAACTTCTGGCACTGGCTGATCTGGGAGGTCAAGCGCCACGACCCGGACGTGCTGTTCCTGGCCGAGGCGTTCACCCGCCCGGCCCGGTTGTTCGGGCTGGCGCGGCTGGGCTTCACCCAGTCCTACACGTACTTCACCTGGCGGACCGAGAAGGAGGAACTGGCCGACTTCGCGACGATGCACGTCGAGCACGCCGACGAGTGCCGGCCGAACCTGTTCACGAACACCCCGGACATCCTGCACGAGTCCCTGCAGACCGGCGGTCCGGCGATGTTCGCGATCCGGGCGACGCTGGCCGCGACGATGTCCCCGACCTGGGGCGTCTACTCCGGTTTCGAGCTGTACGAGGGCACCCCGGTCAAGCCGGGCAGCGAGGAGTACCTGGACTCGGAGAAGTACGAGCTGCGCCCGCGCGACTTCGAGACCGCGCTCAACCAGGGCCGGTCGCTGGAGCCCTACCTCACCCGGCTCAACGAGATCCGCCGCGAGCACCCCTCGCTGCAGCAGCTGCGCGAGATCCACTTCCACGAGGTGGACAACGAGCAGTTGATCGCCTACTCGCGGCTGGACCCGGCGACCGGTGACCAGATCCTCGTGGTGTGCACCCTGGACTCGTTCACCGCCCAGGAGGGCACCCTCAAGCTGGACATGCCCGCACTGGGGCTGGACTACGCCGACGTCGTCGACGTGCACGACGAGGTGTCCGGCCAGACCTTCCGCTGGGGAGAGTACAACTTCGTCCGCCTGGTCCCGGCCGAGCAGGTGGCCCACATCCTGCGGCTCCCGGCCCGGGCCCCGCTGGTCTGACCCGCGCTGATCACCGATCGGGCACCGGGGCGTTCGCCCGGCGAGCGTTCCGGTGCCCGATCCGTGATCACCCGTCGGACGGGTCCAGGGCGGTGATGCCGAGGAACCGCCGGAAGCCCCGGTCGGACGTCCATATCGTCGCGACACCGTGCTCCCGCATCAGGGCCGCGATGTGCGCGTCGGGCACCAGGTTCCCCCGGACGACGTCGCCGGCGACCGTGTCCCGGAACGCGCTCCAGAATCCCTCGCCCTCGCCCGGCGTGCGGACGTGCGGCCGGGACAGCAGGGCCTCCAGGTTCGCCACGGCGGTGGCCGGATCGACGGGCCGCGTGAAGATCCGCGGATGTGTCGCGATCCGCAGGTACGCCATCGCCACGGGCCAGAAGACGTGCACCAGCCCGGGCCCCGTCGCCAGCCGGTCGAGCAGGGTCCTGTTCGCCTCGTGCCGGGGACTGTCCACGTCCGACGCGTAGAGCAGGACGTTGGCGTCGACGGTGACGCTCACCTGCCACCGTCGAGCAGGTCGAGGACGGTGTCGCGGTCCTCGAGGTCGACGCGGGCCCCCATCGAGGTCGACGTCCAGTCGAGCGGTCCGGTCGCCGCACCGTCGTCGCGCGCCTCGTCGTCCAACGCCTTGGCGAGGAGTTCGGACATCAGTGCACCGAGCGTGGTCCGTCGTCGCTGCTGCAGCTTCTTGAGCTGCGCCAGCACCGATCCATCGATGTCCACCGTCGTCCGCACATCACAAGCGTACCGTTGACGCATCAGATGCGTCGACGGCTCGTGCACGGGACCCGGTCCCGCTCAGGCCCCGTCCTCGACCGCCGGCGCCTCCAGCACCACCGCCGTCGCCCGGAACGGCGTCATGTCCACCCGGAACCCCTGCAGGTCGTCGACCGTTCCGACGGTCTCCCCGGAGAACAGGTCGACCACCACCGACCCCGGCTCGAAGTGCTCCGACCGCACCGCCGCGTCGACGTGCTCGTCGGCGAAGTTCAGCACCGTCGCCTGGGTCCGGCCGTCGTCGAGCGCGTGCACCATCACCAGCAGCCCCCGGTGCGCCACGTCCGGCACGTCGATCTGCCGGGCCGTCGCCACCCCGCTGTGCTTGCGGACGGCCAGGATCGCCTGCATCTGCCGGGCGAAGCTGGTCTCGTCGGTGAGCTGGTCGGGCAGCGAGCCGTAGAGGCTCCGCCCCCGGGGCATCCCGGCCGAGGAGCGGTCGGCGTCGGGCGAGTGGCCCATCAGGTCGTGCGCCGGCCGGGAGATCCACCGGGTGTCACCGGAGGCCAGCAGGTCCGAGACCTGCTCGGGGGGCAGGGTCAGCATCCCGAGCAGGTCCCAGCCCGACAGCGCGAACACACCGGGCTGGAACGCGTTGAACATGACCAGCAGCAGGTGCACCTGCCGGATCCGCTCGACGTCGGCCGGGGTGATGTCGTCGAGCGTCGAGATGCCCAGCGACGCCGCGATCACGGTCGCCGTGGTGCAGGCGATCCCGTTCGTCGTGAAGATCAGGTTGTACGGGGCGTCCGGCCCGGTCAGGTGGTCGCACAGGTCGCGCCGGATGGTGTCGGCGAGCTCGCCACCGGTGATCTCCTCGCCGCGGAAGGCGAACAGGTCGGTCGCGTGCCCGGCCGTCCAGTGCACCAGCTCGTAGGTCAGCTCGTCGTGGTTCTGCAGCGCGTGCACCAGCGACGCCGGGTCGACGCCCAGGTCGAGCGCGGTGCGCAGGGTGAGCCGCAGGAACTCGGTGTCGGCGGTGGCCAGCGCATGGTGGTAGGCGGGCCGGTTGATGAAGTCGTAGGACAGGTCGGCGCCGGCCTCGGAGGTGACCTTGATGTCGTCGACGGTCAGGTTCAGCTCCTGGAAGGTGAACCCGCCGACCTTGCGCACCATGGAGGCGATCAGGTGGTTCGCCGCCTCCGACAGCGGATGCCCCTCGGACCAGCCCGGATTCCCACCGGCCGACTTCTCGACGCCGAGGAAGCCGTTGGCGTCCAGGCGCAGCGCCCCCGAGCCGAGGTCCGCCAGCGAGTGCAGGGCGTCGCCCACCACCATCCGCATCCCGGCGAAGGTCGGGTCCAGCCAGTTCACCGACGGCTGGCCGTCCTTGAAGTAGTGCAGGTACACCCACCGCCGGACGACGCCGTCGACCCCGGTGACCTCGCCGGTCACCGACCAGTTGGTCTCCTTCACGCCCTCCCGGAAGAAGATCACCCGCTGCAACCGGCCGACGATGTAGCCGGCCTTCTCCAGCGCCTCCTCGGTGGCGGCGTCGAGGTTCACCGAGTCCCGCCCGGGCGGGACGTCGGGCAGCGTGCCCCAGTCCGCAGGCTCGATCTCCACCATGTGGTAGATCCCCGGGTAGTCGCCGTAGGCGAGCTCGGCGAGCCGGAAGTCGGGGCCCTTGCCGGTGTGGCCGGGCACGACGTCGTCGATGATCGTGCCGCCGTGCCAGGTGGCGGTGGCGCACATGCCGCGGAACTCGTCCTCGGTGCCGAACACCGGATCGATCTCGTTGGAGATGCGGTCGAAGTGCCCGTCGACGCTCGGGGTCGGCTGCCAGCCGGACAGCCCGCCCGCCTTCTTCACCGGCCCGGTGTGGACACCCTCGATGCCGATCGTCTCGAACGCCTGCCACAGCTCCTCGTCGCCGAGCGCGCCGAGGAAGGACACCCCGGGCCGGGTGATCAACGAGATCGGGTACGCGGTGAACCAGACCGATGCGGTCTCCACGGCGTGCCGCGGGCCGGGACTGGCGAACGGGTTCTGCCACATCGAACCCTGCCCGGAGAACTGCCGGGCCAGCTCGTCGGCATGGGACAGCATCGACTGCGCGAGCAGCCAGGACACGTACACCGGGTTCTCACCCGAGGCGGGACCGTCCTGGGAGACCGAACGGCGGCGCACCGTCGAGCGGACCCGGGCGCGGTGGCGCAGCGTGCGCGGCCGGGCCTCGTGGAAGTACTCGGCGAAGTTGACGTCCGGCGGCTGCGGCGCGGGTTCCTCGCCGGCCCCGGAGGTCGCAGTGTCCTCGGCCATCGGCTCTCGCTCGCTCACGCCGCCGGTCCTCCGGGTCGCTGTCGGGGCTCGTCGGTGCCGCTGCCGCCCCCGGCCGCGGACGGCCGGGCACGGCCCCGCGGACCGACCGGCGCCGGAACACGCCGGAGCGCCGCGGACCCACGGGGGCACCGGGATCAGTATGGGTTTCCGGGCACGGGGCTGCCCGGGAGAGGGGTCGGTGACCGCCCGTGACGACGGGTAAGCCATCCGCGACGGACAGTACCAGTGGGTCGGGTGCACACCCGGCCCGGACCGGCGCTCACGGTTAGGGTTCTGCGGATGCGGAACGCACCGGGGGTGTGCGGGGCCGCAGCGAGCCACAGCCGGGCGGACGCCCCGGCAGGAGGAGGACGACGCGTGGGTCCGACCGGAGCATCCGACGACCTCACGGTGCTTCCCGGCCTGCTCCGGGGCTGGCTCCCGGGGCGGCGCTGGTTCGCCGAGAAGGGGCGGCCGCTGCAGGCGGTCCGGATCGCCTCCCGGACCGAGCTGCCCGCTCCCGCGGGGCTGCTCGGGCTCGACGTCCTCGTGCTCGCGGTCTCCTTCGCCGACGGCCCGGACCGGCACTACCAGCTGCACCTGGCCCGCCGAGCCGGCGCCGGACCGGACCGGCTCGGTCCGGCGGTGATCGCCGAGCGGGACGGCGTCGTCCTCTACGACGGGCTGCACGACCCCGCCGTCACCGGGTGGCTGCTCGATGCGATCGCGACCGGCACCACGGTGGACGGTCTGGCCTTCGTGCCCGAACCCGGTGCCGTGCTGCCCACCGGCGAGACCGGCACGGTCGTCGACGCCGAACAGTCCAACACCTCGGTCCGCTGGGGCGAGCGGTCCATCCTCAAGATCTACCGTCGGCTCTCCCCCGGCCTGAACCCCGATCTCGAACTGCACCGCGCGCTGCGCTCGGCCGGGGTCGGGGCGGTCGCCGCGTTGCAGGGTGCCATCGAGGGCAGCCTCGACGGTCTGCCCGCCACCTACGGCCTGCTGCAGGAGTTCGCCGCGGGCTCCCAGGACGGCTGGGAACGCGCCGTACGGGCCGTCCGCGAGGGACGGGACTTCACCGCCGACGCACGTGCGCTCGGCGCCGCGCTCGCCGACGTGCACCTGGCGCTGCGCGACCAACTCGGCGCGGGCCGGGCCGACCCGGTCGCGATGGCCGGGTACTGGACGTCCCGGCTGGAGACCGTCGCCGCCCAGGTCCCGGTGCTCGCCCCGCACGTTCCGGCGATCCGTGCCGTCTACGACG
The DNA here is from genome assembly GCF_040659795.1 of Pseudonocardia sp. NPDC049635. Taxonomy (NCBI): domain Bacteria; kingdom Bacillati; phylum Actinomycetota; class Actinomycetes; order Pseudonocardiales; family Pseudonocardiaceae; genus Pseudonocardia; species Pseudonocardia sp. NPDC049635. Next base: position 97,577 of record NZ_JBFAON010000019.1, read on the forward strand.
AGGTGGCCGGGCTCGACGAGCCGGTCGTCGTCCAGCGGGTGCACGGTGACCTGCACCTGGGCCAGACCCTGCGCACCCCCGAGGGGGGCTGGCTGATCATCGACTTCGAGGGCGAGCCCGCGGCCACCCCGGCCGAACGGCGGGCGCCGGACTCCGCGGTCCGCGACGTCGTCGGAATGCTGTTCTCCTTCGACTACGCGGCCTTCCACCACCTGCTCTCCCACTCCGGCACGCCCGGCGGGGGCCTCGGCTCGGACACCCCCGGGGCGCGCGCGGCGCACGCCTGGTCCACCGCCAACCGGGACGCGTTCTGCATCGGTTACGCCGCGCGCACCGACACCGACCCGCGCACCCATGCCGCGCTGCTGCGCGCCTACGAGCTCGACAAGGCCGTCTACCAGGTGCTCTACGAGACCCGCAGCCGCCCGAGCTGGCTCCCGATCCCGCTGACCGCGATCACCCGCACCGTGTCCGGCCGGAGCAGGTGAGGGGCCCACACCTGTCCGGGCGGTGCCACGGGGCCGTCCCGGGCGGGGTCCGGCAGGTCGATTCGGCTCGTCCGCGCCCGGCCCCGCGCGGTCCGGCACCGACGCCGGACCGCCCGGCAGCGTTCACCCGGCGGCCACCCGAGTTCGACAGAGTGTGACCCCATTCGACCGATCGGGGGATCACATTGCGTCGCATCGCACTCCTGGCCTGCTCCGTCCTGGCCTGTACGGCCGTCCTGGCGGGGGCCGCCTCGGCCGAGGAGCGCGACGGCCCACCGCACCCGGTCGCGCCGCTCGCCCAGGCCCACGCCCACAACGACTACGAGCACCCGCGGCCGTTGCACGACGCGCTCTCGCACGGATTCACCAGCGTCGAGGCCGACGTGTGGCTGGTCGACGGGGCGCTGCTCGTGGCCCACGACCTCGAGGACGTCGAGCCGGGACGCACCCTGCAGTCGCTCTACCTGGACCCGCTGGCGCACCGCGTCCGGGAGAACCGCGGCTCCGTCCATCCGGAGCGGGTCCCGTTCCAGCTGCTGATCGACCTCAAGAGCGACGGCCCGGCGACCTACGAAGCCGTCGAGCGGGCACTCGCCGCGTACCCGGGGCTGACGACCACGGTCGAGCAGGACGGCCGCGGCGGGCAGCAGGTCCGTCGCGGGCCGATCGAGGCCGTGATCAGCGGCAACCGGCCCCTGGAGCTGATGCGGGACCGGCCGGTCCGGCGCTCGGGCTACGACGGCCGGCTGACCGATCTCGGGTCCGGCCTGCCCGCCTCGCTCATGCCGCTGGTCAGCGACAACTGGACCAACCACTTCACGTGGACCGGAGAGGGCGAGATCCCCGCACAGGAGCGGGCCACGCTGCAGCGCATCGTTCGGTCGGCGCACGCCGAGGGGTACCGGGTCCGTTTCTGGGCCACGCCCGACACCCCGGGCCCGGCCCGGGACCGGCTGTGGCGCGAACTGCTCCGCGCCGGCGTCGACCACATCAACACCGACGATCTCGCCGGCCTGGAGCGTTTCCTGCGCCGGTGACCGCCGGACGTCGCCCGGGGTGCGCCGCCCGGCCCACGGCCACCGGCTCCGACACGCCCGGCGCAGGTCTCGGTTCGGACACCACCGGGTCGCGCGCGGCACACGCCCGGCCCACCACCGACCGGGACCCGCCTTCGCGTCGGCCACGCCACGCGCACCCGCACCGACCCGCGCCCCCGCACCGCGCGACCGCACGGCAGGGCGCCCGGCCAGGCCGTCTACCAGGTACGGCAGGGCACGCGCAGCCGCCGCGTCCGGCCCGGCGATCCCGCGGACGGGGATGTCGCTTACCACGCCCGGGCGGAGCACGTAACCCGGAAGCCACCGGACCTTCGCGAAGCCGCCGCCCGGGCAACGCCGGACGCCCCGGGCGGACGGTCGCGAGATCGTGGAATCCTCCGAAGAGGAGGAACACTGCGATGACACGACGACGCCGGGCGAGCCGATGACCCCGGCCGCGACCCTCCCCGGCCTCGACGACGTGCTGGGGCTGATGCTGGCACCCGAGCCGGGCACCCTCGCCCTCACGCTCGGGGTGCTCGCCGTCGGCGTGTTCGTGGAGGGCCCGGTCGTCACCGTGGTGGCCGGCTCGCTGGCCGGTGCCGGGATCCTCGACTGGTGGGCGGTGCTGCTGGTCGCCGTCGTCGCCGATCTGGTCGCCGACACCGCCCTCTACCTGCTCGGCCGGGGCGGCAGGCGACCCCGGGTGGCACCCGTCCTCGTGAGACTCGGGCTCACCGGCGCACGCTGGGGGTCGTTGCGCGAACGGGTGGGGGACAATCTCGGGCACGTGGTCCTGGGCGCGAAACTCGTCGACGTGGGAGCCATCCCCGCGTTCCTGGCCACCGGTCTGGCGGGGGTGCCCTACCACCGGCTCCTGGCCTGGGCGGTGCCCGCCACCGTGGTCCGCTCAGCGCTGCTGGTCGGGATCGGCTGGGCGGTGGGCGGCCGGCTCGCCGCCGAGCTGGCGGACCGCCCGTGGATCCTGGTGGTGGCCGGTCTCGGCGTCGGCGTCGGACTGGTGGCCGGGCGCGCACTGTGGGTGCGCGCCGCGACCTCGCGGAAGGAGAACGTGTGCGCGTCCTGATCGGGGCCGACACCTGGATACCGGACGTCAACGGGGCCTCCTACGCAGCTCGGCGGCTGGCCGCCGGACTGGCCGGGCGCGGGCACGACGTGCACGTCGCGGCACCGGCGCGCGGGCTGCGCAGCCGACCCGCCCGGACGGTGGGTCCGCTGACCGAGCACCGGGTCCGGTCGTTCCCGGTGCCGAAACCGCCCGACTTCCGGCTGTGCCCCCCGCTCGCGCTGCGGCACACCGCCCGCAGGCTGCTGACCCGCATCCGGCCCGACGTCGTCCACGTGCAGAGCCACATGGTCCTCGGCCGGGCGCTGCTGTCCGCGGCGCAGGATCTCGGCGTCCCGTCGGTCGCGACGACGCACATGATCCCGGAGAACATCCTGCCCGCGATCAGCTTCCTGCACCTGCCCCCGGCGCAGCTGAAGAAGCTGTTCTGGTGGGACGCGGCGCGGGTGCTCTCCCGCGCCGGCGTGATCACCGCCCCCACCCCGCTGGCGGCGTCACTGGCCGAGCGCAACGGTGTCCCGGGTCCGGTGATGCCGGTGTCGAACGGCCTGGACCTGTCCCGGTTCCGGCCCGACACGCAGGGCCGCGGGACCGCGTTCCGGATCCGCCACGGCATTCCCGAGTCCGCCCCGCTGGCCGGGTTCGTCGGACGACTGGACCGGGAGAAGCACGTCGACGAGCTGGTCCGGGCACTGCCGCTGGTCCGCGACACGCTGCCGCAGGCGCGTCTGATCGTGGTCGGCGACGGTGAGGAACGGGTCCGGCTGCACGCCGCGGCGCGCGCCGCCGGGGTCGGGCACGCCGTCGTCTTCACCGGGCGGATCACCGACGACGAGATCCCCGACGTCTACGCCGCGCTGGACGTGTTCGTGAACGCGGGCACCGCCGAGCTGCAGAGCCTGGTGACGCTGGAGGCGATGGCGTCCGGCAAGCCGGTCGTCGCCGTCGACGCCGGGGCGCTCCCGCACCTGGCCCGCCAGGGTGAGAACGGTTTCCGCTACCCGCACGGCGATGTGCCGGCGCTGGCCGACCGGCTGGTCCGGGTGCTCGCCGACCCGGCCGCCGCGGAGTCGATGGGCCGGGCGAGCCTGCGGATCGCCGGCGAGCACGGGATGGACGCCACCCTCGACGCCTTCGAGGTGCTCTACCGTTCCCGCACCGCGCCGATCGTCGGGACCCGGCCGCCGCGCCGGTCCGCCGAGCGGCGCACCGGGTCCCACCGGTGACGGCGGCCGTCCGGGAACGGGTGCGCCGCACCGAGCGCACCGTCGACGGTGCCCGGACCGTCGTGCACACCGTCGGCGACCCGTCCGCGCCGCCGGTGCTGGCGCTGCACGGGCTGCGCGGGAGCCATCACGGCCTGGTGCCGCTGGCGTCGCGGTTGCCCGGTGCCCACGTCGTCGCGCCGGACCTGCCCGGGTTCGGGGGGTCCCCGCCGTTCACCGACCGCGTCCACGACGTCGCCGGGTACGCCCGCTGGGCGGCCGCGCTGCTGCGCGAACTCGGGCCCGCGACGGTGCTGCTCGGCCACTCCTTCGGATCGGTGGTGGCGACGGCCGCCGCCGCCGAGTGCGCCCCGCGCGCGCTGGTGCTGCTCAACCCGATCGCCGAACCGGCGTCGGCGGCGGGCGGGGTGACCGGCATGGGCACCCGGTTGACGGCGCTGCTGCACGAGGGGGCCGCCCGGTTGCGGTTCGACGGGGTGCTGCGGCACCGCCTGCTCGCCGACGCCGCCACGGCCACGATGGCGACCACCACCGATCCGCTGCTGCGGCACTGGATCGTCGACGAGCACCGGGCCCGGTTCGGCACGTTCGCCGACGTCCGGTCGCTGCTGGAGGCGTTCCGCGCGGCCGGGTCCGGGTCGGCGCGCTCGTGGGCGCCGCGGGTGGGTGGACCGGTGCTGCTGCTCGCCGGTGCCCGGGACCGGGTCGCGCCGGTCGCCGGGCAGCACGCGCTCGCCGCCGCGTTCCCGGACGCCCGCCTGGTCCTGCTGCCGCGCACCGGGCACCTGGTGCACTACGAGGCACCTGCCTGGGCGGCCCGGGAGATCAGCGGCTTCCTCGACGGACTGCCGCGGTGAGGATCCTCGTCGACTGCCGCTACATCCGGCCCGGCGCACCGGACGGGATCGGCCGCTACACCACCGGTCTGGTCCGCGCGTTGGACCGGTTGCACCCGGTCGAGCTGCTGGTGTCGGACCCGCGGCAGCGCGAGGGCCTGCCCGAGCGGCCCGCGCACACCCTGCCCCCGCCCACCGGGCCCGGTGAGCCGTTCGTGGCCCGGCGGGTGAACCGGCTGCTCGCCGGGGCGGCCGCTGGTCCCGGCGCCGAGCCCGACACCGTCGTGTTCTCCCCGATGCAGACGATGGGCACGCTGGGGCGGCGCTACGCCGTCGTCCTGACCGTGCACGACCTCATCTACTACCGGCACCGGACGCCGCCGCCGTGGCTGGCGGCACCGGTCCGCGCGCTGTGGCGCGCCTACCACCTGTCGTGGTGGCCGCAGCGGCTGCTGCTCGCGGGCGCCGACGCGGTCGCCGTGGTGTCCCGGGCCACCGGTGATCTCCTCGCCGCGCACCGGCTCACCCGGCGGCCGGTCGCTGTCGTCCCGGACGCCACCGACTTCCACCTCCCCGAGGGCACGCCGCCGCGCACCCGGCCGGGCGGCAACCGGATCGTCTACGCCGGGTCGTTCATGCCCTACAAGAACGTCGCGACCCTCGCCCGGGCCGCGGCCCTGCTCGACGATCACCAGCTGCACCTGGTCTCCCCGGTGCCACCGGGGGTGCGCGCCGAGCTGGAACGGCTCGCCGGGGACAACCGGCCGGTGTTCCACGACGGTGTCGACGACGCCGGCTACCGCGCGCTGCTCGACGGCGCGACGGCGCTGGTGTCCGCCTCCCGGGACGAGGGATTCGGGCTGCCGGTGCTGGAGGCCATGGCCCGCGGCTGCCCGGTGGTCGTCTCCGACATCCCGGCCTTCCGGGAGGTCGCGGGCGACGCCGGGTTGTTCGTCGACCCGGACGACCCGGCGGGTTTCGCCGCCGCCGTCCGGTCGCTCGACGACGGCTGGACGCAGCGTTCGGACGCGGTGCGGGAGCGGGCGCGGAACCGGACCTGGGACGCCTCCGCGGCCACCCTGCTGGAGGTACTGGAGGATGCCGTCGCCCGCAGGCGTCACCCGCCCGGAGGGGTCCGCTGACACCGCGCGCCGCCCGTCGGACTGCGATCGGGCAACAGTGGGTCCCCGCGCTCGGCGGCTCCCGGCCATGGACAGTACGGTTCCGCAGGTGACCTCCGAAGAGACGCGAGCGACCCGTGCGACCCCGGCCTCGGCGGCCCCGGCGCCGTCGGCGACGGAGGAGACGCACGCGCCCGACCAGGCGACCGTCGACCGGCTCCTGGGTGGAGCCCACCACGACCCGCACTCGGTGCTGGGTGCGCACCCGCACGCCGACGGCACCGTCATCCGGGTCCTGCAGCCGCAGGCCACCTCGGTGGCCGTGCTGCCCAACGGCGAGCGCGAGCTGGCCCACGAGCTGGAGCGGGTGCACGATGCTGGGCTGTTCTCCGGGGTCGTGCCCGGATCGGGCGGCGACTACCGGCTGCTCGTGCGCCACGGTGACGACCCGGCTGCCGAGCGCGTCGTCGACGACCCCTACCGCTGGCTCCCGACGCTCGGCGAGATGGACCTGCACCTCATCGGTGAGGGACGTCACGAGCGGCTGTGGGACGTGCTGGGTGCGCACGTGCGGGAGTACGAGACCGCCTCCGGGCCGGTGACCGGCACCAGCTTCGCCGTCTGGGCACCGAACGCCGGCGGCGTGCGGGTGACCGGTGACTTCGACGGCTGGGCCGGCTGGACGCTGCCGATGCGGTCGCTGGGCGGCTCCGGGATCTGGGAGATCTTCCTGCCCGGCGTCGGTGTCGGCGCCCGCTACAAGTACCGCGTCCTCGGCCCGGACGGCCGCTGGCGGGACAAGGCCGACCCGATGGCCTACGCCACCGAGATCCCGCCGCAGACCGCCTCGGTGGTGACCACGCCGGTGCACGAGTGGGGCGACCACGAGTGGATGGCCGCCCGCGCCGACCGCAGGCCGCACGAGGAGCCGATGAGCATCTACGAGATGCACCTCGGTTCGTGGGTGCCCGGCCTGGGCTACCGCGAGATCGCCGAGCGGCTGGTCGCCTACCTCGACACGACCGGTTTCACCCACGTCGAGCTGCTGCCGGTGGCCGAGCACCCGTTCGGCGGGTCCTGGGGCTACCAGGTCACCTCCTACTACGCGCCGACCTCACGTTTCGGCACCCCGGACGACTTCCGGTGGTTCGTCGACCGGCTGCACCGGGCCGGGTACGGCGTGATCGTCGACTGGGTGCCCGCGCACTTCCCGCGCGACGAGTGGGCGCTGGCCCGCTTCGACGGCACCGCCTGCTACGAGCACGCCGACCCGCGCCGTGGCGAGCAGCCCGACTGGGGCACGCTGGTGTTCGACTTCGGCCGCAACGAGGTGCGCAACTTCCTCGTCGCGAACGCCCTGTACTGGCTGGAGTCGTTCCACATCGACGGTCTGCGGGTGGACGCGGTCGCCTCGATGCTCTACCTGGACTACTCGCGGGCCGACGGCCAGTGGCTGCCGAACGTGCACGGCGGCCGGGAGAACCTGGACGCGGTGGCGTTCCTGCAGGAGATGAACGCTACCGTCTACCGGGAGCATCCCGGCGTGGTGACGATCGCCGAGGAGTCCACCGCCTGGCCCGGCGTCACCCGCCCCACCTACATGGGCGGGCTCGGTTTCGGGCTGAAGTGGAACATGGGCTGGATGCACGACACGCTCGACTACACCGGGCGCGACCCGGTGCACCGCAGCTACCACCACAACCAGATGACGTTCTCCCTGATGTACGCGTTCAGCGAGAACTACGTGCTGCCGATCAGCCACGACGAGGTCGTGCACGGCAAGGGTTCGCTGTGGAGCCGGATGCCCGGTGACGACTGGAACAAGGCGGCCGGGGTCCGCGCCCTGCTCGCCTACATGTGGGCGCACCCGGGCAAGCAGCTGCTGTTCATGGGCGGGGAGTTCGGACAGCCCCGGGAGTGGTCCGAGCAGCGGTCGCTGGACTGGCACCTGCAGGAGTCCGAACCGTTGCACAGCGGCATCACCTCGCTGGTCGGCGACCTGAACCGGGCCTACCGGGAGAACTCCGCGCTGTGGTCGCACGACACCACGCCGGAGGGCTTCGCCTGGATCGACGCCAACGACGCGACCGGCAACGTCTTCTCCTTCCTGCGGCACGGTGTCGACGCCCAGGGGCGGCCGACGGTGCTGGCCTGCATCGCGAACTTCGCCGGCGCCCCGCGGGAGAACTACCGGGTCGGGCTGCCGTTCGCCGGGAACTGGACCGAGCTGGTGAACACCGACGCGTCCAGCTACGGCGGATCCGGTGTCGGCAACCTGGGGCGGGTGCGCGCCGAGCAGTACATGTGGCACGGGCAGCCGGCGTCGGCGGTGCTGCAGCTGCCCCCGTCGGGCGTGCTGTGGCTGGTGCCCGAGCAGACCGGCGGTCCGGTGACGTCGGTCCCGGCCACCGGGTCCGCCGCGGCGCCTGCCACCGTCCCGCCGCCGCTGCCCGTCAGCGAGCTGCCCGACGAGCCGGAGACCACCGACGTGGAGGCGCCCGTCACCCCGGACGACGGCTACCGGGCCGCCGGACCGGACCCGGTCCGGTCCGGTCCGGACGGGCCCGGCGGGAACGGGACCGGACCGCTGGCGCCGGTCGAACCGTCGGCGCCGACTGCCGACGACACCGGGAACGACGCCCGGGACGACGCCGGGGACGGCTCCGCGCGGCCCGGGGGATCCGGCACCGAGAGCCCGGTGTCACAGAGCGTCTCACCGGCGCCGGGGACGGTCGGGGCGCGCGCGGTCCGCAACGGGTCGTTCGTGACCGGGAGCTCCGGGACCGGTCGATCGGACACCGGCACCTCGTCGGCGGACTGATCGTCCTACCGGCAGGCCGGGCCCGGCTCGTCCGGCGGGGTCCGGTCGGCCGGATCGGCGCGCTCCGGAGTGCCTGTCCCCTCCTCGTCGTCGGGGCACCAGGACGCCCGGGACGTCGGCTCCGGGAGCCGGTCCACATCCACCCACACTCGGGCCACGTCCCTCCCTCCTGCGCCGCGCACCATCACGCCTGACAACAAGAAGCTTTACATCACCTCACCTTAAGGGGAGGCAGGGCTTCCGCAGAACGGAACAGCTACCGGTTTCACGGTGGATCGGGTCGGTGGGCGGTCCACCAGCGGTCGCGCTTCACACGCCCGGGCGCATCGGTTCCCGTGCCATCCCCGGACGTGCACCCCCCTCGATTCCGGGGCCGGGCGGCGCCGGACCCGTGGCGGGCCGCAGCAGCGCCCACCACGCTGCGAGCAGCACCGCGGTGTAGAGGGCTCGCCCCACCGGGCTGAGCGGATTGCCGTCGGCCCACAGATCGACCCAGCTCACCGGGATCACGGCCAGCGCGAAGACCGCGCCCACGACCCGCCGCCGGGTGTCCCCCGGACGCGCCGACGCGACCAGGGCCAGCAGACCGGGCCAGAGCAGCAGCAGGTAGTTGTGCCAGGAGATCGGTGCGGCCAGCAGGCCGGTGGCGAGCACCGCGAACGGGGCGGTCCCGCCGGGGTCGGTTCCGGCGGCGGACACGATCCCGTGCCGGGCGGTGCGCCGCGCGTAGTGCGCGAGCGTCCCGATCAACAGGGCCGCACCCACCACCGTCCCCACGACGGCCGGGAGCCCCCACCGCAACGCCAGACCCGGCAACGAGGCGTTGTCCGGGGTCGGGCCGACCGGCTCGGCCAGCGCCATCGTCCACCACTGCCACGCCGTCGGCCATCCGGCGACCGCCACCCCGGTGAGCGTGGCCACCGCGGCGGAGCAGATGCCGACGAGGAACGGGCGCCACCGCCGCTGGGCCGCCGCGAGGAGCAACAGCGGCGCCAGCGACGGTTTCACCGCCACCGTCACCCCGTACAGGATCGCCGCCAGCACCGGACGTCCCCGCCGTTCGGCGATCCAACCGGCGGTGATCCCGGCCAGCAGCAGCGGGTAGATCTGGCCGAGCAGCAGCGTCCCGTGCAACGGCGACGACGCCAGCACCGCGCCGATCCCCACCAGCGTCCAGGTCCGGCCCAGGCGCAGCTCCCGGCAGGTGGCCGCGACCGATCCCAGCACGAGCAGCACCGAACAGACCGTCAGGATCCGGTAACCGGTCAGCGCGTCGAGCACACCCAGCGGCGCCAGCAGGACGGCGAGCAGCGGCGGGTTCAGGTTGTGCAGCCGGGCACCGGTGTCGTAGATCGTCGAGCTGCCGGGGCCGTGCTCGACGAGCGCGCGCGCCGAATGCCAGAAGGTGTCGAAGTCGACGTGCATGCCCGCGACGTCGGGGTGCGGGAGCCACCGCAGCAGCGGCGGCTGACCGAGGGCGAACAACAGCGCCGCGGTCACCAGGGCGGCGGCCGTGACCACCGGGGCGACCCGGCGCACCAGCCGGTACGGGCCGGTCACGACGGAACCCGGGTCACGTCCGGCGTGGGCTCAGAACAGCGCCCGGCCCAGCGCACGGCGCGCAGTGCTCACCCGCGGGTCGTCGGCCGGGAAGAGCTCGAACAACCCGACCAGGTGTGCCCGGGCCCGGTCGCGATCGTCACCACCGGTCCGGGAGACGGTGGCGACCAGCCGGGAGAACGCCGCCTCGACCCGGTCCGCCGCCATCTCGGCATCGGCCGCAGCGAGCTGTGCGTCGACGTCGTCGGGGTTGGCGTCGGCGCGCTCGATCGCGCTCGGGTCGGCCTGCTCGGCGCGGGCCAGGAACTTCACCTGGGCGAGCGCGGCGGAAGCCTGCTCGTTGGCCGGCTCGACGTCCAGGATCGCCTGGTAGGCGGCCGCCGCGGCCTCGTAGTCGCCCTGCTCCAGAGCCTCCTCGGCGGCGGTGAACCGCGGGTCCTCCGGCTCCTCCTGCGCCTCGGGCACCCCGTCGGCGCCCTCCGCCGCCCGGCGCTCGCCCTCGGCGATCGCGGGCATCCGGTCACGCAGCGCGTCGAGCAGCGAACGGACCCACTCGGCGACCCGGTCGTCCGGGATCGTGCCGTTGACGGCGTCCACCGGCTGACCACCGACCAGCACGACCAGCATCGGGACCTGCTGGACGCCGAACGCCTGGGCGACCCGCGGCTGGGTGTCGATGTCCACCCGGGCCAGGCGCCACGCGCCACCACCGGTGGACGCCAGCCGCTCCAGCTCGGAGGAGAGCTGCTCGGCCCGCGGGTAACGGCTGGCCCACAGCTCGACGACGACCGGGACCTGCAGCGACGGCTCGAGGACCTCGCTCTGGAAGCCCTGCTCGGTGGCGTCGACCACCCACCCGCCGCCGGGGGCGCCGGGGCCTGCGGCACCGCCCCCGGGCGGGGTCGGCTTGTTGGCCGCGTCGGCTCGCGCCTTCAGGCCCGAGAGGTCGACCGCTCCGGCCATCGCGGAGGACATCGCCGCACGCTGGGCCGTCTGACGAGGATCTGGACGAGACACGCCGTCCATCCTGGCACGGACGCGTGTCGGACGTGACGCACCCCGCCGTCACCGGGGCACGGTGCACCGACCGCCCGGCCCCGGCGAGTCGTCGGCCACGCGGTGCCGGCGACCGTGCCGCCCGGTTCACGATCACCGGACCGGCGGAGCATCACCGGCCCCACTCGCTCGTTGAACCCCGTGCAGGGCCTCGACGGTGACCCTGCGTCATCGAGATCGGCGGCCGGTTCCGCGTCACCGATCCGGTGCGACCCCGAGAAGACGAGCGAGAACGCCGGATCGATGCCGGCCGCGACGGAGGAATCCCAGAAGATGAGCAACGCGCAGACCGCTGCCAAGCCGACCCTCGCCTACGCGTCGCTGGCGCTGGGCGCCCTCGGCGTGATCGCCGGGTTCCTGGTGCCGCTGTTCGCCTGGATCCTGGGGGCCGTCGGCCTGGTCGTCGGATTCCTGGCGTTCCGCCAGCCGGCCATCACCAAGCTGGGCCAGATCGGCATGGCGGTCAGCTTCGTGGCGATCCTGGTGGGCGTGTTCCACTTCACCAGCCTGATCGCCTGACGACCGCGGCCGCACCTGCGGCCCGGGTGCGAACGGCCGGTGACGGATCCCCGTCACCGGCCGTTCGCCGTCTCCGGACCGTCCCCGGCGGTGGTCAGCTCCGGGCCGGCAGCCCGGTCCCCACGGCGAGATCCGCGAGCAGCCCGCCGAGCGCAGCCGGGCGGGTGAGCATCGGGAAGTGACCGCCCGGGATCTCCACGACCTCCGCGCCGATCCGCTCCGCCTCCCGGCGGCTGCCCGCCGGATCGACGACGCGATCGTCGGAGCAGACGACCGACACCGTCCTGACCCCGGGCCACGCCTCGATCGGGCACGGCTCCCGCAGCAGGCTCCAGTCCTGCGGACGCAGCTGTGCCACCGCGGCGGTGACCAGACGCTCCGCTTCCGCCCGATCGGCGGCCGCCGCGCCGGGCCCGGCCAGTTCGTCGGCCACTCCCCGGTAGAGGCCGCTCGTCGCCACCGATGCGTCCGGCCAGAAGGTCACCGGCCCCTCGCCGCGACGGACCCCGGCGTCGTAACCGGGCACCATCAGGCCGGTGTCGGACCGCAGCCGGTCCAGCTGGGGGCGGCCCGGCTCGGGAACGAGCGCGCCGACCAGCACCAGTGCCCGGACCCGCCCGGCACCCAGCCGGGCCGCCGCGACGGTGGCCGCCAGCCCGCCGAGCGAGTGCCCGACCAGGACCACCGGCCGGCCGCGCCCCTCGGGCTGCACGGCGGCGTCGGGCAGGTCGGGGCCCGCGGCCGCGAGCACCGCGGCGACCTGCTCCTCGTACCCACCGCGCTCGGCGGGCAGGTCCGGCGCGGACACCGGTACACCGCTGCGCTCCAGCACCCGGGCCACCGGCGCCCACGACACCCCTCGGTGCCAGGCCCCGTGCACCAGCACCACCCGTGCGGCGCCCGGCGGGGGCGCCCCGGTCACCTCGGCACCACCGGACGTCGCCGCCCCCGCGACCCCGGCCGCGTCCGCCCCGGCGGAACCGGTGGAACCGGCGGGCCCGGCCGGCTCCGGCCCCGCCCCGCCGTGCCCACCGGTCACGCCCCGGCCTCCTCGCCCCGCAGGTGCTGCTCGACCCGGTCCACCTTCGCCCGGAGCTGCCCGCGGTAGCCGGGCCGGATGTCGGCCTTGAGCACGAGACTGACCCGAGGCGACACGGCGGCGACCGCCTCGACGGCCCGCTTGACGACGGCCATCCCCTCGTCCCAGGTCTCCGACTCGATCGTGGTGAACATCGACGTGGTCTCGTTGGGCAGACCGGACTCCCGGACCACCCGCACCGCCTCGGCGACCGCGGCGCTGACCCCGCCGTCACCCGACCCGGAACCGGACGGTGCGATGCTGAACGCGAAGAGCATGTCGCCACAGTGCCATGCGGACACGGCCGTGCGGCCACAGCGATCCCGCCCTCGACGACACGGCGATCCGCCCATGATCGCCGATCGGCCCGTGACCACTTGCTAGCGTCGTGCGCATGGCATCTCGCGGGTCGCTCCCCTTCGACCCGATCCAGCGCGCCGCCGACCTGTGGGAGGAGCGGATCGGCCCCTCCCGGACGATGGCCGCCGTCACCAGCGTGATGCGCGTGCAGCAGATCCTGCTCTCCGAGGTGGACGGTGCACTCCGGCCGCTCGGCCTCACCTTCGCCCGTTACGAGGCGCTGGTGCTGCTCGACTTCGCCCGGCGGGGCAGTCTGCCGATGCGGGTGATGGGCGAGCGGCTGCAGCTGCACCCGACGAGCGTCACCAACATCGTCGACCGGTTGCAGGGCGACGGGTTGGTCCGCAGGCTCCCGCACCCCACCGACCGCCGGGCCACGCTGGTCGAGCTGACCGACGAGGGCCGGGCCCGGCTGGCGAAGGCGACCGCCGCGGTGACGGCGATCGAGTTCGGGCTCGGCGGGCTGGACGAGGCCGACCAGGACCGGCTCACCACGCTGCTGCGCAGCGTCCGCCGCGCGGCCGGCGACTTCGACTGACGGCACGGACCCGCCCGGCCGCGCCGGACGGCCGCTCATCGCCCGCCCCCGCGGCGGCGCCGCCGACGCAGCGGCGGCGGGAACCCGTGCCCGTGCCCCGGCCAGCTCCGCATCGTTCTGCCGCGCCACAGCGACGGCGGACCCAGCCGCCGCACCGTCGCCCAGCCCGCGAGGGCGCCGCAGGCACCGGCGAGCACCGCGCAGCAGACATAGTCGACCAGGTCCATGCCACACCCTCCCGATCACCCGTGCCGACGCACCTGATGCACGTGCCCGTACCAGCGCACTCCCGTGCTGCACGTCGTCGTTGACGCCCTGTTGCGGCAACGGCGTTGACGCTAGCGCGGCCCCCCGACAGAATCGGCCGGGTGGACGACGGGAGCGGGGAGACCGGCCGGTCCGGGACGGGTCGCGGGTATCCCTTCCTGCGCGCCGCCCGGCTCGATCGCGGCTGGTCGCAGGCTCGCGCAGCGCAGGAGCTGGCCCGGCTCGCGGAGCGCACCGGAGGCGGGCGGGCCCGACCGGGCAGCCTCAAGACCCAGCTCTCCCGCTGGGAGAACGGACACGCGACGCCTGCTCCCGGACAACGGGCTCTGCTGGCCGAGCTCTACGGGAGCACCCCGGCCGGGCTCGGGCTGGAGCCCGCGGCCCCGGCCGGCACCGCCGACCCCGACGGCACCGCGGGCACGCAGCGGCTCCGGGCGGCGTTGGACCGGTCCGCGGCGATCGGCGACACGGAGCTGCGCCTGCTGGGCGACCAGCTGCGCGCGATCGCCGCACTCGACGGGCGGCTCGGCACCGCGGCGGCGCACGGACCGCTCGCCGCTCTCGTCGAACAGCTCCGCGAGCTGCTGAGCCACTGCGTGCACCCGGAGCGCACCGTCGCGCTGGCGGAGCTGCTCGCGGGCGCCGCCCTGCTGGCCGGCGACCAGGAACACGACCGGGCAGCACCGGATCGTGCCTGGCTGGCGTACGGCCTCGCGGCCGACGCGGCGCTGCGTGCGGGCGACGCCGGGACCGCCGAGCTGGCCGCGCGCCGCCGGGACCGGCTGCGCGCCGAGCTCCGCGGGGACCGGCCCGGGGAACCGGCGCCACCTGCGCCGGAGCGCTACCCGGCACCGGTGGCGATCACGGTCGAACTCGACGGGCACCCGTCCGACGGGGCCTGCGATCCTCCCGTCCGCGACCAGCTCGAGGAGATCCTGCGGGAGGCGGTCACCGCGCACCGGGCCGGGGAGGCCGGGGAGGCCGCCGGCGCTGCCGCGCGGGCCCGGCAGCTGGCCCTGCGCAGCGGGTCGGCGCGCGCGCTGGCCGTGCTCGCCCGGCTCGGCCGGTGACGGGCCGATCAGCCGGACTGTTCGAGCAGCTCGTCCGCCGCCGCCCAGGGGTCGAGGTCACCGGCGAGCACCCGCCCGGTCAGCGCGTCCAGCGCCTCCCCGCCGCGCACCCGTTCCATCCGGGCGCGCACCTGCTCCATCCCGATGGCCTCGATCTCCCGCCGGACCCGTTCGCGCCGGCGCCGGTCCCGTTCACCGGACTTGCGCGACCAAACCAGGTGGTCGTCGAGGGCGTCGGCGAGCGCACCGATCCCCTCGGACCGGGACGCGACGGTCATCAGCACCGGCGGCTCCCAGGCGTCCGCCCCGCCGTGCTCGCGCAGGTGGAGCATGTTCCGCAGCTCGCGCACGGTCCGCCGGGCGCCCTCCCGGTCCGCCTTGTTCACCACGAAGACGTCGCCGATCTCGAGGATCCCGGCCTTGGCCGCCTGGATGCCGTCACCCATCCCGGGCGCCATCAGCACGACGGTGCTGTCGGCCAGTCCGACGATCTCCACCTCGGACTGGCCGACCCCGACGGTCTCGACCAGGATCACCTCGCAGCCGGCGGCGTCGAGCACCCGCAACGCCTGCGGGGTCGCCCAGGACAGCCCACCGAGATGCCCGCGGGTGGCCATCGAGCGGATGAAGACGCCGTCGTCGTCGGCGTGCTCGCCCATCCGGACCCGGTCGCCGAGCAGCGCGCCCCCGCTGAACGGCGACGACGGGTCCACGGCGAGCACCCCGACCCGTCGGTCGCGGGCACGGAGTTCGGTGACCAGCGCCGAGGTGCTGGTCGACTTCCCGACTCCGGGCGACCCGGTGAGCCCGACGACGTGCGCCCCGCCGGTGTGCGGGGTCAGGGCGGCGGAGACCTCACGCAGCTGCGGGCCGGCGTTCTCCACCATCGAGATCAGCCGGGCGACGGCGAGCTGCTGACCGGCACGCGCCCGCTGCACGAGCTCGTGGGGGTCCGGCGGTCCGGGCACGAGCGGTCCTCCTGGTAGGGATACGCGTCGGCCCCCGCCGCGGCGGGGGCCGACGATCGTCACACGCGGGTCAGGACTTCGGCACGCGGATGATCAGCGCGTCGCCCTGGCCACCGCCTCCGCACAGCGCGGCCGCGCCGACACCGCCGCCGCGGGACTTCAGCGCCAGCGCCAGGTGCAGGGCGATCCGGGCACCGGACATCCCGATCGGGTGGCCCAGCGCGATCGCCCCGCCGTCGACGTTCACCTTGTCCTCGTCGATGCCCAGCTTGCGGGTGGAGACGATGCCGACCGCCGCGAACGCCTCGTTGATCTCGACCAGGTCGAGGTCCGCGGGCTGGACGCCCTCCTTCTGGCAGGCCTTCGCGATCGCGTTCGCCGGCTGCTCGTGCAGGCTGGCGTCCGGCCCGGCGACGACGCCGTGCGCACCGATCTCGGCGATCCAGTCCAGGCCGAGCTCCTCGGCCTTGGCCTTGCTCATCACCACGACCGCGGCCGCACCGTCGGAGATCTGCGACGCCGAGCCTGCGGTGATCGTGCCGTCCGAGGCGAACGCCGGGCGCAGCTTGCCCAGGCCCTCGGTGGTGGTGTCCCCGCGGACGCCCTCGTCGGTGGCGAAGATGACCGGGTCGCCCTTGCGCTGCGGGATCTCGACCGGGGTGATCTCCTGCTCGAACGTGCCGTCCCCGGCGGCCCGGGCGGCCAGCTGGTGCGAACGGGCGGAGAAGGCGTCCTGCTCCTCGCGGGTCAGGCCGTAGCGCTCGTTGTACTTCTCGGTCGAGGCGCCCATCGCGACCTGGTCGAAGGCGCAGAACAGGCCGTCGTAGGACATGTGGTCGGTGAGCGTGGCGTCGCCGAACTTGGTGCCCTCGCGGGACTTGGTCAGCAGGTGCGGCGCCTGGCTCATCGACTCCTGCCCGCCGGCGACGACGACGTCGAACTCCCCGGCCCGGATGAGCTGGTCGGCGAGCGCGATGGCGTCGATACCGGACAGACAGACCTTGTTGATGGTCAGCGCCGGGACGTCCATCGGGATGCCGGCCGCGACCGCCGCCTGCCGCGCGGGGATCTGCCCGGCGCCCGCGGTCAGCACCTGCCCCATGATCGTGTACTCGACCTGCTCGGGCGCGACGCCTGCCCGCTCCAGCGCCGCCTTGATGGCGATCCCACCCAGCTGGGCGCCGGAGAATCCCTTCAGCGAGCCGAGCAGACGGCCCATCGGCGTGCGGGCGCCGGCGACGATCACGGTTCCGGACACGGGGTCCTCCAGCAGGCTTCGTTGACAGGTTCGCGGGCGGTCACCATACCCACGCGCTGCGCGGTCGCGGGACACGTCGGAGGGTGGGGGTGACCAGTGGCACAGCGGGCTACTCGCCGGTAGTCGAGGTACCTTCTGCCCTCATGACGACAACCGAGGACGCACTGTCGCAGCTGGTCGTGGCCGTCGACCACGTCGGGATCGCGGTACCCGACCTGGACGAGGCGATCCGCTGGTACGCCGAGAACCTGGGCCTGGTCGCCGTGCACGAGGAGACGAACGCCGAGCAGGGCGTGCGGGAGGCGATGCTCGGCGCGCCGGGCGAGCCGGCCGGGGCCACCAAGGTGCAGCTGCTCGCCCCGCTGGACGAGAACTCGACGATCGCGAAGTTCATCGACCGCAACGGCCCCGGACTGCAGCAGGTCGCCTACCGGGTCACCGACGTCGCGGCCGCGGCCGACGCGTTGCGCGCGAAGGGCCTGCGCCTGCTCTACGACGAGCCGCGGCGGGGGACGTCGAACTCGAAGGTCAACTTCGTGCACCCGAAGGACGCGGGCGGGGTGCTGGTCGAGCTCGTCGAGCCGGCCCCGGGCCAGCACTGAGCGCCCGGCCGGATCGGCGCCGACCAGCGCCGATCCGGCCGCCCGGACCGGTACGTCCCATCGAAAGGCCAGTACGGACGTCCGGTGGCGTGAGTCACGAAGTCGGCGCCACACTCACGCGCAGCGTCGCTCTGCGGTTAACATACTACGCGGTAACTTGCGGTATCCCAAGCAAATCGGGGTGCACGCACCCACTCCCCTAGCAACGTCGCCATCGGAGGCCAGCAGTGAAGGACATCCGCGACGCCATCCTCGCCGGGCAGTTCGCCGACGTCGGAGGCCTGGAGGTGCCCGAGAGCTACCGGGGCGTCACCGTCCGGGCCGAGGACGCCGACATGTTCGAGGGCCTGCCCACCAAGGAGAAGGATCCGCGCAAGAGCCTGCGGGTCGAGGAGGTCCCCGTCCCCGAGCTGGGCCCCGGTGAGGCGCTGGTCGCCGTGATGGCCAGTGCCATCAACTACAACACCGTGTGGACCTCGATCTTCGAGCCGGTCTCGACGTTCGCCTTCCTCAAGCGCTACGGCAAGCTCTCCCCGCTCACCGCGCGGCACGACCTGCCCTACCACGTGGTCGGCTCGGACCTGGCGGGCGTGGTGGTGAAGACCGGGCCGGGGGTCAACGCCTGGAAGGCCGGCGACCAGGTCGTCGCGCACTGCCTCTCGGTCGAGCTGGAGAGCCCGGACGGGCACTCGGACACGATGATGGACCCGGAGCAGCGGATCTGGGGCTTCGAGACCAACTTCGGCGGCCTGGCCGATCTCGCGCTGGTGAAGTCCAACCAGCTGATGCCCAAGCCCGCCCACCTGACCTGGGAGGAGGCCGCGTCCCCCGGACTGGTCAACTCCACGGCGTACCGGCAGCTGGTCTCCCGCAACGGTGCCGACATGAAGCAGGGCGACGTGGTGCTGATCTGGGGTGCCTCCGGCGGTCTCGGCTCCTACGCCACCCAGTTCGCCCTGAACGGCGGCGCCACCCCGGTCTGTGTCGTCTCCTCCGAGGAGAAGGCCCGCATCTGCCGGGACATGGGGGCCGAGCTGGTCATCGACCGCAACGCCGAGGGCTACCGGTTCTGGAAGGACCCGCAGACCCAGGACCCGAAGGAGTGGAAGCGGTTCGGGGCGAAGATCCGCGAGCTGACCGGCGGCGAGGACCCGGACATCGTGTTCGAACACCCCGGCCGGGAGACCTTCGGCGCGAGCGTCTACGTCACCCGCAAGGGCGGCCAGATCGTCACCTGTGCGTCGACGTCGGGGTACATGCACGAGTTCGACAACCGCTACCTGTGGATGAACCTGAAGCGGATCGTCGGTTCGCACTTCGCGAACTACCGCGAGGCGTTCGAGGCGAACCGGCTGGTCGCCAAGGGGATGATCCACCCCACCCTGTCCCGGGTGTATCCGCTGACCGAGACCGGCCAGGCCGCGTACGACGTGCACCGCAACGCCCACCAGGGCAAGGTCGGCGTGCTCGCGCTGGCCCCCGAGGAGGGACTGGGTGTCACCGATCAGGAGACCCGGGAGAAGCACATCGACGGGATCAATCGCTTCCGCGGCGTGTGAGCGTGTCTCGGCTGTGCCTTTCGGCACAGCCGAGCACCCGGCCCGAAGGTACGGTGAGCACATGGCCGGTGACCACGATGTACCCGTACCACGGACCGGTTTCTCGGTCACGCGCCGCGGATACGACCGGGCCCAGGTCGACAGCCACCTCCGGCGGCTCGACGCCGAGGTGCGGATGCTGGCCGCCGATCGGGATGCCGCGGTCGCCCAGAACACCCGGTTGAGCCGGGAGCTCGACGATGCCCGTAGCCGGGTCGAGGCCCTGCAGCAGCAGGTCAACCGGCTCGCCGGCCCGCCGCAGAGCGTCCAGGGCATGAGCGAACGGTTGCGTTCGATGCTGCGCCTCGCCGAGGACGAGGTCGCCGAGATGCACGCCCGGGCCGATCGTGAGGTCGCCGCGCAGCGCCGGCAGGCCGACGAGCACGCCAAGGCCGTCCTCGCCGATGCCCGCGCGCGGGCAGAGCAGATCCTCGCCGACGCGGAGGCGCGCCGGGCCGAGCTGGACCGGCGGGCCGACGAGCGCGAGCGGGCCATCGACGACCATCAGGCACGCGTCGAGCGGGAGCTGGCGGACCTGCGTGAGCGCACCCAGACCGAGCTCGCGGAGCTGCGGGAGCGCACCGAGCGGTCGCTGGCCGAGCAGCGGCAGAACACCGAGCGCGAGCTGTCCGAGAAGGAACGCATCGTCACCGAACGGATCACCCGGGCCGACACCGAGGCCCGGGAGAACCGCGAGCAGGTGGAACACGACTTCCGGATCGCGATGGACCAGCGCCGCAGCGAGGCGCTCACCGCGCTGATCGCCGAACGGGACGCGCTGACCGAGGAGATCGACCGGCGCAACCACGAGGCCGACGAGCAGATCCGGCGGTTGCTGGACGAGGCCGGCGCCGAGGGTGAGCGGATCCGGGCCGAGGCGCGGCACGACGCCGACGAGATCACCGTGCGGGCCCGTCAGCGGGTCGAGCAGCTCACCGAGCTGCGGGGCCGCGTGTCCGACCAGCTCCGGTCCGCCCGCGCGCTGATCGACGACGTGGCCACGGACCTCGACGCGGGGCCAGGGCTCGACGACGAGCCGTGCCTCGGTGAGGAGCCGGGCCTCGGTGGCGGGTCGGGCCCCGATGACGAGGAGCCCGCGGGAGCCTCCCCCGGGCAGGCGTCGGCCCCCGGCGAGGGCGCCGACGCGACCGGAAGCCGCTCGCCCGCGCCGCGCCCGCGCGCGAACGGGCGCACCCAGCACGCCGCACGGGTGCGCTGAGCCCACTGTCCGCCGGCGGACCGGGGGTGGGTGTTGCTCGTTTCCGCTCACCTTGTGAGCAGAACCTCACATCCGGTCG